>CAYMYK010000170.1:0-6613 GCA_964394625.1 uncultured Pirellulales bacterium
GAAACCGAATTTTACGACATTACATACCACCAGGATGAGAAAGAAAGGTAACAGTACATTGGCCGATAGAAAAGCTGCCTTCATTTACGGACCGGAGTTTGAGAAATACAGCTACCCGCCCGAGCATCCCTTCAACACCATCCGCGCGAAAAAGACCAGGGACCTTGCTCAATCAATGGATATGCTCAGTGTTCGAAACATAACCGAGGTTCCGCCCGAACCCGCCGACCGCCTCGTTCTGAAAAAGTTCCACACCGCACGCTACCTGCACGCCCTGCGGCGTGCTTCCGCCGGTCACAGGGACACCGAGGCCCTGCAGATGGGTATCGGCACCGCCGATTGCCCCATCTTCAAAGGATTGTTCGAATATGCCGTCCTTGCCGCGGGGGCATCTATAACCGCAGCCAAACTAATCCTCTCCGGCGATGCCGATGTCGCCTTTAACCCCTCGGGCGGCTACCATCACGCATCCCCCGAGCGGGCCTCCGGCTTTTGCTACGTCAACGACGTTGCTCTGGCCTGCACCATTCTCGCCGAGCAGCACAAAAAGGTCCTCTATCTCGATGTCGATGTACACCACGGCGACGGCGTTGCCTACGCCTTCTACGACCGGCCCGACGTAATGACCATCTCGTTTCACCAGAACCCAAAGACCCTTTTCCCCGGCACCGGCTTCGAAGATGAAATCGGTACCGGCCCGGGCACCGGCTACTGTGTCAATGTCCCTGTGCCCATCGGCACATACTCACAGGCATACATGACGGCCTTCGAGAGCGTTGCTCTGCCGCTCATTGGCGCCTATCAGCCCGATGTCTTTGTATTCGAGCTGGGTGCCGACTCACTTGCCCAGGACCCGCTCGGCAATCTACGGCTCACAAACGACGTTTACGTCGATATCATCAACCACCTTTTGACCTTCAACAAACCCATACTTATGACCGGCGGCGGCGGCTACAATATCCAGAACACCGTCAGGGCCTGGACCCTCGCCTGGGGCGTCCTCTGCGGCGCATACCGTGAAGACGACATAAATATGGCGCTCGGCGGTATTATGCTCGAAAGCACCGAATGGAGCGGCGGACTGCGCGACAGAAACCTGGCCGTCACTACTCAGCAGCGTGAGGCCGTTATACCTACACTGAAAAAAACCATCGAAACGATAAAGAAAAACGTCTTCCCGGTACACGGCATCAGCACAAAATAAAAATGGCCCGGGAACTGCTCCGAGCCATTTATTCATTACGATAGCTGCCTGCCGGACTATTTCTACTTCGAGTATAGCTCCTTGAGAACAGCCGAAAGAGCAGTGTACATAGCCGAAAGCCCGCAGATAATACCTTCGTAGCCGGCTATATGCTTGATGGTCGTGCTGCCGGTATAATCACCTAATGCAAGCAGCCAGAACAGAATTGCCAACGACAAAAAGACAAACTGCAATTCTTTTGTCAGCTTAAGCGTCCCGATGTACATCACAAAGGTAAATAAGCCCCATATAAACAGATATGCAACCATCGCACTTTTTGCCGGTGCTTCACCCAGGCCGAGCTTCGGTGCTACGATTAGAGCGACCAGTGAAAGCCAGAAAAGACCGTAGGAGCTGAACGCAACCGTTCCAAAGGTATTTCCCTTTTTCCACTCCATTATCCCTGCTATTACCTGAGCCAGCCCGCCGTAGCATACGCCCATCGCCAGTATCATCGCTCCCAGCGGAAAGAGCCCCGAATTGTGAAGGTTCAAAAGTACCGTCGTCATTCCGAATCCCATCAGACCCAGCGGAGCGGGGTTGCCTGTCGTATCCTCTATTTTTGTTGTGGTTTTGGATATTTGCACTTCCATAATCGTCTCCTAATCTAAAAAATCTCCTTCTGCTTCAACACCGGCTTGGCCATTGCAGTTTGCATCCCGGCGGTGGTCATTTCTGCACCATCTCTCTGATTTCGTCCACAACGTGCGCGTTTGCCAGCGTTGTTACGTCGCCGACATCCTTTTTATTCGAGATAGCCGCAAGGACCCTTCGCATAATCTTGCCCGACCGGGTCTTCGGCATATCGGACACAATCCAGACCGCGTTCGGCTTTGCTATCTTGCCTATTCTTTCACAAATGGTATCTGAAATTTTCTTGGCCAGCTCGTCGCTTGCCTCGAATCCCGGCTTGAGCGATACGTACAGGTCTGGCACTTTGCCCTTTATCTCATCCGCCACCGGCACGACGGCTGCCTCGGCCACCTCATCGACCAGAATCGCCGCCGCCTCAAGCTCCTTGGTTCCCAGCCGGTGACCGGAGACATTTATCACGTCGTCGATTCTTCCTAAGATACGGTAATATCCGTCTGCATCCTGTACGGCTGCATCGCCTGTCAGGTAGGGCCAGTCCCGCCAGTCCTTGCTCTGCTTGTTCGTGCAGTACCGCGTGTAATACTGAGCAACGTACCTGTCTCTGTCGCCCCATATCGTCTGAAATGCACCGGGCCACGGGTTCTGGATACATATATTGCCGGCCTTGCCTTCGCCCGCCTTTATTATGTTGCCGTCTTCGTCAAAAATCACCGGATGAATCCCCGGAACGCCCGGCCCGGCGCTGCCCGGCTTCATCGGCCTCAGGCCGGGCACAGTGCTGCATAAGAATCCGCCGTTCTCAGTCTGCCACCACGTATCCACTATCGCCGCCTCTCCTTTGCCGACAACTTTGTGATACCATTTCCAGACTGCCGGTTCAATCGGCTCGCCGACCGTGGTCATATGCTTGAAATGATAATTATACTTCGCCGGCTCATCGGGTCCGGCCTTTCTCAATGCCCGTATCGCGGTCGGGGCGGTGTGGAAGATATTGACGTCAAGCTCTTCGGCTATTCGCCAGGGACGACCCGGGTCGGGATATGTCGGTACTCCTTCGTAGATAACGCTCGATGCACACAGCGCCAGCGGGCCGTACACGATATACGAATGTCCCGTAATCCATCCGATATCCGCCATACACCAGTACACATCTTCCGGATGAATATCCTGAATATACTTCGACGTTCCTGCTACGTACGCTAAGTACCCGCCCGTGCTGTGCTGGCAGCCCTTGGGCTTACCGGTGGTTCCACTGGTGTACATAAGAAACAGCGGCGCCTCGGCCGGCATCGATACCGGCTCCACTCGGGCGCCCCGGTATTGCTTAACCAAATCATTCATAATGTAATCCCGGCCGTCCACCATCGGTGTCTGGCTTGAGTACTTGCTGGGGTATCGCTGCCAGACGAGAACTTTATCAACCTTATGTCCTTCTTTTTCGGCTTCCGCTACGGCGGTATCGGCATTTTGCTTGTGATTAAGCAGCTTTCCGTTCCGGTAGTAGCCGTCCATCGTTATCAAAACCGTGCTATCGGAGTCCACAATTCTCTCCGAGCAGGCCTTTCCGCTGAATCCGCCGAAGACCTCGGAGTGAATGACGCCTAATCGGGCGCAAGCCAGCATTGTTATCGGCAGCTCGGCCACCATAGGCAAATGAAGCGTCACCCGGTCGCCCGCCTTCAAACCCGCAAAATCCCGAAGCACCGCCGCCGCCTCGCTGACCCTTATATAAAGTTCCTGATACGTGATATGTTCAATCCGCTCGGTCTCCGGCTCCGGGACGAAGTGAATCGCCGTCTTGTTCTTATTGTTTTTGAGATGCCTGTCCACGCAGTTGTAACAGGCATTTATCCTGCCGCCCACGAACCATTTCCAGCAGGGTGCGTCACTCATATCAAGCGTTGTATCCCAGTACTTGTCCCAGTCCAACAAATCCGCATATTCCTTGAAACATTCGGGAAAGTTGTCCAAGCTGAAACGCTCATATACGCTCTCGTCCGCCATATTTGCCTGAGCAATGAATTTCGTTGACGGGTATATGTAGTCTTCCTCGTGCCAGTGTACCGCTATCTCGGCCTCGCTGGTTTCCACAACTTCGTTCTTGTCTGCCATCGCACTGCTCCTTTGCTTCTGATTAAAGGTTATAACTTCTGTTCCAACCGTCCCCGACGCGGACAATTGCGTTCAAGCCGCGAAGCTTCTATCACCTTGTGCCGGGTAAGTCAACCCGAAAATACCGTCCTAAAAGTTGTATATAAACGACGCCTGTGCACGCAGTGCATTGCCGTCGCCGCTGCTTGCGTATTCGGTGTGCCACTGGGAAAGCTCGAAGCCGACCTGCGCGTTATTATCGAGCGAATAGATGGCATTGCCGAATACCGACCGGTTGTATTCACGCTTGTCGCCGCTCATTCCGTCAAGGCCTCCGTTATCCGGGTCATCGACACTCACACCAAGGTTGAAGTTCCACTTGGGATATGGCGTCAAACTGGCCGCGACCCAGCCGCCTGTACTTCCAATTTCATTGCCTCTCATCGTATTTACGCCCTGGCCGATACCGCCAAGATAAACGCTCAGATTCTCGCCCGTAAACAGCTCACCCTTTACCGCCAGCCATTCGTTAATCGGCTGAGTCACGTCAAGGTTCAGCGACCAACTGTCATACTTGTCGTTTGCGCCGCTCGCCAAAGTATCGTACTCCTCTTTCGCCCAGTGACCCGAAAAACCGATTGTTGTCGGCTTATACTCCAGCCAGGGAAAAGTTGCACTGATTCTGCCTTGAATGCCCGGAAGGCCCGAATCCTCTCCTGCGTCTCGCTCCACAAAGCTCTCGCTTAACCCTATATTCCTCGTCAGTGCCCCCTCTAATTTCAAATCGACGTCTTTCGCCACCGTATAGCCCTTGGTCAGGCGTATCTGCGGGCGGCGGTAGCCGATATTGCCTGCCCACCACGCAACCGAATAGTTCATCGTATAAGGCACTAAGGGTGATATCACATCCGAGGTTTGGCCTGCCAGGATACTGAATCTGTCCTCGGGCCAGTTCAGGTTCATATATGCGTGCCTCATCATCAGCCGGGATTTATTCTCCGAGCCGCCCTCGAAGAAATCCACTTCGACTCGCCCGCTTGTTCTAAGCTCACCGTCCTGAGGCCCTTTTATCCGGAACCCGAGCCGGGTCTCGTTCGCCGTCATATTGAATTCGTTGTCGTTCTCATTGGTGCCCTCGGGCCTGACCCACTTCACATAGTTGCCCACATCCGTCCGCGATGTGTCGTAAGCGGCATCCAGCTTCAGCCGGCCATAGACCTCAACGTCCAAGCTGCTCGTCACCGGCTTTTTCTTACCCTGCACAATCGCCGCAATTTTCTCAATATCGCTCTGCGCTAACTTCGGTGCCGCCGCCTTTGTCTCCGCCTCTGGCTTGGCCGCCGGTCGCTGTGCGAGCATCGCCTTGATTTCGGCCAGCTCCTTTTCCAGCCGGTCAACACGCTGCTTCAACTGGGCGTTCTCTTTGGCCAGCTCCTGCGTCGTGTCCGCAGCACACACCACAACTGCCGGCACGAGCACTACCACGCTCAAACTCAGTACGATACTCAGGATACTTAGCTTTCTCATAAAACAGTCCTTTCACTCTTCATCATAACCATGCCCAACCTGCTCATCTGTTCAAGTGCCGTCGGGCGAAAGACCTGGTTTTTAACTGTCGTTCACAAAAACTGCCGTACCGTGCCAACACCGCCGCACAGCCGGTTACCGTTCTCCCCGAAACAATATACAAAAAACGGATTCTAAGCCGGAAAAGACCAATCCGTCAAGCATCACCCGGCAATTGTACGAAAATACTACCACATTATTACCGAATCAAACATTTAATCGTACATCTATGGCCGCTGACTTGCCAAAGCAATACTTGAAATTTTCGCCGGGCGCCGTAAACTGTTATTTATGACACTGCCGTTTCACCAGCATATTTCAGGAAATGTTACATGCACATAAAGACAGTTATCTTCCGACATGACAGATTCCCAACCAGTGAATACTACCCCTTCAACCTCGACATCTTCAATCGGACATCGACGCTCGATTTCATCTCGCCGGTAACGTTCTTCATAGGCGAAAACGGCACGGGCAAATCGACCCTTTTAAGAGCCATCTCCAATGCCTGCCGAATTTATATCTGGCAGGGCATAAGCCGAACCCGCCTCGATTTTAACCCGTACGAAAACAAGCTCTATAAAGGCATCGACGTCCAGTGGGCCGACGGCCCGGTACCCGGCTCATTCTTCGCCTCCGACATATTCAAGCACTTCGCACAGGTCCTCGAGGACTGGGCGTCCACGGACCGAGGGCAGCTCGATTATTTCGGAGGAAGCTCCCTGCTCACAAAATCACACGGCCAGTCCATCCTCACATTCTTCGAGGCGCGGTACAAAATAAAGGGCCTGTATCTGCTCGACGAGCCCGAAACCGCACTGTCTCCCGTAAGCCAGCTCAAGCTGCTAAAAATCCTCACAAAGGCAAGCCGGGCGGGTCTTGCACAGTTCATCATCGCCACACATTCGCCAATCCTGATGGCCTGTCCGGACGCCAATATCCTCAGCTTCGACTATATTCCCATCAAAAGCGTCGGCTACGAAGACACCGAACACTTCCGAACCTGCAGGAGCTTTTTTGCCGACCCTCACGCCTTTATCGACAACCTCTGAACCGCCCGTCCTCAGCCGGCTGAATCTCTTTTTTATTTGCACATTTTATTTTCGCTTGACTTTTCTG
>CAYMYK010000171.1:0-761 GCA_964394625.1 uncultured Pirellulales bacterium
CCGCCGAATATCTGCCGCAAGCCTGGCATACCTGCCTGCCTCTTTGCTGTCGCCGAGCAGCCGAGCCGCCTCTGCCAAAATCTTCACATCGACGTAATAATACGAAGTCGCCCTCAAAGACGCATTCACAATATGCCCTTGCGCCCTGCTGCGAAGAAGCTCAACATACTGCTTCAGCCCCTCGTAATGCCCTGTGAGAATTCGCTCGTCGCCGCAGTACTCGTACACATACCAGGGAATCAGAAAATACGCACTCGACCACGCCGCGCTGTTCCAGCGACCATAACCCCAGCCCGGGGTCGGAATTATCCCCGGCAGCTCACCGTCCGGACGCTGCTCGTCTGCGAAATCGTCCATCCACTTCGTGTATGCAGCCGCCGCGTCAAAATCGTACAGCCCCGCCTCAGCCGCCAGATGCGCATCACCCGTCCAGCCGTTCTTCTCCCGATGGGGACAATCAGTCGGATACCCGTGAAAATTACTCACATAAGACCACAGCGTCGCCTGCTGTATCCTGTTCAAAAGCCGATTCGAACACTCGAAACTTCCCGCCCGTTCAAATGATGTATGAACGACCTTCGCCAGAAGATTATCCGCCGTCGGCCTGCCCGGAAATCCCGTCAGTTCAACATACCGAAACCCGTGATAGACAAACCTCGGCTCCCAGAGCTGCCGCCCCTGACCGTTCAGGATATATGTATCGGTCTGAAATTCCCACTGATACGTGAACATCCCTATATTCTCCGTATCCAGCGTCCCGT
>CAYMYK010000171.1:771-6479 GCA_964394625.1 uncultured Pirellulales bacterium
CCGTCCGCGTATAGACGCTCGCCGTATCTAAGCTTAACCTGTGTACCCGCCGGGCCTGAAACCGAAAGCCGGGCCCAGCCCCCTATGTTCTGACCGATGTCAAACACGAAAACCCCCGGCTTCGGCTCGGTTACCTTCACCGGCCTGATGGTCTTCATTACCTTGATTGCCGGCAGCATCTGTGTCCTGAGCTTGCCCTTGGGCCCCCGTACGACCACCGCATCGGCCCACGCACTGTCGTCGAATCCGCACTTGTTCCACCCGGGCATCTCACGCCTGGCATCATAGACCTCGCCGTTGCGAATACTCTCAAAGATAATCGGACCCCTGCCGGCCTTCCAGCTTGAATCGCTCACTATTCGTTTCGACGTCCCGTCCTCAAAGTCCACCTCAAGCTGACAAATCACCGCAGGCCTGTCTCGCCAGGGCGCCTTATCGAAATTCCACGTCGCAAATGTATGCATATTGTACCAGCCGTTACCCAGCACCACGCCTAAGGCATTGTCGCCCTGCGAAAGCCCGTCGGTAACATCGTACGTAACATACAGCACCCGTCTGTCGTACCGCGTGAACGCCGGGTCCAGAACGTGGTCACCGACCTTCCTGCCGTTCAGATACAACTCATAGTAGCCAGGCCCGCAGATATAGACACGAGCTTTGCTCACCTTCTTGTCCAGTGAAAAGTCCCTGCGAAAAAAGGGACTCGGCTCCACCTGTGCATCCCTGTCTGTCCATTCTATCGTCTTGCTGAAATGCCGCCTCGTCCGCTGCTCCCAGTCGTAAACCTTGGGCCCGCTTATCCACTCGCCCCGCCAGTCCTCTCGCCTCAACAGCCCCATCTCCCAGTACGCCGGCTCGCTCCACTTGCTAACCTTGCCTTGCCTGTCCCACACGCGAACCTTCCAAAAATACCTCATCCGCGACTTTAGCGGTTTGCCCCCGTAAACAATATGGACAGACTGACTTGATTTAACCTTCCCCGTATCCCAGAAATCCCCTTCGCCCCTGCTTAATTTCTCCGCACTGCCTGCCACTATGATTCGATACGCCCCCTGCCTCCACCCTCGCCCCCTCGCCTGCGTAACCCATATCAGCCGAGGCCTGACCACATCAATCCCCACGGGATTGACAAGATACTCGCACCGAAGCTCTTTTACCCTCGCGCTGCTGTCAACAGGCCCCACACAAACCTCAGTTGACGCACAGCCGGCTAAAATAATTCCCGAAATCAACAGAAAAATAAAACCTTTCATCATCAAACCCCTTTACCTGAGCTGGTTTTCAGAATTGACGTTCAGAATGTCTTGCCCGAGCCGCCGTAGATAAAACGCATCTCTCCGATATTAGGAACCACCGCATACCGAGAGCGAGCAAAAGGCCGAAATCCCGCGGGCCAATAGACAAACAACGCCTTGCCGACAAGATACTCACGCGGCACAATGCCGTACCGGTACATCTTGCCGTTGTTGCCCCTGCCTTTTTGGCTCCACCACCTGCCGTCCTGGCTGCGAGGACTGTTGTCGCCGAGAACAAAAAACTCGTCTTCGTCCAGTTGCAGCGGATTACCCTCCGTGGCCCGGCCGCGGTCGTTCGACTGCGGGTTCCTCGAGGTGTAATGAATGTCCTTGAAAATCGCAATATGCGATAGCTCGAGCTTGCCCGCTGCGAATATCTTCACCTGCGGCTCGATTTTGGTCCTTCTCGGCCCCGCCGCATTGGCATCCCGGCCCAGGTCACAGGTCAGCTTCTCGCCGGCAAACTCCAGAACCAGCCGATGGTCCAGGTTCGCAAACCGCATAGGTACGTGTTCGCCGCGCATCGGCTCAGCCGCATACCCGCTGGCCAGAACCTTCTCGCCGTCTTCGCTTTCTACGGCGATATTCATCTGCCCGCCGTAGTCGTACCATCCCCGATACGTCCTGCCGTATTTGCTCAGCGATATCCCGATGCTGCCGGGCGTGTCGCTCGATTTGACCCAGAAACGCGCCATCAAATCGCTGCAGTAAGGAAGATACCGATAATCCCCCACGCCGTCGTATGCGTAAGTCGCCCGAAAATCGTTCCCAAGCGAGGTATCGTAGAACAACGTGCTAATCTGCTGCGCAGCGCTGTCCAGCACAAAAACCGCTGCGTCTGTCTCGTCAACCTTCCATTTTGAGCCGTTGCTGTTGCGAAAGGGCCGGCTCCACTGATGACCGTTAAAGGTCGGCTCGTCGGGCCGAATCGGCTGGTAGTCGTTGTCATATACCGGCATCCACAACTCCTGCTGAACCTTCGCCGGCTTTCGGCTTATCAGGCCGTTTATATAGACATCACCGTCTATTATCTCCACCTTCTCGCCGGGCCTGCCGACGAGACGTTTGATATAGTTCTCAGTCGGGTTCAGTGGATTCTTAAATACTATTACATCCCACTGCTTCGGCTCGAAAAACTGATAAAGGCACTTCAGCACTAAAATACGGTCGCCGTTCGAGACAGGCATCATCCCGCCGGTCGGCTGATGATACCCGCAGCTCGGGCACCGGGAACGCCGAAATGGCAGAGCGACTCTCGGTATCGTGTCCCTGGGCACACGGAAATTGCCAAGGCCGTAGCGGTACTTGTACCCGCACTGCGGACACCTGAGACGAAAATGCGCACCCATCAGCGTATCCGCCATACTCCCGGTCGGTATGCGAAACGCCTCCATTACAAACGCCCGAAAAATAAATGCCAACACAAAGGCCGTTATCAGCCACTCGAAGGTATTTGCTATCTCGGCAATCCTGTCTTTCTTTCGACCGCTCACGCCCGATTTGCTCACCGTCATTTCTTCCCCACAGAATCCCTAAAAACAAAGCGTCTCAAATACGAACCACCCGCCGGCATACAAACCCGCTCTTAGCCGGAATCCACCGGGCGGCAAAAGGAGCAGCAATTATGCAGTCTATTTATCGCCCGGTCAACACACATTTGGATTCTCCGCCCTCCTGAGCAGCCGAACAACCCGCCCGCAGCGTGCCGGGTGCCGCCCCGCACGCAATCGCCCGACCAAAACCCTGCGCCGCCGACAGCCATACGCCGCCACCGCCTCACCTCTGCCTGGATGGATTGTCAGACGCCGCCTGCCGCGACGCGCAACGCACCAAACGTATCGCCGGTACATAACATATTGAAAATACTAATGTTACGTACTGTAGGCCGCAGCCGCCGCCCGCCCACAATACCCTCGTGCAGTTGCACATTAAAGGCAAAACATCCTCACGTTATATCCCGCAAAACTACCTTTACACCCACGGCCCGCACCTTCATTCTTGATGTGTCCCGCATACGTTCAAATACACGGATTTTTTTAAATAAAAATTGTTTGCCGCATAGAAGTCGTTGTAGTATAGTGATTTGCAGTACGAAAGTGCCTTTGCCACCGCCGGTTAGTGCAATAATTTTTAACGGGCACACTATGAGCGACTGGATTGCGGAGAGAACTATGTCCTCCAAAAAAAACGCTCACCTGCAAAAAGTGGTCTTGCCACATCAAGTGTGGAATAATCAGGTTTGCTAACTGCTCTTTCTTGAAATGAGGTAGCGTATGGCAACTGTTACAAAGAAAGAACTCATTGACCGGATTGCAAAGCAAACACAAGCCAAGCGGCTTACCGTAAAAAGCGTCATACAGAGCTTCCTCGAGGAGATTACCGCCGAGCTGTCCAATGGCAACCGAATCGAGTTCCGCGACTTCGGCGTCTTTGAAACCAGAACGAGGGCCTCACGCGTCGCTCAGAATCCAAAGACCCTGGAGCGGGTTAACGTCCCGTCGAAAAGAGCCGTAAAATTCAAGATGGGCCGGCTTATGAGAGAAAGCCTTAGCGCCCCTGCACCGCAGCCGACGCAGAGACCAAAAACTTTTTGACCGCCGGCTCAGGTAAAATGAAACTTATACGCAACTGAATTATCCGTATGAAGCTGCAACTCGAAAAACTAAAAAACATATCGGCTTGTATAACACATACGTTGCCTTAAGGGTTGCAGATGAATTTTTTGTTTTGCCATGGTAGTTCAAGAGGTGTGCAGTATGTCAGAGGGAACGGTTAAGTGGTTCAACTCAAGGAAGGGCTATGGTTTCATTGCCACCACCGATGGCAACGACGTCTTCGTACATTACTCTAATATCGCCGGCGATGGATACAAAACTCTTGGAGAAGGTGACTCTGTCAGCTTCGACATCGTCGAGGGTGAAAAGGGTCTCAGGGCGGAAAACGTAGTACAACTGACAACGAAAGCCCAGAGCTGACCGGCTCCTGCTGAGTATCGCAATTTAACCGTGTTGGCTGTTCTTCGGCCCGGTAGCCGGCTGTCCCCCGCCCCGGCGCCGTCAAAATCCAACCCTTCAAAATCGTCGTTTTTTCCCTTGCAAGCCAAACACTTTTCTGCTATGAATAATTCCCGGACGGTAAATGAAAAGCCGTTATATGACCTGTTTTAATTATGTTTGCTTCTGACGTTAAATCCGGTCTCGATTGCAATGTGCTCGTCCTGAACAAGCACTATATGGCTATCCGCATCATCGGAGCCAGAAGGGCATTCTCCCTGCTGTGCAGAGAGCTTGCAGAAGTCGTCTCCCTCGAACAGGGCCGCTACTCGAACTACGACTTCCAGAGCTGGTGCGAGGTAAGCGAGCTCAAACGCTCCTTCGAGCCGGATGGCCAGGACTGGGTCTCTACCGTCAACTTCTACGTCGCCGTGCCCAGAATCATTCGCCTTCTGTTCTACGACCGCCTGCCGAGAAACGATGTCAAGTTCAACAGAAGAAATATCTTCGCAAGAGACAAAAACCGCTGCCAGTATTGCGGCAAAAAACAGCCCACCAGCGAGCTTTCGCTCGACCACATCATTCCGCGAAGTATGGGAGGAAAGTCTGGCTGGACAAATATCGTCTGCGCCTGCACCAAATGTAATGTCAAAAAGGGTGGCCGAACGCCAAAACAGGCTGGCTTGACCCTCATCCAAAGACCCGTAAAACCGAAAAAAAACCCCCTCATACACATCCACCTCGGCCACCAGAGATACCAAAGCTGGAAGCAGTTCCTCGACCACGCTTACTGGTCCGTCGAGCTAAAATAGTCTCCCTGATTCAGGCAGGCGTTGTCCCCATCTCGAAACCTTCGAAACAGTGCATTGCTCATGGCGCAACGCAGGCCTGACCCGGCCCTGTACAACCGAAGCCGTCCCTCGACCTGCTCACGCGACCCGACTGCTATCTCAGCGACCACCCGTACGGACAATACCACAGCCAGTCATAGACAAGCATCTCGAGGTCATCCATATCCACCAGTCCGCTTCCGTCCAGGTCCGCCGGCAAATCGGGGCCGCTCTGCAGCCAGTAGTCTGCAAACAGCGCAAACTCCTCGAAGTCAACAATACACAAAGGCCCGCCGGGCCAGAAGCCGCCTAACAGCTCATAATCACCACCTGCCATCCATCCCGCATCCGGCTGGCCTATCGTACCCGTAAGCGCATACTGCCCACTACTGCTCGCTCCTCCGCCGCCATCAATCGTACTCCAATCCAACACATAAGGCCCGCCGCTCTGAGCGAAGGCCGCCAGTCCCGTCACCAGTACCAACATAGTTGCTATCCCTGCCGCCCATCCCCATATCGCTGCCATACTTCTACTCTTCATAATGGACTCCTTATCAGTTTATTCACTTATTTGCCTTGCCTGCCTATCG
>CAYMYK010000172.1:0-6429 GCA_964394625.1 uncultured Pirellulales bacterium
TAAGCCACTGCCGGAAGATACGTTTACAATCAAGAACCTTGGACTCGAAGAAGATACGCTTGTCACCAACAAGATAGAACAAGCCGAGTATCGGTACAGCGAAGGGAAGCTTATCCCCTTAGGGCAGGATAATTGATAAATACGAGGTTCAGATAAAGCAATTAACCGATGTAGTATTCGGATATTGTGCATTTCTATACGGCTGAGAGTCAGCAGCGTCCGCGTGAGTACGAGAGAGCGATTTCACTTTACTGAAAAGTAATCGGTCAGTGGCCTGATTATCAGTATGCGGGAGGGGCGCAGTGTGCGGTGGGGTACTGTTATGCGGCGATGGTGAAGCTCGGCGAGATTAGCGAGGCGGAGGCGGGGCCGGTAATAGAGGATGCGTACGAAAAGGTGCTGGAGCGGTATCCGGAGAGCAGGAGGACGGCATATAGCGTATAGCGGTTTGTGGTCTTCGGTCCTTGGTCTGTTCTGTTTTGAAGGAAAGATTTGTCCACAGGTGTTGGGACGATAATAAAATATTGCTTGCCCGGCTGGCGAATTTGGCTATAGTGATGGTTTTGCTGTGTAAACGTGTCTCTCGGCCGAGAAGTGTAATGGCCGGGGGAATTGATTATAAACGCTTAAACAGGAGTTAGTTATGGCAGTAAAAATCAGAATGACCCGTATGGGAAGGCGGCATCGGCCGTTCTTCAGAATCAACGCCGTTGACTCTCGTGCGCCGCGTGACGGCAGAATTCTCGAAAAGCTGGGCCATTACGACCCGCTCGAAAAGAAGCCTGAAAGCCAGGTCGTGCTCAACCTCGAGCGAGTGAAATACTGGCTTGATAAAGGGGCAATTCCCTCCGAAGCCGTCTCGCACATTCTGCTTGAAAAAGGGATAAGGCATAAACAGGCCGAGCAACGCACCTCGCGCCGGGCCCGCGCCAAGGCCAAGGCCCGGGCGGCCGGCAAACCATTCGACACAGCCGACAGGGCAGCGCTCCAAAAGGCCGCCGAAGCAGAGAAAACAAAGGCCGAAACCGAAGCGAAGGCCGCAGAACAAGCAAAGAAGAAGGCCGAAGAACAGGCCAAGCAAGACGCAAAGGCCGCTGAAGAAAAGGTAAAACAACAAGCTGATGCCGAAGAGAAGGCACAAGCTGCGCCGGCTGCCGAGCAGGCCAAAGCGGAAGAAAAGCCCGTCGAGGAATCCAAGGCCGAGCCGGTAGAACAAGCCGGGCAAGAACCGGCTTCCGAAGACGAAGACAAGGCCGGGCCGCAGGGCGAATCCGCCGAAGAAAGCAAACAAGAAACTCCGCAGGAAGAACCCAAGCAAGACGCAAAGGCCGCTGAGGAGAAGGCAAAACAACAAGCCGAGGCCGAAGAGAAGGCACAAGCTGCGCCGGCTGCCGAGCAACCCAAACCGGAAGAAAAGCCCGTCGAGGAATCCAGGGCCGAGCCGGAAGAACAAGCCGGGCAAGAACCGGCTTCCGAAGACGAAGACAAGGCCGAGCCGCAGGGCGAATCCGCCGAAGAAAGCAAACAAGAAACTTCGCAGGAAGAACCCAAGAAAGAGTAATGCGTATCGACGTCCTTACTCTGTTTCCTGAGATGTTCGCCTCGCCACTGAGTGAGTCGATACTCAAGCGTGCACAGCAGGCAGGGGTGGTCGAAATAGTCCTTGCCGACATCCGCGACTTCTCGAAAGACAAGCACAAGAAAGTCGATGACCGTCCGTACGGCGGCGGGCCTGGTATGGTAATGATGCCTGGCCCGGTCTTCGATTGCTTCGAGCACGTTCGGTCGCTCTTGGCTGAGCCGGGCCGGGTCATTTTGCTCAGTCCGCAGGGACAGACCTTTAACCAGCGAAAAGCCGTCGAGCTGTCGAAAGAAAAACGCCTGATTCTTATAACGGGCCGATATGAGGGCTTTGACGAGCGCATCCGCATCGGCTTGGCCGCTGAGCAAATCTCCATCGGCGACTACGTGCTCTCGGGTGGCGAATTAGCCGCTATGGTCGTTATCGACGCCGTCGTCCGCCTGCTGGGCGGCGCTCTCGGCGACGAAGATTCGGCCCAGGACGAATCGTTCAGCCCCTCGGCCGGCGGCGTGCTTGAATACCCGCACTATACCCGTCCCGAAATCTATCGCGGGATGAAAGTGCCGGAAATACTGCTTTCGGGCGATCACGGTGAAATCGAAAAATGGCGCCGCAGCCAGGCCCTCGAACGCACCAAACAAACCCGCCCGGACCTGCTCAAGGACGACCTACCTGAAGACCAATAACCGAACCTCACTGCTCGCTACTTCTTCACCAGCGGTGTTACATACAGTATCAAAAAGAAAATTATCGTCAGCACCACAACAATTCCCACCGCCCACTTCAGCTTCTCTCGCGCTGACATCGCCGCCTCACCCTTTTTTCCCTTATCGATTTTCCCCCAGCCGATGGCCGACCAGACCCGCTCATAGAAGTAATACATAATCATCCGTGTAGAATGATGGTAAATCACTATCGCCGTTGCCATCAGCGACGCACTGCGGTACTTCGCCGGCGTCAGCGCCAGAATCAGATAAGCCCCCACCCATGTCCACACTACCCCTATAATACGCCAAATCAGCGACTTAGTCACCGAGCGCCGACGCAGCTCTATAACCGAAGTTTTCGCCATAATCCCATATCCCCTTGCTCAACCAACCAACAGAAAATGCCCTCTCACCAAAAAACTGCTCTCATCAGCAGACCACCATACCTGCTCGAATTCGAGCCGACGAAACCACACCTCAATCGATGGCTAACACGACCTCACCATTTACCGCTGTCAACCCCACTTCCTTTTTCCCTTGACTTCTCCGTCTTTTGACGCTACATTTACGCCATCAGCCGCGTATGGTCTTGCTCATCATACCATATTCCCGGCAACGAAACTCTAACTTACAGAAATGAGGTGAAAATCATGTCTCAAATACCGAACTCAAGAAGCATATCACGGCGTCGTTTCCTGAAATCCACCGCTGCACTGGCGGCAGTCGGCGCTGCGGCACCGCAAACCTTGGGGGCAGAGAAAATGAAGAAAGAAAAAAACATCCCGGTAGGCGTCCAGCTATGGTGCGTTCGCAAAGAATGCGAAAAAGACTTCCCCAAAACCATCGAGGCCATCGCCAAAATGGGTTACGAGGGAGTCGAGTTCGCCGGCTTCTACGAACACAAAGCCGAGGACCTCCGCAAAATCCTCGACGACAACGGCCTGCTATGTTGCGGCAGCCACACACAGAACGATACCCTCATGCCTGACAAAATCGACGCAACCATCGAGTTCAACAAAATCCTCTCCAACAAGTATCTCATCGTCCCCTGGCTCGGCGGCGAGGAAAACAGCACCAAAGACTTCTGGCTCAAGCAAGCCGAGCGATTCAACAAACTGGCCGAAAAAGTAAAGCCCCACGGAATGCAGGTCGGATACCACAATCACAGCTTCGAATTCAAGCCAATCGACGGCGAAACGCCCTGGGACATCTTGTTCGGCAACACAACCAAGGACGTCATCATGCAGCTCGACACCGGAAACGCTATGGGCGGCGGTGGAGACCCGGTTGTCTATCTGAAGAAATACCCCGGCCGGACCGTCACCATTCACCTCAAGGAATTCTCTGCAACAAACCCCAAAGCCCTCATCGGCGAAGGTGACCTCGATTGGCAGCAGATATTCTCAATCTGTGAAACCACCGGCGGCACCGAGTGGTACATCATCGAAGAGGAAAAGGATGCATACCCACCACTCATCGCTATCGAAAAATCACTCGAAAACTACAAAAAACTCCGCGCGTAGATGCCTCTGATAGAGATTGCAGATGAGATATGAAAGGGTTATAGGTCGGCGCCAGTTCCTTTATCTTGTTGGCGGTACCGGTGCAGGAGCGATAGTTTATGTCGCTGGCTGTCAGGGCGGGTCGCTTGGGTGTGAATCTACGTTTACGTACTGCAATCCGATTATAGAACGTTACCTTGCCGACCCGTGTATAATAAAAGACGAAGGGGTTTACTACCTCTTCGCAACGGGCAAGGCCCCGGACGAGCGATTCATACAAATCTACAAGTCGGACAACCTGACCGACTGGACGTTCGTCCGAGGCGCCGTCACCAAGGGCAAGCCAGGCTCGTGGAACCGGCGGAACTTCTGGGCGCCGGAGGTAGTCAAGCTGGATGGCAAGTACCATCTTTATTACACGGCGTCGCTCGATGATACACCGAAGAATACGGGTAATCGTGTGGGGCTGGCGGTAGCAGACAGCCCGGAAGGGCCGTATGAGGACCGAGGGGTTGTTGTGCCAAACGCGTCGCTGGATGGGCATTCGTTTGCCGATGAGGACGGGACGCTGTATCTGTACTACACTATCGAACACGGTAACAGCCTGGGCCTTACGGCCGGGCAGATATATGTCGATCGACTCGTGGTGCCAAATCGGGTAGTGGGTGAGCCGAAGCAGTTGATAAGTCACCACAAGTGGCAGGAAGGGCCTTTCATTCTGAAGCGGGATAAGACATATTTTCTTACCTATAGTACAGGTGCGTGGACGAACGATACATATAACCTTCGCTACGCGGTTGGCGAATCACCCATGGGGCCATTCATTGAGCAGCCAGACAAGATTCTGGAATCAAACGAGTTCGTCAAGGGGCCGGGCCATCACAGTTTTTTTACGGGTCCGGACGGGAAGACATGGATTGCCTACCATGGCTGGGATCCGAAGTTCACGGCACGATATCCAAGAATCGACCCGCTCGTGACAGACGGAATGCACCTATCGTCTCCGGGGCCCACGTCAACTCCGCAAACCGTTAAGATAAGTCAATGAAAACAGGCAGGACCAGATGGATCCATTGAATCGTCGCTACTTCATGTCACTCGCGGCAAGGGCTGGAGTTGTGTATTGGGCTAGGTGTGAGAGTCAACTTCGGCTTGAGGGGCGGAAGGAGAGACGGCCCAACATAATCTTCCTCCTAACCGACGACCAGCGATGGGACACGATGGGCTGTATGGGCAACAAAATCATCCGGACTCCAAATATGGATTCGCTCGCTGCAAACGGCTGTCTGTTCACAAATTGCTTTGTTACCACGAGCATCTGCGCCGCCAGCCGGGCGAGTATTTTTGCAGGCCAGTACGCCCGGCGAACCGGCATCCACAACTTTGTCACCAACTTTTCACCCGAAGCCCTTGCCAGGACCTATCCGATGCTCCTCAAGGCAAGTGGCTATCGCACCGGCTTTGCAGGCAAGTACGGCGTCGGTCGAAGCGAGGAAATGCCGCGGGACAAATACGACTTCTGGGCCGGCATCGGGGGCCAACCAAGATACGAACACAAAGATAGCGCGGGTAATTACAAACACTTAACGACCATTCTAACCGAACAATCAATCAAGTTCCTCGACTCCTGCACCGCCGGGCAGCCCTTTTGCCTGTCGGTAAGCTTTAAGGCCCCGCACGTGCAGGACTCAGACCCCCGCCAGTTCATCTACGACCCCACCTACAAAGACCTATACGCCGATGTCACTATCCCCACACCTCTGACCGCTGAGCCGAAATACTTCAACGCCCTGCCGGAGTTCCTGCGCAAATCCGAGGCGCGGCGCCGCTGGCAGATGCGCTTCTCAACACCCGAAAAATACCAGCAGTCCGTCAAGGGCTACTATCGCCTCATTACCGGCATCGATGTAGCAATCGGGAAGATGCGCGCCAAGCTTGCCCGGCTCGGCCTGGCTGAGAATACAATCATAATCCTGATGGGCGACAACGGCTTCTACCTCGGCGAGCACGGCTTAGCCGGTAAGTGGTTCCCGCACGAGGAATCCATTCGCGTGCCGCTCATAATTTATGACCCGAGGGCACCCGAAGAACATCGCGGCCTCAAACGCAGCGAGTTTGCCCTGAATATCGACATCGCCCCGACAATCCTCGATTTTGCAGACGTCCCCGTCCCCAAACGAATGCAGGGAAGCTCTCTGGTCACTCTAACGCGCGGCCAAGCCCAAGCCCCGAAATGGCGAACCGATTTTTTCTACGAGCACCTCTTCGAGCATCCCGCCATCGGCAAATCCGAGGCCCTGCGCACCAAGCGATACAAATATGCCCGCTACATTGACTATGGCTACGAAGAGCTTTACGATTTGCAAAACGACCCACACGAAACCACCAATCTGGCCGACAAACCCGAACACGCCGAACTACTCACTAAACTGCGAAACCGCTGCAACCGGCTCCGCGACCGGGCCGGGTAACTACCACATATCTCTTATTGACCTTTGTATAAGTAATGGAACGACTCGTAATTTAAGCTTAGCTTTTTTGAAAAAGGACCGTAATAATGATTGTCGGGAACGTATATGATTAATGGATTCACAAACTTCCTTTCCAAGCTCGGTAATATCTTCAGGAATATAATTGG
>CAYMYK010000173.1:0-6429 GCA_964394625.1 uncultured Pirellulales bacterium
AAACAGAAGCAAAGCATCCTCAGGCACATCTTCGGCTCTCACGAAGCCGCCTGGGCCGTCCATAAGGACGGATGGTACGAAGAAAAATTCCGCCACGTGCTCGGCGCCTTGGGTTTTGCCGACATCCGTTTCGACAGCTCACAGTGGAAAATGACTCACAACATTACCGTCACCGCAAAAAAGGCCCGAAATATCGACACCGGCCGCCTTGCGGAGACAGCCAAAAATCTGCTCCGCGATTACCTTATCGATGACTCGGATTCCGAGCAGGCGCTCTGGCAGCTATGGTGTAAGAAACTTGACGAAATGCTGTCTGGTGGTGCACGTCCCGCCGCACCTGCCGTTTCGATTTTTATGGCCGTTTGCAACGAACAAAAGTACCTGGCCGATACCATCGAATCAATCCTCAACCAGAGCTATACCGATTTCGAGCTTGTAATTGTTGACGACGGCTCGACGGATAAGACGCTGGAAATTGCAAAGTCTTTCCAGGCCCGCGACGAAAGGATAAAGCTAATCGCATCGGACCACAAAGGGGTTGTCGAGGCGAGAAATTTGGCCATCGGCTCCACGCATCCGGATTCAAAATACCTCCTGAACCACGACGGCGACGACATATCACTGCCGGCAAAACTCGAACGGCTTGTGGATTACCTTCAGCAGAATCCCGATGTTGATATCGTCGGCTGTTTTGCGGAGTACTTCGACAACGACGGCAACAGCCGGGGTTTTCCTGCAATTGGGTCGGAGCCGGCAAAAATCCGCGAGACTTTCGGACGAGTCAACTCGATGATTCACAGCGCCTCGCTGATACGCCGTGAGGTTGTCCGGCAAATCGGCGGCTATCGAAATGACTTCGTGCCCGCTGAGGATTACGATTTCTTCGCTCAGGCGATGCTGGCGGGATTCAAACCTGCAAACATACCCGAGGTCCTGCATAAAATCCGGCTTCACCCCGAAAGCGTCGTAAGCACAAAGCCAAAGCAGCTCAAAAATGCCGCCGAGAAAATCAGCCGATATTACGATGAGCAGCTTTCAAAAAATCGGCGGCCCCACAGTGTGAAGCCGGCGAAGTTATTGCACGAAGACGGCAGTTCGTTAAAAATACTCCATACCGTAGAGTTTTATTACCCTCATATAGGCGGGGCCGAACAAGTAATTCAGCAGCTTTCCGAACGGCTTGTAAGCCGGGGCCACGATGTTACCGTCGCAACAACGCAACTGGCCGACAGAACGTTCAGCGAGCTAAACGGCGTAAAAATCGAACAGTTCGACGTAACCGGCTCGCTGGCAAGAGGCCTCTGCGGCGCCGACGTCGAACGTTACAAACATTTCCTGCTCGAAAATCCCGCAAATTTCGTTCTCAATTACGCCGCCCAGCAGTGGGCCACCGACCTCGCCTTCGAGACACTCGATGCGACTGCCCCGGGGCGGGTAAACATCATCGCACCGTGCGGCTACAGCGCCTTGGCGGACAGCACTCATCTGCAATGGCCTCAGTTCAAAGAATACTTCTCGCGGATTATTCCCGCCTGTCTGCCGAAATACGATGCGGCTGTTTACCACTCTCAAGCATACCAGGATTACGAGTTTGCCCGAAATCACGGCTTTGGAAACAGCGTTGTTATACCCAACGGCGTCTGCGAGGAAGAGTTCGGCAATGTACCCACGGTCGATTTTCGCAGCAAGTACGGTATCACTACAAAATACCTCGCCCTTTCCGTAGCCAACTTTTATCCCGGAAAGGGACACGATAGAATAATCGAGTGCATCCGCCAAATGAGCCGCGCCGACCTGACAATGGTCTTTATCGGCAGACAGGGTGGTGAGCTGGCCGGACTGCGAAAGCTCGCCGACGGGCTGAATATCCAATTCTGTGTCGATATTGACCGTAAAGACGCATTGGCTGCGTATCACCAGGCCGATATCTTCCTGTTCGGCTCGCAAATAGAATGTTTTCCCCTTGTTATCCTCGAGGCCAAGGCGTCAAGAACCGCATTTGTTTCGACCGATTGCGGCAATGTCAGCGAGCTGGCCGGCGGCGTCGTCTGCCCGGCTGAAAAAATGGCACACTACGCAAACAGGATACTCGACGACAAGCGGCTCCGAACAGCTCTCGCCGGAGAGGGCTTCAAAGAATATGCTGAAAAATATACATACAGTTCGGTTGTCGATAAGTACGAACGGCTCTATTTGTCACTGTATCGAAAAAAGTTCGGCTCAGGGCAAACATTACTTTCTTTGCCTGCCGCTCGAAAGAAAGAATCAGCCGCCGAAGACAAACAAATCACCGCCCTTGTCTTCAGCAAGGACCGCGCAATGCAGCTTCAGGCCACTATAGAGTCCTTCTCCCTTCACTGCCGGGACGGTAACACGGCTGAGCTTGTCGTGCTCTACAAAACCTCGAACGATTTGCACCACGGCCAGTACGAACGGCTCAAAAGGGATTTTCCGAATGTCAGCTTCATAGAGGAGCTTGATTTCAATGAGCAGGTCGCTTCAATTGTCGCCCGGCGAAGGTACATTCTCTTTGCCGTTGACGACAATATATTTGTCAACCCTTTCCGGCTGAAAGACGTAATTGCCGGGCTTGCAGAGCAGACCGATGCCGTCGGCTTTTCGCTTCGCTTAGGCAAAAATACCGGTTTTTGTTATATGTTGAGCACCGCTCAGCGCATGCCTGATTTTACGCCGACGGCCCGGGGCATATTCAGGTATAACTGGACGACCGCCGAGCACGACTTCGGCTATCCGCTTGAGGTTTCAAGCTCTCTTTATCGTCGCCGTGATGTGCTCGAATTGCTCGGGGACAAATCCTTCACTAATCCGAATACCCTCGAAAGTATGATGAGCAGCAATAAAGAGCTTTTTAAATCGAAGCCTTATCTGCTCACCTTCGAGAACTCTGTAACGTTTTGTAATCCGGTCAACATTATCCAGAATGTTTATCGGCATAACAAACATTCAGCCACACACAGTTACACATCCGAACAATTAGCCGACAGCTTTGCAAAGGGTAAAAGAATAGACGTCGAAAAATACGCCGGCTTCACGCCGAACGGCACCCACCAGGAGGTGCAGTTATATTTCAGGCCGGCAGGGGCCGATACCGAGAAAGTTACCGATGAATACGGTCTCGGCGACGAGTCGGAACGCAGGCCTGAATTCTCGGTAGTAATGGCCAATTATGATAATGCACGATACATTTCCGAAGCCGTCGAATCTGTTCTCGGGCAGACATTTACCGATTGGGAGCTTGTTGTCGTCGATGACTGTTCCACAGATAATTCGCTTCAGATTATCGAAAAATATCTTACCGACAACCGGATAAGACTGATTCGGCACGAGACGAACAAAGGTTACGTGGCCGCGCTGAAAACCGGCATATCGAGTGTTCGCTCACGGCTCTTCGGGATACTCGATTCCGACGATACGCTTGCGGAAAATGCACTGGCCGTTATGTGCCGCCGGCATCTGGCCTCGCCGGACTGCGGGCTTATCTATTCGCAGTTTGTTTGCTGCGACAACAATCTAAAACCGCAAAATACCGGATTCTGCCGGCGGATACCGGCAGGGCTAACGAGCATAGATATCGATGCCGTCAGCCACTTCAAGACCTTCAAGCTCGACTACTATCTCAAAACAGCTGGCTTCGACGAGGCAATCCTTTATGCCGAGGACAAAGACATAATCTACAAAATGGAAGAGGTCGGCAAACTCGAATTCGTTGATGAGCCGTTGTATTTCTATCGTGAGATGCCGCAGGGACAGAGCCATCTCCCTGAAAAGGTCGCCACCGGCTTCATGTCAAAGCTGAATGCGCAGCTTAATGCAATAGAAAGAAGGTCACAGCTCGATTCGCCGGTCGGATACTTTTTAGAGGCGAACGAACGATTTATGCGAGGCAGGTTCGACCTTGCTGCGGTCCTTATGCGAAAATACCGTCTGTCAGCTAACTACGCCGAGCTGCCCCGCACTGCCGTCACGGCAAAAAAGGCGCCGGATATAGACGTTTCCGTCGTCATCGTTACATACAACCGAACAGAAGATGTGCTCAAGTGCCTTCAGTCACTTGCCAAACAGGACGATAGACGTTTCGAGATAATCCTGGTCGATAACGGCGGCACCGACTTCGATGCCGTCAGGCCCTACATCGACCGGTTTGTCGGCTGCCCCATAGACTTTCGCCTGTCCGAAGGCAGAAACATCGGCGCCTGCTGCGCAAAAGGGCGGATACTTGCCTTTCTCGATGACGATGCTATCGTCGGCGAAGACTACATCGGCTCAATCAAGGCCGCCTTCGAAACCTATGACATCGCCGGCCTGCGCGGAAAAGCCCTGCCGAAAACAAGCCCCGATGCAAACAAAGATGCAAAACGCTGTGACCGCGGACCTAATCCGTTCCCGACTTTTTGCGACCTCGAAGGGAACTCGGCATTTCTGAGGAAAATTTACCTCTCCATGGACGGTATGGACCCGCTGCTGTTCGCGAACGAGGGCCCGGATTTGACGTACAGAATCGCTGAGAAGTTCGGCGTTCTAAATAAGGTCATTTATTGGCCTTATACGGTTATCTACACAGACAACCTTACCAACCCCGCTCAGGAGCAGAAGAAAAGAGCATATCGACTGATAGAGGTGTATTTGCAGCTCAAGCACAAGAGAAACATTTTTGTAATGCGCAAAGCCGTCGAAGATAATTACCTGCCCGGCAGCCCAGCCGCTCGCCCGCCCGCCCTGAAAAAACTCCGATTATGAACCGGAAAACTAATGGAAAAGTGTTTTTACTCGATAATAATCCTGAGACGCAGGTACGTATTATCTCTGCGCTTTTGAGTCTTATAATGTGCCGAAAATTTAGACGGGAAAGTGGTTGATATGTCAACAGTACGTCTGCCGGGTCTGCTGACCGGCATAGATACGAACCAGATTATCGCCCAGCTCATGGCCGTCCAAAGCCGTACGCTCAATATCTATGTGCAGCAGCAGAAAGACTGGCAGGAAAAAAAGGACGCCCTGGATTCTCTCGAAAGCAAGCTCGGCATCCTTAGAACTACGGTGCGGGCGCTGTCCGATGCCGACCAGCTTCGTGCCTTCAACGTTGCCTCCAGCGACAGCGACATACTAACCGCAGAGGCAAGCAACAGCGCCTTCGAGGGCAACCATACCGTCGTAATAAACCAGTTGGCCACTGCCGAAAGATGGGTCCACAACACAGGACTCAAATACGCCGATGACTACGTCGGAGAAGGGACCTTCATCTATTCCTACAACCACAAAGAAACCGTTGTCACCACCACAGCCACAACCACCATCGAGGAGTTGATGGGCCTTATCAACAATGATGCAAACAACCCCGGCGTCACCGCGTCGCTGCTCCGCTACAACGGTGCTTACCACCTCGTCCTAAATGGAAATGAAGTGGGCTCCGACTACGAAATCTCCGTCAACGCAAGCAGCACCGAATGCTGGCAGGCCGACTCCGCATTCACCGTCGATACCGATAACGCCACACTGAGCACGAAGATTACAGACCTTGACCAGTTTAGCGGGACACTCGCAGGTGGTGAAGTTATTGAAATCACCGGAACCGACCATGACGGTGTTGCCATAGCTCAGGTGGACCTGACCATTACCGAGAACACCAGACTCGAACATCTCATTGGCGAGATTAACGACGCTTTCGACGGGACTGCCAAGGCAGTTCTTGAAAATGGCAAGATTGTTTTGACGGATGATACCTTCGGGACAAGCAGTCTTTCGATCATTTTGACTTACGATCCGGGTTCGGGCAGCACAGCGCTGACTCCACTCGATATATCTGTTTCAACGGAGGGCGGCACACCGGGAAGTCTGTCAGGTTTCACGGCGTCGGACTTCATCGAAACCCAGGCAGCTCAGGATAGTGAAATAAGGATTGATGGCTACCCGATTCCACAGGCAGGAATTGCCGAGGTGCAGACGCTGACTCCCACACCGCCGCCGTCCAGTGGTACCTATACCTTAACTTATGACGGAGAAACGACTGCTCCCATTAATCGTGATGCTAGTCCTGGCGATATTGAAGACGCACTTGAATTGTTGTCGAATGTAAATCCTGGCGATATAACGGTGGATGGGGGTGGTAAGGGTTTAAAGGATGGTGCTGTTACATTTACATTTCTCGATACTGTGGGTGATGTCCCTATGATTTCGATTAACTCCGGTAACCTGACTCCCAGTGACCCTTCGAATTACGTGTTTACTGAACAGACAAAAGGCAACAACTATGGTTGGATCAAGAGAAGCTCTAATACCGTGGACGATGCTATTTACGGAGTAACGCTGCACCTCCACGATACGACCGACGCCGGCGGCGAGGAAATTACTCTCACACGGGACATCGAATCCGTAAAGCAAAAGCTCGGTTCGATGGTCGAGGCATACAAT
>CAYMYK010000174.1:0-4688 GCA_964394625.1 uncultured Pirellulales bacterium
GCACTCATGGAGCATTTTGGGTGTGGGTGTTCCTGGGAACCTCAGTATGATGCTCCTTATTTTTTTGCGCATAAAGGGCTTTGCGAGCCGGCCCGGTCAAATCCTGGAAAATTTACATTGTCCCAAAGGCGGGAAAGCTGTATAAACAGCAATTTTAGGGTGCGCGCAATATCGCGCGAAGGCGTGTCTGCCGACGGGATGTTTTCCCCGGCGGCTAAGTGCACGGGTTGGGAAGCTTAAGCAATTGTAAATCCTGGTTTTAAGAAAGGTTGAAGAATTATGACTCGCAAAATGGTTACGATAGACGGTAACACGGCCGTTGCACATGTTGCTCACGCCACAAATGAGGTAATTGCCATATATCCGATTACGCCAAGCTCGTCTATGGGTGAGATGGCAGATGCGAAGTCGGCTAAGGGCGAAACGAATATCTGGGGAACGGTCCCTTCGGTGACGGAGATGCAGTCCGAAGGCGGTGCTTCGGGGGCAGTACACGGTGCCCTGGCGACCGGCGCTCTGACGACGACGTTTACGGCCTCTCAGGGTCTGCTGCTGATGATACCGAATATGTACAAGATAGCCGGCGAGCTTTTGCCCACGGTCTTTCACGTATCGGCCCGGTCACTGGCCTGTCAGGCGCTTTCGATATTCGGCGACCATTCGGATGTGATGGCGTGTCGGCAGACTGGTTTTGGAATGGTTTGCTCTTGCAGCATTCAGGAGGTTATGGATTTTGCGCTGATAGCCCAGCAGGCGACCCTGGCCTCGCGGGTGCCTTTCCTGCATTTTTTCGACGGGTTCAGGAGCAGCCACGAGGTTCAGAAGGTCGAGGAGCTGACAAAAGATGATATGCGGGCGATGATAGATGATGATTTAGTAACCCAGGCCAGGGCCAGGGCGCTGTGTCCGGACAGGCCGATGATTTGCGGCACCGCGCAGAACCCGGATGTGTTTTTCCAGGGCAGAGAGACGGTCAACAAGTATTATCTTGCAACGCCCAAAATCGTGCAGGAGACGATGGACAAGTTCGCAAAAATCGTCGGGCGCAGCTATCATTTGTTTGACTACGTCGGCGCCGAAGATGCGGAGAAGATAATCGTCATTATGAGTTCCGGCGCCGAAACCGCTCATGAGACGGTTGAGTACCTGGCATCGAAGGGCGAAAAGGCAGGGCTTGTGAAGGTTCGGCTTTTCAGGCCTTTCAGTATCGAGCACTTTATCAACGCCCTTCCGAAGAGCGTCAAAAGAATAGCGGTTCTTGACAGGACCAAGGAGCCGGGTTCTTTGGGCGAGCCGCTGTATCTGGATGTGCGGACGGCTATCGGTGAGGCGATGGCGGCGGGTCGGTCGCCGTTTGAAAAGTATCCTGTGATTGTCGGCGGCAGGTATGGGCTTGGCTCGAAGGAATTTACGCCCGCGATGGTCAAGGCGGTCTTCGACAACCTCGACGCCGCCGAGCCGAAGAATCACTTCACTGTGGGCATCATCGATGATGTAACCAATACAAGTTTAGACGTTGACGAGTCATTTGATGTTTCCGACAAGGGCTTCTATTCGGCTATGTTCTACGGGCTTGGCTCGGACGGCACGGTAGGCGCAAACAAAAACTCAATCAAAATCATCGGAGAGCTTACAGACAACTATGCCCAGGGCTACTTTGTTTATGATTCGAGGAAGGCCGGCGCCATTACCATATCGCATCTGAGGTGCGGCGAGAAGCTAATCAGACGGCCTTACTTGGTGAACAGGGCCGATTTTGTCGCCTGTCACAACCCGAGTTTCTTAGAGAGGTACGATATGCTCTCGGCGGCAAAGAACGGCGCAACGTTTCTTCTGACGAGCATGCACGACGCCGATGAGGTTTGGGATACGCTGCCGCAGGAGGTGCAGAAGCAAATCATCGATAAGAAGCTGAAGTTTTATGTTATTGATGCGATTTCGCTTGCCCAGGAGCTTGGTTTGGGGGCGAGAATCAACGTGATTATGCAGACGGCGTTTTTCAAAATCAGCAAAATCATACCGCTTGACACAGCCGTCGAGGCGATAAAGGATGCGATTGCGAAGACCTACGGCAAGAAGGGCGAAAAGGTCGTTCAGATGAATTTGGCCGGCGTTGACGGTGCGCTTGACAAGGTCTTCGAGGTCAAGGTCCCCGGCAAGGTGACGAGCAAGCTCAAGATGCGTGCGGCGGTGCCGGCCGATGCACCCGATTTTGTCAAAGAGGTAACCGCCGAGCTGATGGCGCTTCGCGGAGATAAGGTGCCAGTCAGCAAGATGCCGGCGGACGGCAAGTGGCCCCTGGGGACAACCGCATTCGAGAAACGAAATATCGCCGTGAACATTCCGGTCTGGCAGCCGGATGTCTGTATTCAGTGCGGCACCTGCTCGTTGGTTTGCCCGCACGCAACTATCAGGATAAAGGCATACGACGGCAAATACCTTGAAAAAGCACCGGAGCATTTCAAGAGCGCCGATGCAAAGGGCAGGGATTTTGCCGGTATGAAATTCACGGTTCAGGTTGCACCCGAGGACTGCACCGGCTGTGGGGCCTGTGTGCTGAGCTGCCCGGCCAAGGAAAAGGATAAGAACGGCCAGCCCACGGGCCGAAAGGCAATCAATATGGCGCTTCAGGAGCCGCTGCGTGCGCAGGAGCGAGAGAATTATGCCTATTTTTTGTCCATTCCGAATACCGACCCGAAGCTGTTCAAGAGAAACAGCGTAAAGGGCAGTCAGTTGGTTATGCCGTTGTTTCAGTATTCGGGCGCCTGTGCCGGCTGCGGCGAGACGCCTTACGTCAAGCTGCTGACGCAGTTGTTCGGCGACAGGGCGATGATAGGCAATGCGACCGGCTGTTCGTCGATTTACGGCGGGAATCTGCCTACAACACCCTACGCCGCCAGAGAGGACGGCAGAGGGCCCGTCTGGAGCAACAGCTTGTTCGAGGACAACGCCGAGTTTGCGATGGGGATGCGTCTTACCGTTGACAGATTCAAACAGATGGCCCTTGAGCTGTTAGGCAAAGCGGCGGCAAAGGGCTGTGTTGACAGTTCTCTTGCAGAACAGCTCAAGGCCGCAACATTAGCCAACGACCCGGCACAGCAGGCAATCGAGGAGCAAAGGGTAAGGGTGGCCGAGCTGAAGCGGCAGTGCGAGAAGAGCGGCTGTGCCGAATGCAGGCAGCTTTTGAGCGTTGCGGATTATTTAGTACGCAAGAGCGTCTGGGCCCTTGGCGGTGACGGCTGGGCGTACGATATCGATTACGGCGGGCTGGACCACGTGCTGGCAAGCGGCGCGGATGTCAACGTTCTTGTATTAGATACCGAGGTCTATTCGAATACGGGCGGTCAGATGTCGAAATCGACACCGAGGGCGGCTGTGGCCAAGTTCGCCGCCGGCGGCAAGCCCGCTGAGAAAAAAAATCTCGGACTGCTCGCTATGACCTACGGGAGCATCTACGTTGCCAAGGTTGCATTGGGCGCCAACAGCAATCAGACGGTGAAGGCGTTTGCAGAGGCCGAGAGCTATCCGGGACCTTCGCTGATAATTGCATACTCACACTGTATAGCACACGGCATCAATATGACCGCGGGCTGCGAGGAGCAGAAGAAGGCGGTGGCGTGCGGGCACTGGCCTTTGTACAGGTTCGACCCGAGATTGAAAGAGCAGGGCAAGAATCCTCTTCAGCTCGACTCGAAGGCGCCGACAATCGGATTTGACGAGTATGCGTACGGGGAGAACAGGTTTCGGACGCTTCGTCAATCGCAGCCGGAGCAGGCCGAGCGGCTTATGAAGCTGGCAAAGGCCGATGCGGTGCACCGGTATGCCCTGATGGAGCAGCTTTCAAAGCTCAAGTGCGAGGACGACGGTTGATACGCGGCCGTTTCGTCGAATGATTGAGCGTGGTATCGAGAGCCGCCGGCCTATATGGGTTTGAACCGGTTTTTTCCGATTGTGCAGGCCGGCACGCCAAAAAAAAAGCAGAAAATAAAAAAAATGGCTTGACAAGGCACAGGATGCCTTTATAAGTGACATCAGTTTAGAAGAGGAGTCGCACTCGGTTTTCTTACCCGGTGGACCTCAGACGAACGCTCGCAGCGTGCAAATGAAAGCCGTTGCGCGGTGTATCTGTGAATTCCTCACGGAGGCGGAATATGAGCCATATAAGGAAAGGTAGATGGCGGAGCCGAGGGGGAGGGTACAGGAGGGGGATTGTCGCTCCAACGCAGGGCAGGCAATCATTTCTCGATTTTCAGCGCTTCAATCGCCGCCGGGGACAATCACGCGCTTGGTGCGTGGTAAACATAAGGGGCCATGTGTAAGTTTTGTAAAGATTTAACATGCCGGTGAAAGGAGGTGGAAAAAGCAGAGGAGAAGTGAAGAGGATTTTTTTCAAGTAGTCCTGATGTTATTTGTTTTGTAGAAATTTCAATTAGAGCGGATTTTTCAGGAGGTTTATTATGTGTAAAAGCAGATTTGTTTTCTTTATGCTCGCTGCACTGGTTATTTCCTGCGTTCTGCCGGCCCAGTTCGTATCGGCACAGGCGCCGTTAGGCACAAACCTGGCCAGCACGGTGTATTACAGCACCGGGCTGCCGTTCAAGAACGTCGGCAGGATGATGGACATCAGGGACGAAAGCGGCAGGGACCGGATATATATGATGTGGGACATCGAAGGGCATTTCCCGCTC
>CAYMYK010000174.1:4698-6422 GCA_964394625.1 uncultured Pirellulales bacterium
TCCCGCTCGGCGATTATGTCATTCTCTACGACGGCAGCGGCGGTATCGATTCGTTCAGCGGCGGCACGGTAGTAGAACAGACGGCGGGAAGGATAGTCATCTCCAAGAGCGCCGGCCAGGGCCTTAGCTTCCTGCGCGACAAGACCATCAGCAATATGCGGATAATCTTCCCCGGATACGAGGGCTCATACGAGAGCGACCGCTGGTACCCGTCTTTTCTTACTAAGTGGGATGATTTCGCTGTCATCAGGTTTATGGACTGGACGCATACCAACAACAGTGCTCAGCAAAACTTCTCCGACAGGTCTCTGGTATCGGATGAGAGCTGGAGTGCCCCCGGCTGTCCCTGGGAGATATGTATCGAGCTTGCGAATCGTCTCGACGCCGACCCCTGGATTTGTGTGCCGCATTTGGCCACGGACGACTACGTCACACAATTGGCCAATCTCGTCAACAACAACATGGCCACCGGGCTGAAAGTCCATGTCGAGTACTCCAATGAGTGCTGGAACAGCATGTTCAGCCAGGAGGCGTACTGTCGCAGCCAGGGTGTTGCCGAGGGACTCAGCGACAATGAATGGCAGGCGGGGGACTATTGGTACTCCAAGCGGGCGGTGCAGATTCACGACATCTTTGAGGGCATTGTGGGCGCCAGCCGGCTTGTCCGGGTTCTCAGCGCCCAGGCCGGCAATACCTGGCGTGGTGAAAATATCCTTGGCTACAACAATGCCTACCAGGTAACCGACGTATATGCCATCGCCCCGTATTTCGGCGGTGAGTACGGCAACGACCCTCTCGCCTCAAGTGTCCAGAACTGGACGCTTACCCAGTTGTTCGACGACATACAGAACAGCTCCACTAACGGACTGGCAAAGGCCAGGCAAATGATGATTGACAACCAGGCGGTTGCCACATCTTACGGCGTCGGGTTGGCATGCTACGAGGCCGGCCAGCACCTTGTCGGTGTCGGCGCGTGGGTGGATAACCAGAATCTGACCGACCTGCTCACAAGCGCCAACAGGGACTCGCGGATGAACGACTGCTACGACACCTACATAAGTGACTGGGATACCCAGGCGGGAGGCCTGATGACTCTGTTTTCGTCCTGCAGCAAGTATATTAAATGGGGAAGCTGGGGCCTGACCGAATGGCACGAGCAGACCGATACCCCCAAGTACACCGCTGCAATGGACTGGCTCGGCGCCGCGCCGCAGCCGCCGGGACAGGCCTGGAATCCAACCCCGACCGACGGAGCATCCGACCAGAGTATTGATGTTGATTTGAGCTGGTCTGCGGGCAGCGGTGCTACCAGCCACGATGTGTATTTCGGGCAGGATTCAACGCCCGATTCGGGTGAGTTTAAAGGCAACCAGCCCGGCACGACTTATGACCCCGGCACTTTAGCTAACGATACCACCTACTACTGGCGCATCGACGAGCTAAACGCTCAGGGCACGACAACAGGGGTCGTCTGGAGCTTTACCACCGAGGCGGCAACGCCTGCGCCGGGTCAGGCATCCAATCCAAGTCCGGCCAATGGTGCTACCAGCGTCAACATCAATGCCGACCTGAGCTGGGCGGCCGGTAGCGATGCCACGAGCCACGATGTGTATTTCGGGCAGACCAGCCCGGGCGCATTCCAGGGCAACCAGGCGGGCACCACCTTCGATCCGGGCACTCTGGCATACAGCACGACTTACTACTGGCGGATTGACGAGAAGAAC
>CAYMYK010000175.1:0-6392 GCA_964394625.1 uncultured Pirellulales bacterium
ACGCTTTCATAAAATCATTGCGAGGCCCTGAAAGGGCCGTGGCAATCTTCCGCCTTTGGCGGACTCGACAGGCGAGATTGCTTCGCTCCGCTCGCAATGACACAAAGGGGGTTTATCCCGTGAATGTTCACGCGTTTTTTTCTGGTTATATCATTTATTTTTCTCTATGTTCCTTCGTGCCTTTGAGTCTTTGTGGTTGTCTTTTCTTTATGGCTGATTTTGATGTTAAAAATAAGGCCGGACGTGCATAATGTCAACAACGTGATATGGGCATCCTGCCCATGCATCGTGGCACGGCCGTCCCGGCCGTGCATAACCTCCTCCACATTATCCGTCACCACCGCCTACCCCGCAAGCAACATGTTTCGCCCCCTCATGCCTGAGGCAACACCGAAGTTTACCCGGCGCTCTGTTTGACGGGGTGTAAGGGGGTTGCCCACGCGAGTTTACCCTCGCTTGTCCTCAGTTTATCCTCGAGCGGCTCTATCTTGCCATGGCTACAGAGGAAGGGATTGCTACTTTGGTCCCGCAACAGAGGAACTGATTCTCCTTTGCTCTGCAGCAGAGGGAAAATACTTTTTTTTACGCCGTCTCAAACAACCAAAACGCCGTTTTTAGGATGAAAGCACAACTTTCAGCCTTTTATGCCCTGACCGGCAGGTCGCCTGCCGGTTTGTCGCCCGCTTCTTGCTCAGAATTCACCGGAACGATTAAGAACAGGGGCGGCGGTAGCCGTCCGCTGGATTGATTGGTTCAAAGTTCATTTAAGAGTCACGAAGCTGAGATAGTCCAATTGTCTCCCTAAGTTCACTTCTATAAATTTACACTTCGGCTCAACCTGCTCAAATTGCCCACTCAGGTATTTACATTCATCTGGGCATGGATCCCCCAATTTGATAGCAACAATGCGAAACTCGCAATCGGGGATAAAACCTTCTGGTTTCTGCTTATAAGACAAATCCAGTCTTTCATTGTCTGTAAGTTTCTTGCCCAGTTTTTGTCCCTTGTTATAAACGACCTTGCAGCCATCGATTAGAAATCTTTGCCCTTTGCTAATAAAGTAGCCATTGATATCCTCTGCCAAATTTCTTGGCTTATCGATCTTAACGATGTATCTACCGAAGTTACCTTTCATATGATCGCGGTTTACATCCGGCAAACACGTGCAAAAGCAAAACATGGCATTACCGAATTCAGAGTGATGCTCTTGATGGCCATTTTCTCTCGTCCAGATAGTTTTCTCTGCAGGATTTGGAGAAACCCAACCTACGGTTACGACACCAGGTTCCTTCGTACGTCCATAGCCTTCGGTCGGATCACGGCGCGACTCATCCTCAATTTCTCTATAGGAAAGAAGACAGCCCATGTGAAAAGTACCTTTATCTATGAATTGTTTTGCGTACTCTTCGCACTTGTACGCCTTGTAGCAAACCTCAGGGAATTTGCCACACACTTTATTTATATTCATCTTTTCCCTCGGACGATTAAGCTTACCGGATGCGGGGTTTTCCCCGCGGTCCGGTTCAGTGATTTATTCTATGTCATTTCTGTTCTTTGACTGCTCTAGTGAAGAAGGATGAACAGTCCTTTTCCTAAAGAGATGTTGAAAGAGCCTTCCTATTCCTATAATTATGCCAAAGAATATTGCAGCAGCAATGTAGATGATAAGAGCGCCACCAAGAGCCACTGAGTACGGATAATTACCCCAGTGTCTGGAACTTAAAGAAAGGAAAAACCAACCAACGAGCCAAATTAGCAGAAAAGAAATCCAAAGGAAAGCTCTTAATGAACGAGACGTGGGGCGACTGAGCTGACCGATTATAATTGCTATGAAAAGATAAAAAGGTATATACTGCCCAAGCAACGTATATATGGAGAACTGAAAACCGGATCTTTTTGCCTGTGCGATATAAGGGGCACGTTCTATGTCAGACATTTGGCCCCACTGAAGATTTTCAGATTCAATTATGTTGTCAAATGCTCCGCCAGTGCCAAGCTCATACGCTCTTTTGCAAGAATTAGGCACTGTTGCAAGGGCGAACACCATGATAAGAATCATAAGCGATGAAACTATTAATCTTTTACGAGACACTATTTTAGCCTTTTAATCGAACAATGGTTATACAGTCTGCATAAGGCAGATCACAAAACCGCCATCACCGTATTACTGGCTGCGCCATCGCCCGCCAAACAAGCAATACGCTATACGCAATACGCGATACGAACCCAATCCGTGCCCAAATAATATCTAAATAGCCCGAGAAAGCAACCCTTTTTCACCCGCTAAAATTTAGCCACTCAAGCCCCTGCGGCGCATCCCTCTCAGCGCCCTCCTGCCCCCAAGCCCGTGTAATCCCCCATCGCAGCCTCACCGAATACTCATCCATCTCCCCGCTACACATCCCTCCCCGCCCAGACCAACCAAAAAACCAACGAAAAAGTCAAAATACAGAAGCAAAATAGGTGGCTGTCCCTAGTTTTCGTCCCTAGTTTTCATCCATAACTTCAAAACCAATTAAAGTAGTCAGATCCTTGATTCTTTCTCTGAGATCACCTAAAGTTCCTGCCCTATGGATTCCATATTCATCAGGAGAAAAATGTCTCTGTATCTTCTTTGCGTCGTCAACTTTCACAACCAACTTGGTTCTACACATTATACCATCAAAATCTTTATAGAGAGAATGACCACTGGCAGTTATGCCCGTATGAAGGCCTATTTTCTTGTGAAGGATATAGACTTTCCATATTGTAACAGGCTCATTCGCAGGGTAGTTTACTTGCGCACCCGTACCTGAACCAGGCTTTAGAGTGCCTCTTACAGGACTCTGCGCATGACTCCATATAATATAAGGAATTCTTCTATCGTCTCCCCACGGATTAAGTGGTGCTCCACAATGCGTAAGAATAGATATATTGTTAAAGGTATCTATCATGAGGTCGCCAAGCATACTTGGCCTGCCGGTAAGATAATACCCCAGCAGATGAGCGGCCATTACATTTTCGTACTCTTGGCAAATAGCCTGTATACCTCGTTTTTGAAACTCCATAAGACCAAGACCCGGCCAGAACAAATCTTCTACCTTTCCACTTCCGGTAAGTGTCCTCATGTGAGTGGATACCGCATTGCAATTATACTTTTTTCTTAATGCCTCAAAAGCCAGATACGACTTAGCTGTCTTCACTACCTCTGATTTCGTGGTATCCTTCAAACCTTGAGCTTCATCAATCCACATTTGTGCTATCTTTTCTGCGTCTCCTGCCTTTACTTTTTTAACAGCTTCATAGAATTCCTTAGGCGCTATTCTTATAAGTTCCACCCCCAAGGACTCTTTTAGTGCACGAGTATATCGCTGATTATAATCTTCTGGGAAAACTCTATTCGTATCCCCCTGGTAATCTACTTGACCGAGATAGCGTTGATCTGTAACAACTAATATCCTGGACTCTTTCAACTTTTTTATAGCTTGAATTATTTTGATTTTGTTTACCAAGTCCTCAAACATAGCTGAAGAAGCAGACGCCTCACAGACGTTTCTTCTGTCTAACTGGGCGGTTATAATTCTTCCGCCTTTGTACTCAGGCCCTCCGACTTTTACACTATTCTCTTTTCCCGTATTGTATAGTTTGTAGGGGACATTCATCCATTCAAAAAGGTTGTACACGCATATTGTAGGTAATCCGGTGAAGGCCAATTTATAGTCTCTATTGCCTAAAGCGCCGAAGATAAGCACTCCATCTAAACCTTCTTTTGTATCCTCTAATTCATCAAGAAACGCCTTTAGGCTCGTTCCGGATACCGTAAAATCCCTCGCGATGAAATCTATTCCCTCGCACTCGCTTTGTAATTTATGCAAAACCTCTTCATTCGTTGTAAGGCCTTCGGGAGCTCCTCCGGCAGGACAACTACAACCCTGGTTAACAAATATAGTATATATTTTTGTATTTTCACCTTTCTTGGCCCAAACTATACTGCTGCTTGCCAGCACCAGCACGCACACTAAGATCAACGTGGCAGTTTTTTTTATACACATTTTTTTTCTCCTATGTTAAAAGTTTACTCCAATTTTCATTTATTTTTCGTTAAGTATTTGCGATTACGAAGCTTGGGAAATCTTCAAATATCCAGTCATTCTTCGGCGTTTGATAACAACTCCGCCGTAGGCGGATTTCCATAATCGACTCAACAATCCGTGCACAGATAATATCTAAATAGCCCGAGATTGCAAGTTTTTTTACTCGTTAGTATTTATCCGCCGAAGGCGTGATTTCCCCGCTCAAGCCCCTGCGGCGCGGCGCCGAATCCAGAATTTGAACGAACAGTGTTAATCTGCGTTAATCAGTGTCTGAGAAATGAATCCTGGCGTTATCAGCACCCTCCGCAGTCAAAATATTCGTGTAAATTCGTGTCAATTCGTGGCTTGAACCTCAGTGGCCGGTTCTGATGCTTCCCGGCCGGCAGGATTTGGTATATAATAGTTCGTATGATTCGCAAAGTGGTCAATAAGCGCAAAATAAGTCAGGGCGGCGAAAATCTCGACAATCTGCGGTACTGGTTGTCACGCCCGGCAGCCGAGCGGCTCGCAGCGGTCGATTACCTCAGGAAACAAGTCTATGGAAATTCAGTCAGACTTCAAAGAACTGTTCGAGTTATTCAACGAGAACAAAGTTGAATACCTCATCGTCGGGGCCTACGCGATGGCATTACACGGTGTGCCGCGATTCACCGGCGACATTGACCTGTTCGTCAGGCCCGAATCCGAAAACGCCAAACGCATCCTTGTCGCCCTGGAAGCGTTCGGCTTCGGCTCAATAGACCTGTCCGAAGAGGATTTCACTAAAACCGACAACGTGATACAGCTTGGCGTCCCACCCGTTCGGATAGACATAATCACTTCGCTCACGGGCGTTACATGGCAGGATGCGAACGCAAACAGAGTCAAAGGCGATTACGGGGGCGTTGCCGTTTATTTCCTGAGCAAGCGAGACATCATTAAGAATAAAAAGGCCCTGGCAAGACACAAGGACCTGGCCGACCTCGAAAGGCTCGGAGAACAGTAAGCACAAGCATCTGTGTCGCGAGGGGTGAGCTGAGATGAGCAGGCAAGGACAATTTACAGATACCGACAGGGGGTTGCTGGTGTTGGCGCCGGCCAAGCTGAATCTGTCCCTGCTTATCGCCGGCAGGCGGCCCGACGGCTATCACGAGATAGAAACGGTGATGGCCAAGGTTGACTACTACGATGAAATTCTCATTGAGCGAGGACAAAAGAAGGGGATTGAGCTGATTTGCAAAGGCCCATACCCGGTTCCGGGCGGCGAGGATAATCTCGTATTCAAAGCAGGCACTTTGCTTCTGGAGGAATGTGGGATACAGGCCGACCTGAGATTTACGTTGACCAAGAATATCCCGGCCGGTTCGGGACTGGGCTCGGGCAGCAGTGATGCGGCGGCGGTTCTTATGGGGCTGAGGCGTTTTCTGAATTTGCGGCTCGGCGGCAGCGAGCTTTTAGGGATGGCGGCGGCTCTGGGGGCAGACGTTGGCTTCTTTTTGGGCGGGCCTTTGGCGTTATGCCGGGGAAAAGGCGAAAAAATTGAGAAACTGCGGGAAATTTTTGACTTTTCAGCCGGTTTGTTCCTGCCGGACGTAAGTGTCTCTACACAAAGGGTTTACGCGAACTACAGGCACGAGCCGGCGGTTTATTCTGAGCTGTCGGCCCGAATAGGCCGGCTTATTGAAAAAAACAGGATTGATTTAGTCTCAGGAATGTGCGCAAATATGCTGCTAAAAAGTTGTTTTGAATTGCATAGAGCCCTTGCCGGACTGAAGGCAAGAATAGAATCATACGGTATTATACCGGTGTGCCTGAGCGGCAGCGGCTCGGTGATGTTTTGTATAATTAACGACAACAATCAGGAAGGAGTAAGGCAGAATCGAGGCAAACTTGAAGAGGATTTCGGCTGCAGGAGCATTATAGTAACTAACAACAGATGGTGAACTATTAGGTGAGGCAAGGGAAAAATGGAGATCAGCGAAGTCAGAGTCAAACTAATCGAGAACAAGGACGACAGGTTGAAGGCCTTTTGTTCGGTGACGATGGACAACGAGTTTGTGGTTCGCGATATAAAAATCATTGAGGGCACGAGCGGTTTTTTTGTGGCTATGCCTTCGAGGAAGATGAGCGACCATTGTGAGAAATGCGGTGGCAAGAACCACCTCCGCGCGAAGTTCTGCAATAACTGCGGCGCCCCTCTGCCGGAGGACAGGGCCAGGAAGGACCAGAAGGGCAGAATGAAGCTGCACGCGGACATTGCCCACCCGATAAACACCGAGTGTCGCAAGAAGATACAGGACAAGGTTACCGCGGCATACAAGGAGGAAGTGGAAAAGTCAA
>CAYMYK010000176.1:0-6350 GCA_964394625.1 uncultured Pirellulales bacterium
CCTGCCTGTTTAGCTCGCCAAGCACATTCTTTGCGAGTAACTGCGAATCTGTGAACAAAACAGCGCTTCCAGGGTCGTGTTCGGCCTGGCTGAGCATATCTGCCGCCACCCACGCTGCCTTCGCACTGTCGTCTGCAATTATCAGCACCTCGCTCGGACCGGCTATCGAATCAATATCAACCATCCCGAAAACTTCGCGTTTGGCCATCTGCACCCACTGATTTCCCGGCCCGACTATCTTATACACTTTGTGGATAGTACCCGTTCCGCGAGCCAGGGCTGCCACCGCCTGTGCCCCGCCGATACGATAGACCTCGTCAATACCCAACTCATAACAAACAGCTAAAATTACCGGATGTATAGTCCCCTGATACCTCGGCGGCGAAACCACGACAATTTCCTTAACGCCCGCTACCTGCGCCGGAACCGCAGTCATTATCACCGTGCTCGGCAGCGGCGCCGAAGCGCCCGGAATACAGATACCGATTCTCTTTACGGGCGTGTACTTAACTCCGGGGTGCTTTTTGTTACCGATAAAAATCTCTTCCTGATACTTTCTTACATTCTTGGCCGCCTGCCTGAGCGATGCCAGAAGTTTGGGGTTAATTTCACTATGGGCCTTCTTCAACTCTTCTTCCGAGACGCGGAATTGCCCGGGTGCCAAATTTTCCCCGTCAAACTTCTCTGTGTATTCCGCTACCGCCTCGTCCCCACGCTGCATAACTCCTTCCACAATCCCTCTTAGCTGCTTGTTTTCCTCGCTGTCTATCCTAAATCTTGTCGCATGGACTATTGCAAAGCGCAGTTTGCTGAGCTTCTCATCAAAGCCGGGCTCAGATTCGGAAATCAGGATATTGTCAAAAGCGTCTGCCACCAATATCTCCTTGTCGGTCTGGCACGATGCTACTCGAGCATAGGGCCCATTTCAAGGTCGCCGTACGGATTCGGGTCAAGCCCCTTGACGGCTTCGTTCCACCACGGGTCAACGCCGCTTGGCCAGCGGAGACGGTCGAAATCGCCGCCTTTGTGCTCGCCGGGGTCGCGGTCATTGTACCCGAGGCACAGACCTAATCTATGACCCGTCGGCGGCTCGTCAAGTGCCGGGCCAAAGCCGACGTAGTCCCACGGAATGAACAATTCCATAACCTTGGTATCTTTGCTTAGCGTAATGATGTCAACGATAATGCCGTGCTTGTTCGCGGCATCCTCGAAGGTGTCTTCTGCACGACGGGAATCCCACGGGTCGGGGAAGTTTCGCTTGACGAGATTCGCAGGTCTCTCTTCGGTGCCGAAGTTTATCTGAAACTGCGTCCATGACAATGTGATGCTCCAGTTCATCATTTTCATGAACATTGTGCTTGGCTCAGCCGAAGCTATCTGCGCCGCCGAGTGACGTGAAAAGTGCACATCGATTGCATCGAACAGGTCATCCGGTTCGGACCATTCGTCGTCGGATGCCTCGAAGTACAGGTACAGCCCCGCCCTGCTTCTGGCGGCCTTGACGAGCACTTCGGCGTCACCGGTTGACCTGGCGGATTTGTATGAGTTGCCTCGCTCGCCGAGATGCTCGGCAACGTTGAGTCTGACATAATCGCGCTCTTCCGTAATCATCTTCCAGAATGGCGTAACCTTATCGTCGGCGGCGAATTGCTTTTCCTGCTCGGCAGTAACACCATAAGCCAGCAGTACCTTGTCGGCTGGGTCCGCTTTGCTCTGAGATTTGCCGGTTGCTGATGAACCATATTGAGGTCTGGACGTTCGCAGGAATACTCTTTCGGTTGAGGCACGCTGGTCGGCAAGGGCACTCGAAACCTGCGGGTCGCGGACGAGAAAGTGCGTTGGTGTCGCGGTGCGCACGGTGCCTTTGTCGTCGTAACCTACGGCGGTCAGGGCATAGGTCGTGTACTTCGGGTCAACAACGAATTCGCATTTGGGCTCCCGGCCTTTGGTGACTTCACTTATCTTCCGGCCTCCATGATAGAATTCTATTCGCGTCCGGTCCGCAAAGCCGCTCGCATCACACTCCAGGATTATCTTCCGTCCCGGATCAACAACGTTGCCCCCCACCGACCGCAGCAATCGACCGCTTGCAAACGGATTGTCCACAGGCCCTAAATCACGGATGCTGACTTTCAACGGATTGTCGTACGTCGCAACCCCGCGATAAAGAAAGGCAATATCCTTATTCGGCACCCAGCCCGCCTTGCTCTTGTCGGCCTCATACTCGTTGTAAGGTGCTATGCGTGTAATGCCCGAAGCCCACGATGAAAAATCCACCAGCCACCCTGATTCCTCCGGCAGCTCGTTTAGCTGCACCGGCCCTTTGCGCGGGTCGGCGTCCGCCGGCAGACGCAGCGCTATGCAAACCTCATAGAATTTCATATCGATATCGTCGATGTGTCCTATCTCGTGGCCCTTGCCATTTTCTGCGTCCCAGGCCCACAACGCTCCACGAGGCCTGATGTCGGCAAAGAGCTTTTCAGTCCGCTCGACACCGCCTCTCACGAGTTTGTCCTCGGGGCCGATGTGCAGAAGTGCCGGGACCTTCAGCGCCTCATCGGGTGGCGAGACAGGATTGTACCTCGCACCTACATTCGGGGTAAAACAAATCATCCGTTCCGGCGCATAGCATGCAAGACCATAAGCCGTCATACCCGCATTGCTGCTGCCACGCGCGATTATCGGCAGGTTCGCAATCTCAGGATGTCGCCCGAGCTTGGCCCAGTCGTTCATAACCTCAACGATAATCTTCCCAAGTTTCGGATAAATCTGTGTCCCAAAAAACGACGTAACGCCAATGATGCCGAAGTCATACCGAGCCGCAAACTCCTGCAGCCGCTCATCGCGAGGGATATTTCGCGTGTCCCCGTGCCCGCCCGGATTGCCGTGAAAAAGCACCCCGCGAACAGGGTCCGCACCAGGCGGCACCCACATCTTGAGCATCTGAATTCCGTTGGCAGCACGGAAGTCGTAGAAAACTCCATCGAAACGTACCTGGCCACCATCGAAGGCCTTGCCAACAATCGGCTTGTCGAGCGTCACGTTCTTTAACCTGGTCGCAGCGCTGCAGCAGCCGCAAAGAAGAAATACAACTGCGGCGATTACTATGCACCGCCTGCGTGATAACTTCAGCATAAGCACCCCTTTATCTTGTAAAATTCCCGTAACTATAGACCCGTACCGCCTTTTGCAGAAGCAGACAATCCCGGCCTTTGTACTTACTTACGATGCCGGCTATCCTGAATCTCACCGGCTCGGCATTGTTCGCCGCCAGCCGCTCGGCCCGCTCCAGAACCTGGCACGGCAACAATCGAAACGAAACCTGCTGCACGGCCCAACCCAGGGCATCCGGCTCGAAGACGACCCCGCCGTCACCTTTCAATACGATAAAGCCCGTCCTGCCGGTCACAACACTGTCCTGTTCAATCACCTCCCGCCGACCCGGTCGTCTCGGTCTAACAAACTCATTGCTTTGCAGCCGCGCTACTATATCAGCCGGTATGTTCAGTATGTCATTCGGGGCGCTAATGGCGGTCTCTCGCTGCCCGCCCGGCTGTTTCCGCCCGGCAGCCGATGCTTCGTTTTTTTTACTGAGAGGCAAAAAATATACCGGGAAAATAAAATTCCTGCCGTCGTACTCCGTAACCCTGCCCCACAGCCGACACCTCGCATCAACCCGACCCTGCGAATCGGCCAGCATCTCCTCCAGACAAGCCGAGTCAAGCAGCTCCAGGCCCATCGGCGCCCTGACAACACCCTTGCCGTCGCTGATGTCCGACTCGATGACGAAATGCCATACACCGTCGCTCTCCCTCAGTTTGCCGTCGGCGCCGCCGAATACAAAACCGTCCCGCAAGAGCTGCGCTTTGCGCTCCTGCCGGGCGGATGCAAAACACACCACGCCGCACATCGAAAACACCAAAACTGTCGTTATGAAAAGCCGTCTCATTATTGACGCCCCTGCCATCAACAAAAGCTAAGCAATCTCATTTAAAACAGCCACTGCATCTTCCGGCCCATTAACCTGCCGCACACAAGAGCCGCCTGCCGCGTCGTCTTTGCCGACAAGCTCCACTAACGGCCGCCAAAAATCACCCAGGAGTATAATCGGCCTATCGGCCGAAAAAAAGCCCTTGTTTTTCATCTCCCATACCTTCGCCAACTCCAGCAGAGTCCCCGTCCCACCCGGCAGGACAACGTAGCCGTCGGCCAGCCCTATCAAGGTATCAAGCCGTTCGTCGAGCGAACCGGTAACAATCTCTGTCGTTATGTATTCGTTTGCCCCGCCGCGTCCAAAGGCCGAGCAGGTGACCCCGATTACCTCACCGCCGGCCTGCGCCGCCGCCTTCGCCCCTGCCAGCATCGTCCCGCCGTAGCCGCCGTTGGCAACGACAAAACCCGCCCTGGCCAGCCGTCTGCACAGCTCATAGGCCAGCTCGTACGCCTCATCGCCCGCCCCGGCCCGGCCCGTGCCGAAAACGGCTATCGTCTTTTTACCCATCTGATTTTCCAAGTGTATAATTCAGCAGCCCACCCGACAGCAAAATCTCCCGGTCCCTGCTCGACAGAATCAGCCGGCCCACAAACTCATATCCGCCGCCCGCCGATACTATCTTCACTTCATCGCTGGCATTTATCGCCCCGGTCAAATCCTCGATTCGCAGCTCGTCGTCGGGCGTAATCTTGTCGTAATCGGCCGGCTCGGCGAACTCTACCGGCACGATACAAAAGTTAATCAAATTCGCCTTGTGAATCCGCTCGATGCTCTTGGCAATCACCGCCCGCACACCCAAGTACATCGGGCAAAGCGCCGCGTGCTCCCTCGATGAGCCCTGCCCGTAGCTTTGCCCGGCCACCACGATACCGCATATACCCTTTCGTTTCAGCTCGAGCGCACGCTGCGCAAATGTCGGTTTATCCGGTTCGTTGAAACAATTGAAGACCGCCTTGGCATATTCAGGAACGTTCGACCGCAGCTTCAAAAATCTCCCCGCCGGCATTATATCATCTGTCGTTATCTTGTCGCCGCACTTTAAGAGCACCCTGCCGTACAAATCCCTCGGAAGTGCCGACGGCGACTCGGGAACAACTATCGTCGGCCCACGCAATACATCCACCCCCGCCGCATCCGCCTCACTCAAAGGCGGCTCTATCATATTGTCGTTGATTACGAACTCGCCCGGCAATTCAATCCTCGGATACTCTATCCCAAACCGCCTGCCCAGCTCACGCGGGTCCGTGATTCTGCCCGTCAGGGCCGACGCAACCGCCGTCTCGCAGCTTACAAGATAGACCTTATCCGCCTTCGTCCCGCTTCTGCCCGCAAAATTCCGGTTGAACGTCCGCAAGCTGACCACGCCGTCCGCCGGCGAAAAGCCCTGTCCTATACAGGGCCCGCAGGCCGATTCGAGAACCCTCGCCCCGGCTGATACCATCTCCGCAAGCGCACCGTTTGCCGCCAACATATTCAACACCTCCCTGCTGCCGGGGGCGACCGCAAACTCGACCCTCGGGTCTGTCTTTCTGCCCTTAAGCACGGCGGCGACCGTCATCAAATCCGCATAGCTCGAATTCGTACAACTGCCTATCACCACCTGCCGAACTTCGAGACCGGCTATCCGGGCTACCGTCCTGACGTTGTCCGGCGACGACGGACAGGACGCCATCGGCTCGAGCGAGCAAAGGTCTGTCTCTATAACCCGGTCGTACTGTGCATCCGCATCGGCGGCTATCGGCCGGTAGTCCCCTGCCCGCCTCTGGGCCGACAGAAACCTTCTCGTCTGCTCGTCGCTCGGGAAAATGCTCGTGGTTACCCCCAATTCAGCACCCATATTTGTAATAGTCGCCCGCTGCGGCACCGAAAGTGTTTCCACACCCGGCCCGAAATACTCCACCGCCCAGCCGACGTTGCCCTTTGTCGTAAGCTCACCGAGCAGCTTGATGATTACATCCTTGGCCGCCACCCAGCCGTCCAGTTGACCCGTCAGCTTAATGCCAAGGACCTTCGGAGCCGTCAGGTAAAACGCCCCGCCCGCCATCGCCACCGCAACGTCCATTCCTCCCGCTCCAATGGCAAGCGTCCCTGTCCCGCCGGCGGTCGGCGTATGTGAATCGCTGCCTAACAGCGTCGCGCCGGGCCTGCCGAACCGCTCGAGATGAACCTGGTGACAGATGCCGTTGCCCGCCCGGGAGTGATAAACACCCGACTTTGCCGAAATCGTCTGAAGGTATAAATGGTCGTTATGGTTCTCAGGACCGAACTGGCTCATGTTGTGGTCGATATAGCTCACCGACAAATCCGTCCGGACCCTTGACACCCCCATCGACTCGAACAGCAAAAACGCCGTCGT
>CAYMYK010000177.1:0-6125 GCA_964394625.1 uncultured Pirellulales bacterium
TTCCATAGGAACGGGCCGACCTGGAGGGGATCCTGCTGGAGGTGGCGGAGGGCGTGGGCGACCCCGCCCCCGACGAGCCCGCCGGCCATGCCGCCGAGGCTGATCATGACGGCCGAGGCGGCGACGTACTTGCTCCGCCCGTGCCCGTCGGAGAAGCCCAGGATGATCCCGTGCTGGGCGAGCATGACCGCGCCCCACCCGACGCCCCCGGCGATCGGCGAGAACATCATGATGAGGTAGGCGCTGCGGGGCGTCCGGGGCGTGACCCAGACCCAGTTGCCCCGGCCGAAGAGCCCGCCGAGGGCGCCGCCGACGGCGTTGAGGGCGTCGTCAAGACCGGCATAAGTGCCGACGAGCTTGCCGGCATTATCGGTGAGCATGACGGGCTGATTGTCCGAAGCGGCACAAAGGTTACTGCAAAAGTGCTTTCAAATCCCGGCAAGCTCAAGGCCATCGCAAGGGCCGGCGTCGGCGTCGATAATATCGACATACCCGAGGCGACCAGAAAGGGCGTCCTCGTTATGAACACCCCCGGCGGCAACACGCTCAGCGCCGCCGAGCACACAATGGCCCTGATGCTTGCTATGAGCCGCAATGTCGTGCCGGCCTGCAACAGTCTCAAAGCCGGCGCCTGGGACAGGAAAAAATATATGGGCAACCAGCTCAACAATAAAGTCCTCGGCATCATCGGACTCGGCAGAATCGGTATCTCTGTCGCCAGAATGGCGAAGGGCTTCAATATGAAGATTCTCGGTTACGACCCTCTCGCCGTCCCTGCAGAGGCCGAGACGCTCGCAATAGAGGTTGTCGCCGAGCTCGATGAAATCTTCAAACAATCCGATTACATCACCGTCCACGTCCCCAGAAACGAGCAGACGCTCAATATGATAGACGCCGAGCAAATCAAATTGATGAAGCCCACCGTCCGGTTAGTCAACTGCGCTCGAGGTGGCATCATCAACGAGGACGCCCTCTTCGACGCCTTAGCCGAAAAACGCATCGCAGGCGCAGCAATCGATGTCTTCCCAAAGGAGCCGCCCGAAAATACCCGCTTCACAGGGCTTGACAATTGCCTGGTTACCCCGCACCTCGGCGCCAGCACCGAAGAGGCCCAGATTGAGGTCGCCGTCGAGGCGGCCCAGATACTCGTTGACGCCATCAAAGGCGGCCCAATCAAAAACGCGCTCAATGCACCCTCTACCACGGGCGCCCTGCCGCCGGTTGTCAGCCGATATACCGAGCTTGCCCGAAGAATCGGCTCGCTTATCAGCACTATTGCACCGGGTCACATAAAAAAGGTTGAGGTTGCCTATCGCGGCACGATAGCCGAGGCGGACGTCGAACAGGTTACTCGCAATTTCGCAATCGGCCTGCTCGGCAGGCATTTCGAGATGCCCCTCAATATAGTTAATGTACCCGTCCTCGCCAGGGAGCGCGGAATCAGCATCGACGAAACAAAGAACCCGCAGGCGGAGAATGTCGCCGCAAGCTTCAGCGCCCGGGTCGTTACCGACAAGGTGACACGCACCGTTACCGGCTCGGTCTTCGGGCAGACGCTGCTTAGGATTATCGAAATAGACGGCTTCCACATCGAGATGACGCCTGCCGGTGCGGTCGTTATCATTTTCAACGACGACAGGCCCGGTGTAATAGGCGCCGTCGGAACCGTCTGCGGAAAACACTCGATAAACATCGCTACCATGGGCGTCGGGCAAAAACTCAAAGAGCACAAGGCGGTCCTCGCCGTCTCCTTAGACAAGCAGCCGAATACCAAGGCCGTTGACGAGCTCAGACAGCTCGAATTCGTCAACGAAATCTACGTCTGTAAACTGGATTAAGCTTTCAAAGGCATACGCTTCGGCCGCGTCCGCCCGGCTTTCTGCAGGCAAATGGGTCTCTGTTTTATGGCTGATAAATTGATAATATCTGTTAGCGGGCTGCGGGGCATCGTCGGGGACGGCCTCACCGCCGCCGTCGGCGCCGAGTACGGCTGTGCCTTTGCCGGCTTTCTTCGCAGCCGCCGGGGTGCCGAAGGGCAGAGACCGTCCGTCTGTATCGGCCGAGACTCGCGTCCCAGCGGCCAAATGCTCGAATCCGCCGTCGCCGCCGGTCTGTGCGCCGGCGGTATCGACGTTATCGAACTCGGAATCGTCCCCACACCGAGCGTCGCCGTTTCGATTGGCTCGCTCGGCTGTCAGGGCGGCGTCGTTATAACCGCATCGCATAATCCCGCCGGGTACAACGGCATAAAGCTGCTGCTCGAAAACGGTATGGCTACGCCGAAAGATTTGGCACAACAGATTAAAAATTCCTTTCTCGAAAAAAAATTCACCTCTGTCGATTCGCTTAGTTGCGGACGCCTGACATCCAGTGGCCGCACCGCCGCCGAGCACATCACGCGGATTCTGAAAATCATCGACAAGAATAAAATAGCAGAAAAAAAGTTCAAGGTCGTCCTCGACAGTGTCAATGGGGCGGGGGGACCGCTCGCCAAAAAGCTGCTGGCGCTGCTTGGCTGCCGCGTCGTCGCCGTGAATACCGAGCCGACCGGCATTTTCGCCCATCCGCCCGAGCCGACCGCCAAAAACCTGGCCGGTTTGTGTGAAATCGTAAAGCATGAAAAAGCCGACATCGGATTCGCTCAGGACCCCGACGCCGACCGGCTGGCAGTCGTCGATGAAAAAGGAAGTTACATTGGTGAAGAATATACGCTGGCCCTGGCCGCAAAATACATCTTCAGCAAGCGAAAGGGCTGCGCCGCTGTGAACCTGTCAACATCCCGGATGATTGACGACATTGCCGCCGATGCCGGCTGTACGGTCATTCGAACGCCTGTCGGCGAAGCCAACGTCGCCTCTGCAATGCTCGAACACAATTGCATAATCGGCGGCGAAGGCAACGGCGGCGTCATCGACCCCAGGGTATGTCTTGTTCGCGACAGCCACGTCGCTATGGCATTGATTCTGCAGTTGATGGCCGAGGCAGGTGAAAGTATCGCCCGGCTCGCTCGCGAAATCGGTTCTTACTATATGACCAAGGACAAATTCGCAATCGACCGGGCACACGCACAGAAGCTTCTCGATGCGGTAAAGGAAGTTTTCCCGGGCGCCCGGTTAAATACCGCCGACGGCTGCCGGTTCGATTTTGACGACGGCTGGCTGCACATCCGCACAAGCAACACCGAACCGATTATGAGGGTTATAATAGAGGCAGAAGACAGCCGGAGAGCCGAGAAATATGCCGATGCCGTTGTGAATCTGCGCAAACAGATACTCGGTTGAATCCCAAAATGTACGACAAGCTAACCAGCGCCAACCGGCAGATAAAGTCGGTTACATACACTGCCGTAACCGGCAACATCGCACTTTCTGTAGTCAAAGTCGTGGTCGGCCTTTTGTCCGGCTCGATGGCCCTTGTCGCCGACGGCGTCCACTCGGTCTCGGATATGCTTACCGACCTCGCCGTGCTTCTCGGCGTGTACATAGGCGCAAAAAAACCCGATGAAAAACATCAGTACGGCCATGGAAAGGCAGAGACCCTCGCCGCAGTGTTCATTGGCGTTATCCTGGCCGTTGTTGGTGCACTTATCGTTACCCGCGCCGCCGCCGACATTGCCGCAAACAAAGGTGTGAGGCCGCACTTTGCCGTGCTCTTTGTTGCTGTGCTCTCGGTCGTCATCAAGGAATTGCTCTATCGAATTACCAGGCGAGCCGCCGTTCGGCTCCACAGCACCGCCCTCTATGCAAATGCCTGGCATCACCGCTCCGATGCCCTCAGCTCAATCGCCGTCGTCGCCGGCTTTATAGCGCTGAAGTTCGGCTTCCAGCGTGGCGACCAGTTGGCTGCCGCAGCCGTTGGCCTGATGATTATACTCGTCACCGCCCACATTCTCAGCGACTGCTTCAACGAGCTGACCGAGGCCGCGGTCGATGACGATACCATAGAACATATAAAAAAGATAATAAATGCAGACAGCTCAATCCGTAACTTCCACCGGCTGCGAACCCGAACCGTCGGCAGAGAGGTCTTCCTCGATTTGCACATCCTCGTGGACCCCACCCTCAGCATCGCCGACGCTCACGAAATATCGGAAGAGCTCGAAAACGCCCTGCACGAGCAGATTGCCCGTCCCGTCAACATTGTTGTACACGTCGAACCCGACGTACCGGAGCTTAGAAAGTAACCCGTTATACCCTTCAGGGTAATAAATTCCCGCGAGTGAGATTTCAAGTTGTTGTTCTAAAATTACTTACCCGCGAACGAACGGGCAATTTCAACCGGGAGCACTATATTATCGAGCCGTCTTCGGCGGCTGGTGGACGCTCAGGCCGAACGCATCCTCCCAGCCCTCCTTGAGAACCTCGGAGACCGTCGGATGCGGGAAGCTGACCTGCCCGAATGTTTCGGCAGTGCCGAGGAGCAATCTCGCCGCCGCGGCAAGCTCGGTAACGCCGGTGCCGACCATTGTAACGCCTAAAATCCTGCCGTCGTGCTTTTCGCGTACAATCCTGATTTGCCCCGCCGTCGCGTCGTGGGCCAAGCTCCTGCCGTTTGCCCTGAAGTAGCCCGTGCCGACGGTGACGGCGATTTCCTCTTTGGCGCACGCATCCTCGGTCTTGCCGACCGATGCCACTTCCGGGAAGGTATAGACCGCTCTGGGTATCAGCGAATAGTCATACATTTTTGCGTTGCCGCCGGTAATATTGGCGGCGGCGACCTCGGCCTCGGCAAAGGCCCCGTGAGCCAAGTAAGTCGTTGCCACCACGTCGCCTATGGCATAGACGCCGGGGACGTTAGTCTGCATCTTTTCATTTACCTTAATGGCCTGGCCGTTCATCTCCAGCCGGAGTGCATCGACGGTCCGGCTGTCGCAAACCGCCCTTCTGCCGACCGAGACGAGCACCTTTTCCGCCTCGATTGTCCGGCCTGTTTCGAGGGCGACCTTAGCCTGCTGCCCTGAGGTGTCGATGCCGGTGACCTTGCTGTTGACGAGCGTTTCGATACCCTGCTTTTTAAGCTCTTTTTGCAAAATCCGGCTGACCCATTCGTCTTCGGTATTGATTATCCTGTCGAGTGCCTCGACGATAGTAACTTTTGTTCCGACGGCGGCGTAGACGCAGGCCAGCTCACAGCCGATGATGCCGCCGCCGACGATGACCATCGAGCCGGGGATTGCATCGAGCGAGAGCGCCTCGGTGCTGCTGATTATAGTATGGCCGTCAAAAGCCAGGGCGGGCACATCGACCGGCACAGAGCCGGTGGCGATGATTAGTCCCTTGGCCGCCAAAAGCTCGGCGCCGCCGGTCTCGGATGTGACGGTGACTTTGTTGGGGGCCGTTGCGACGGCGGCGCCCCGGAAGATTTTGATTTTGTTTGCGTTGATTAGCCCTGTGAGGCCTTTCACTAAGCCGGCGACGATGGCGTTTTTTCGCTGCTGCATTTTTGCCCAGTTAGCCGATACCGGGCCGACATCGACGCCCATAAGATGGGCGTGTTTGGCGGCGAGGAGGAATTCCGCCGAGGCGAGCAGGACTTTTGATGGGATGCAGCCGCGATTCAGGCAGGTTCCGCCGATTTCGGCCTTTTCAACGAGGGCGACCGATGCCTTTTTTTGTGCACATCTTATTGCCGCCGAGTAGCCGCCCGGCCCTGAGCCGATTACGACAACGTCGAAGTTTTCCGCCATTTCGAGAACTCCTAAAATCCAGCAGTAACAACGGTTATGACCAAGTTTGAACGGGACCCGTCGCCCCTGCGGCGCTAGGGGCGGCGCGGGCAAATACGGCTGGCTAATATAACGAAAAGATGCAGAAAACAAAGCTAAACTTTGCGCTGTATGCCGGGAATAAGACAGAAATGGACATACATAATGCGGGTTCTGTTGTGAACGGCTGTTGAAACAGGTAGAACGGGTAGAATAAAGGGATGTCTTGGTGGGTGAGCAGAGAAGTGGGGACGGTGTTTTTTTAGGGCATTTCGGTTTGAAGGGACGGGTAAAATTTGTTGCAAAGCAGGGGGGAAAGGGATTAAACTATGTGAGAATAGATAAGGCGGCGTAGCCAAGAGGCCTAAGGCGACGGTTTGCAAAACCGTTATTCGGCGGTTCGAATCCGCCCGCCGCCTTT
>CAYMYK010000178.1:0-6106 GCA_964394625.1 uncultured Pirellulales bacterium
GCCGAGGAATAATTATGTGGCGTACTTGACAAACGACACGCTTTCAGAGATGACGTAAAATGACGAAAAATGGCAATATAAGGAACATCGAATGCCGAACGATGAAACGACGGGTCGTGAGACGAGCCACGAGCCACGAGTCACGAGCGACGAGCAGGTAGTTTGGTGGCACTGGCACAGGCGGTTGTATAACTGGGTGGTACACTGGGCTGATACGCGATTCGGTATGCTTGCATTGATATTGCTTGCTGTTACCGAGCCGATATGCGTTCCGATACCAGCGGATGTGATGGTCGTCGGGATGTGTTTAGGCAGGCCGAAACGTGCGCTGCGGTACGGTTTGACCTGCTCGCTTTTTTCAGTGCTCGGCGGGACTATTGCCTTTTCCTTAGGCCTGGCAATCGGGCCGGAAAGGGTCGTTCAGTTCTTCGAGCAGATAAGCTTCGGGCCTTTTGATTTGGCTCGCAGGGCGCAGCAGGCGTTGGAGCTTTACCAGAAATACGACTTCTGGGCGATTTCCATATCCGCATTGACGCCTGTGCCTTATATGATTTTTAGCTGGGTAGGGGGAATGGCCAACGTCTCGCTTATTAAGTTTGTTACAATAAGCCTGATTTTCCGCACGATGCGGTTCGGCGGCGAAGCGCTGCTGTTCTATTTCTTCGGCGAAAGGGCAAAACGCCTCATAGAAAAGTATTTCAACACGGCGACTGTCGTTGTTATCATATTGTTGGCTTTGGTTGTGTATGCCGTCAAACAGTTGGGGCATTTGTTTGCGGGCTGAGAGATGAACGAGTCGCAGAAACAGGCGTTGTTGAAGGTCGCCCGTGACACCGTCGAGGCGGTGATTACGGCCAAGCCGCTGCCGAAGGTCGAGGCCGACGACCCGGAGATGAACGCCAAGTGCGGCTGCTTCGTCACGTTGAAAAATCACGAGCAGCTTCGCGGCTGCATAGGCCAGTTCGTCTCCGACAGGCCCTTAATCGAGCTTATCGTCGAGATGGCGGAGTCTTCTGCAACAAGAGACCCGCGGTTTCTCGGTGCCCCGATAACGCCGGATGAGCTGGGCGATTTGGATATCGAGATATCTGTGCTGTCGCCATTAAAGAAAACCAGCGACCCGTTGAGCTTACGGCTTGGCGTTGACGGTATTTACATAAAGCGAGGGCCTCTGTCGGGCTGCTTCCTGCCGCAGGTGGCGACCGAGACGGGCTGGGACGCCGAGCAGTTCCTCTCGTACTGCTGCTCACACAAGGCGGGGCTAGGCCCGGACGCGTGGAACGATCCGGCCACCGAGGTCTATCTCTTCACCGCAGACGTCTTCGGCGCACCTTTCAAAGAAATCATCTGATGCGCACTTTAGGAGGAACAAGTCTCTGGCCGATGGCGACCCACAGGCAAAGGATGCTGAAGGCCTTTTCGTTTGACGACCCGGACAAGCTGCCTATCTACTATCATCCGAGCATGGCGGGGTTGTACGTCCACGGGCAAAAGCTGGCGGATTTGTTCAACGCGTACCCGCCCGACAATTACGTTGTCTTCGATAAGATTCCCCAGCCGCCCGCCGATGTCTTCGATGCCGACGGCTCGTACCACGAGTTTGTAACGGATGAGTGGGGTGTCGAGTGGGAGTATCGCATTTTCGGCATAGCAGGCCATCCGCGAAAATGCCCACTCGCCGACTGGGCCAACCTCGAAAGCTATGAGCTGCCAGCCTTGCCCGAGGTTAACAAGAGCGAGGTGGCTCGGGTGCGGGGCGAGTATCTGGTTTGGGCGCCGCTCTGGGTTTCAATATTCGAAAAAATCAGTGCTCTGAGACCATTCGAGGACGTGCTTATGGACCTGCACTGTGGCGACTCGAACATGGTTGCGCTGGTTGAGAAGATTTGTGACTGGCACAGGCGGTCGATAGATGTCTGTATCGACGCAGGGTATGACGTTTTTCTGCTTGCGGATGACTGGGGTACACAGCAGGGGCTTTTCTTGGCACCGGAGTTCTTTCGCAGTTTCTTCAAGCCGCGTATCGCAGAGCTTATCGGCGAAATACACAAGGCGGGTCGGCTGGTTGTTTATCATTCCTGCGGGGCGGTCGAGCCGCTCTTCGATGACCTCGCAGAAATAGGAATAGACGGCCTCTGGCATCAGAGCAATCTCTACGAGCCGCAAGCGTTTGCCGAAAAGGCAGCCGAGGCAAAAGTCCTGCTTTATGTGCATTTGGACCGGCAGAACCTAATCCCCCTCGGCTCACCTGCCGAGATAAGAGATACCGTCAAACAATACGCCGAAATACACAAGACCCTGGGCGGCGGAGCGATTCTGTACGCGGAAATCGAAAATGATGCGCCGTTTGAGAACGTAGAGGCAATGATAAAGGCGATGAACCAATACCGTTGAATTTGTTTTTGGGAATCCTGACAGCCCCGTTGCGGGCCGATGAAAACCGGGTACATGATGAAGACAATAGATGCTGAAAAGATGCTTCTTTTTGCTTCGATAGCCATAATCGTGCTAATCTGTGGCTGTGACACCGGCAACGCCACAAAATCTCCGGGCAAAGACGGCCCAATCGATACGCCTGAGGGGATGATTGCGTATCTAAAGGCGCAGAACCTGCCGGTGTTGAAATCGGTTGGCCTCTGGGACAACAAGTATGGGCCGGGACTCAAGCTCACAACCGCTCACTATGAGATTTTCACGACCCTGCTGGAGCCGCTTATGCTCTCGCAGATGCCAGGCTTTGTCGAATCGGCTTATCGCGGCTATCAGAAGCAGCTTCCCTCGCCCGTTCAGACCACCAGCAAATTCACCGTCTATCTGTTCGCAGAGCGCCGGCAGTGGGATGCCTTTACAATCCACTTCGCCGGCAGCCAGGCGCCCGTTTATATGAAGATAAAAAAAGGCGCTTATATGCTTAAAGGCGCCTGCGTGGCTTACAATATCGGCATCGAGCGCACCTTCAGCGTCATCGGCCACGAGGGCTGGCACCAATTCTCAAGAAAACACTTCAGCTTCCGGCTGCCAAGCTGGCTCGACGAAGGCATCGCTATGCTCTTCGAGGCCCACACCTACGACAGGGGCTTTTTCTACTTCGAGCCTGCAAAAAACCTCAACCGTCTGGCAACACTCAAAAGAACCCTCCAGGAAAACAAAATAATCCCGCTCCGCCGGCTCGTCTCGATGAACCCCGGCGAGGCGGTCCTCGAAAGCGACGATGCCATCGGGGCCTTTTACAGCCAGTCATACGCGCTGGTAAGATTCCTGCGCGAAGACGATTACGGCCGGCGGCTCCCAAACTACCACCGGCTGATGCAGGACGGCCTGGAAGGCAAATGGCCCCTGAGCGATACCGGCAGGAGAATCGCCGCCGACAGAAATGTCCCTATGACCGTCCGGCTGAACAGCGCCATCGGCCTGGGCCTGTTCAAAAAATATATCGGCAGCGATTTTGAAGACATCGAGCGCCAGTACATCCGTTTCTGCAGAAAAACCGTCTATCACGTACGACTCAGAAATTAGCAAAAAGAGCACCACAAAAACCTGTGGCTGAACCGTCGAAAAACAAACCGTTCTTCATCCTCGCCTCCGCCTCTCCGAGACGCCGCCGGCTATTGACCGAAGCCGGTTACAATTTCGAGGTCGTCCCTTCAAATATCGACGAGTCCGCATTCGATGACGAGCGGCTCATCCCCGCCGACTATGCCCGGCGCCTGGCCCTCGCCAAGGCGCTCGATGTCGCCGAAAAAGAACCGGACAATTTGGTTATCGGCGCCGATACCGTCGTCGATTGCGACGGGCAAATTGTAGGAAAGCCCGCAGACGCCGCCCAGGCCGGGGCGATTATACGCCGGCTCTTCAGCAAACCACACAAGGTTATCACAGCCCTTGCAATTGTCCGGCTTGCCGACAACACAAAAATAGTCGCAAGCGACACGACCGTCGTATATCCCAAAAAAATGAACGACCGGCAAATCGCCCGGCACATTGCTTCCGGCCGCTGGCGCGGCAAGGCCGGCGCGTACGCAATTCGCGAGCATGGCGATGAGTTCGTCGAGCAAATCGAGGGCAGCTTAACCAACGTTATGGGCCTGCCTATGGAGCTATTAAAACGCCTGATGACATCCATCCCCTAAAAACCCTCCAATCCCTCAGGGGGCCTATTATCTCATCCGGGCCGATTGTCATGCTGCGTCCGCTGATGTGGTGCAGCGTATATCTCACGCCGGCGTAGTGCTGCTGTTCGGCCTGAGAAAAGTCCGGTAAAAAATTCAACTCAAATGGTGCCAACATTCGATAATAGCTGTGTACACCCTAAAATTACCCGGGCCTGATTGGCCGAACAAGGAGATGTCTCGAATGAAAAGGATTGTGTGTTGGGGGGTAATTGTGGGGGTAACGACAGTTGTGTCCTTCGCGGCCCTGAGCCAGAGTCAGGGCGGCGATGTTCAGAAACAAACTCTGGCCGGTCTGAGCGGCGTAACCGTTCTGGTCGCTGAGCTTAACCCTGAACTGAAGGACTTCGGACTCACCACCTGGGCTCTGAAAGCCCATGTCCAGAGCCGGCTTAAAGAAAACGGCATCCCTGTGAGCCCGCAATCCACCGGCCAGCCGAAAAGCGGCTTTTTGGTCGTGGAAATCCACGCAGACACGAGGCAGTCATCCGCCCTGTGCGCGCTGCGCTACGACGTAATGTTTATGCAGCCCGTACGCCTCGTAAGTAATGGTTCGCTGGTCGTCCCTGCCGAGACCTGGGCCAAACGCGGCGTTAAGCTCGTCCGCGCCTCGCTGCTCGCCCAGACGGCAACCGCTGAGGTAAGCAAATGGGTCGAGCAGTTTGCCAGTGATTACCTCACGGCAAACGGCCCGTCTTAGGCGGCTCGGCTAACCCGGCGCCAAACCGGCCGTTCGGCAACGCCGAATTACCGGCTATCTCCGGCGCTCGGCGCCGGGCAGGCCGTAGCCTGCCCGCTCCAAACCTCGCAGGCACGAGAAGCCCGTCCTGTCAACTTGGCCGACAAAAAACCCACAGTGCCAAAATTGGCATTCTCACAGGCCAAAATCAAGGCCCCAAAACCTGATTTTCAGCAATTTGTCCCCGACCCAAGTGCTGTAAAGACAGCTACTTACGCAAAGTTGGTCATTTTAGACCACCACATAGGCCATTACTGGTATCGCGTTTGCTGCTCAGTACTGATTAAGCAGGAAAAGTCAAAATAGCTGTTTTGATAAGGAGAAACATAACTATGGCAGTAAAAGAATTGGCATTCGAATCCGATGCACGTGCTAAGCTTCTTACCGGGGTCGAGAAGCTCGCCGCCGCAGTAAAATCAACACTCGGGCCCAGAGGCCGAAATGCTATTATCGACAAGAGCTGGGGCGGGCCTTCGGTCACAAAGGACGGTGTTACCGTCGCCGAGGAGATTGAGCTTGTCGATAAGAACGAAAACCTCGGCGCAAAACTCGTCCGCGAGGCCGCAAGCAAAACCTCGAAAATCGCCGGCGACGGCACCACAACAGCCATCGTCCTCGCAGAGGCAATGTTCAAAGAGGCCTTTCGTAACCTCGCCGCCGGCGCCGACGCTATGACCCTCAACCGCGGGATGCAGCAGGCCGCCGGGGCCGTCACCGAAAAGCTTACCAAGCTTGCCAGGCCCATCGATATCACCAAAAAGAACGACATTATTAACATTGCTTCCGTCTCTGCCAACAACGACCTCGAAATCGGCAAAATTATGGCAGACGCCTTCCAGCGGGTCGGAAAAGACGGCGTCATCACCGTCGAAGAGGGCAAGGGACTCGAAACCACCGTCGATTTCGTCGAGGGTATGCAGTTCGACCGCGGGTATCTGTCCCCGCACTTCGTCACCGACAACAAGAATATGACCTGCGAGCTTGAAAAGCCCTTTATTCTCGTCTATGAGGATAAAATCAGCTCTGTCGCAAAGCTCGTACCGCTACTCGAAAAAATCGCACAGGCAAAACGCCCGCTGCTCATTATTGCCGAAGACGTCGAGAGCGAAGCCCTGGCAACGCTTGTCGTCAACAAGCTCCGCGGCGTCCTCCAGTGCACCGCCGTCAAGGCGCCCGGCTACGGCGACCGCAGAAAGGC
>CAYMYK010000179.1:0-6068 GCA_964394625.1 uncultured Pirellulales bacterium
TTTAACTATAGAACCTTTAACCATGACTGACGTCAACATACAAGGACACAGAGATTTGTTGTAAGATATTGATACCACCTATGGTGCAAGCTATGGCATAAATTTACACGAATTCCCAAATCGAAAATAGTAAATAGCAAATAGTAGATATTAAATTCTCCCCCCTGCCCCCCTGCCCCCCTGCCGTTGCGGAATAAAGAACTTGAATATTCAGCGGTGAGAGTTAAAGTATTACTGAAACTGGTGAAAAAAATCTGTGTAGCAAAAATGTATATATCCTGCGTGTGTAAACAAGTTACACACCCTACAAAACTGTGTAAAGGGACTTCCTTAATAAAAAGGAGCCGTTTAGAGACGATGTTTTCGGTAACCGCCTTAGTCCATTGAAACCTTGACTTCAGAAGGTTTAGGTATAACTATGGGGTCATTGGCACGGCTTAACGCAAGACGCTTAAACGTTAATCTTTCCTGTGGAGTCAATCTAGAATCCTCATCTAAATATCTGAGTTTAAGTTTGAGTGTTTGATACCAGGTTTCTATTTTGAACTCGTTATCCGAATATTCAGCATCTACTAATTGAGACTCAAATGTTTCATTGTCATACTTGCTCATATTTATAGAATGTATGTTTTTGGCAATTTGTTTCAGTATTTGATGCTTTTGTTCAAGATATATATTAGGATTATTTATATTCTTAATCTTGTTAAAATCAATGTTGTTTACTACCTCTGGCGTATCAGGCATCTTCTGCTTTGGTTTTTCAGTAACAGGAGTATTCCTTGCTCGACCAGAAGCACCAATATAGTAGCCGGTAACAGCAGCAAGAATCAACGCTATGATAGGCAATATGATTGAATTTGTTTTCATAATCTCACCTTTTAAACAAGATATTTTTCGCCACAGTTATGTCGGCTGGAAACATCAGCTACTTAAACAAGTCAAAGGCCGATAATGAGTTAGATATATCAAGTTTTAGATACAACCTTTACTGACACAACAGACACTTCAAAAGATGCTGGCCATCATGAGCTTGGCAGCGACCAGTTGAAGTAAAAACTGTGTCAATCTCGTGTTAATCAGTGTCTAAAATACTCCCGAAGCCGTGTTGCTCGGTATAGATTCTATGGGTTTGTAGTTGAATTTGGCGGGGGGAAGGTGTAAAGTCTTTGCCACCAAGGCACCAAGACACAAAGGATTTATAAGTTACGACTAAGTAAAAAAACGAACAGGTTGAGTTTTTACAGAGGAGCAGTAATGAGTGATGCGGCGCAGGCGTTGAGGGATTTTGAGGCTGAGCATGAGTTTTTTGTTGGGATTGATTCGGATGGGTGTGCGTTCGATACTATGGGTATTAAGCAGCGGGAGTGCTCCGATTCGGAGGAAGCGAGAGGTATTGCAGGCTCATATGCAGATATTATCCAAACTATCGAGCAACAGTCCGAGATTAGGGATTAGGAGTTGCAGTAAGAGTCGGGCTTTTTTGGCCTCTTTTGATTAGGCTAATGTATGTTCTGCGTAATGAAGCATCGAATCCGAGTTTTTCCTGACCGAATCCTTGGCGTCTTCTTTATACTCGAAAATTAATGCGGCCTTGCAGTTTTCAGCAGTGATACGAGCCTGCGACGAAAGTTGTTCAAACATGTTATTGCGCAAGCCACACCATTCCCAGAATATAAAGATACTGCCCACTAACAGAAGTGATATCGTGCACGTGACCATTACAATGACGATGAACTTGCGTTTTATTGCAATATTTTGAAAAGGGAGGGTTTGTGTTTGTGAATGAGATTTGTCTCCTTTATCTTCAAAATCCTTCTTTTCTTTTGAGAGTTCCAATATTTTGTTTTGTTCTTCACATATCTTTATAGGATTAGATATTTTTAATCTTCTGAAAGGTGTTGTTGCAAGCCGGAACAATCGTTTTAGAATACGTATAAGAAAAATTACACCATAAATAATAACCACGATACCGATAGCAAACGCTACAACACCAATGACTATTTTTTTAATCCAATAATGGACAACTTTCCCAGGTATATAACTTCCGGCTGTTTTCAACTGCTCTGGATGCTCAGGGGTCTTCAAGAAGCTTTTCAGCGTTTTGATACCAATAGCAAAGTTAAGATTTTGTCCTTCGTCGTAACCGGCATAAGTAATCCCTATAACTTGACCCTGCATATTAAGCAGAGGCCCTCCGCTGCTGCCGTGAGATACAGGAGCCGAAATTTGTATTTCTTGCTTCAAATCCTCATATCTTATGGCGCTTATCAAACCATCGGATAGCGTTCGTTCAAGGCGAAGCGGATTTCCGATGGCGAGAACCCTTTGGCCAACTCGCAACTCACTATCGTCTGCAAAGGAAATTATTGGCTCTCCGACACTATTTACTTCAAGTAATGCCAAATCCAATTCATCATCAAGTTTAATAATTGTAACGTCTTCATAAGCTTTGAGTACAGAACACACCTCGGCAGAATATGCACCTTCTACAACGTGAGCATTAGTCAATATCTCCCCGTTGCCAATGAAGAATCCTGAACCAAACGCAATTACATCACCAATATCGTCATAAACAATTATACTTACTACGGCAGGAGACACATATTTGAAAATGTCTTCCACTGACGGATACTTCGGAAGTATTCGTAAATCTACTGTGCCGATACCCTGGGTCGATGATAGTTCGTTTACTTTTTGGCTCCAGCGATTTCCGTTATAGTCAAATTCGACAGAATCGGGATTTATTTTGACGACCTTAACCTGACGTATGCTCTGTCCTTCTCTAAGAATTACGCCATCTATAACAGCCAAAGAAGTACCGTCAACGTACATTATGGCGGTAACAATTCCTATATCGACCCCTATCTCCTGTTTCTTACGCTTATCCCCGGTCTTTGTTGCCGCCGTTTGTTTCGAGTTATAAGCTTCGACGTAATCTTGCGGAACACTATTGCAGTCGGCGTACCTTTCGCCCAACTTGAGTTGAGCACCTACATTGCCCTGTTCCGCGGACTTTTTGTACCATTTAAGCGCCTCATTATAATCCTGAGTAACAAGCTCACCATCGTAGTACATCTCACCCAGTTTGAATTGTGCTGTTGCATTACCTTGTTCGGCAGCTTTTAACACATCATTGAAGGCGCGCGATTCGTCTGTTAAAACAACATAAGCTAATGCTAATACAATTGCCATTGCAATGCTGGCAATTGCGAGGATAAGTGAACGCAAAAGGCGTCGTTTGGCCATAGTCAAAACTTCTTAAAAATTTTCTCCTGCAAATCTCGACTTTGAAAAACTGTACTTATTTTCGGCGTTTTAATCTGTCCTGATTAGGCAAAAAGTTGCTCCTTCGACTGTATTGCGTTATTATAGGATTATACAGATAAAAATCGGGACGGCGGCGTAATTAACCGCCAAGCGATACAATCGGGGTAATGCTCACCTGTCCGTTACCCTGTTTGTGCCGTGCCAAAAAACAGCTGCTTGACTGGAGGGGGTTTGGGGAATAGACTTTCGGCTATGGGTAAATCAGGAAAACAGCCGGTGATAGGGATTCTGGGTGGTCTCGGCTCGGGCAAGAGTACGGTGGCGGCGGAGTTCGGCAAATTGGGCTGTGCGGTAATCGACGCCGACGAAATCGCCCACGAGCTGCTGGGAGAAAGGGATGTACGCCGGAAGGTTGTGGCCGCCTTCGGCCAAGGGATACTTGACGAGGCGGGTGAAATCAGCCGGGGCAGGTTAGCCGGTATAGTTTTTTCAGATGCCGGGAAACTGATGCGGCTTGTCGTTTTGCTGCACCCGCCGGTGCTGGAGCGGGTCGAGGGGCTTATTGCAGATTACCAAAGGGACGGCCTGGTCGATGCAATTGTGCTGGATATGCCGCTTTTGCTGGAAATCGGGTGGGAAAAGCGCTGTGACAGGTTAATTTTTGTCGATTGCAACGAGAAAAAAAGGCGGGAAAGGGCCGAAAAAATGGGGCTTTCCGGCGAAAACCAATTAAAAGTTCGAGAAAATTTTCAGATTTCTCTGGACAAGAAGAAAATCATCGCCGATAATACAATGGATAACAATTCCGGCTTCTCGGAGCTATCCAAGCAAGTCGCTGAAATCTTCTCAAACATAGTGGATAACGGATAAGTGGGGTTCTTAATAGCTCGTTTGATTCGTACTCAGGTTTTGGAATAGAGAGCATCTGACAAAACTGTGTTGGTTATCCTCGACGTCATTGGAAGGCGTTACTGAGACATAGTAAGCCGGGACCCATTGACGGTTTCAGAACAATCGCGGGACGGGTGGGGCGGTTTTGTCGGGACGTAAGCTTTTCTGTATAGCATTTGGATTCAAATCCGGTTGAATTCCTGATAAGACGGATGTTTAACCGAAGTTGCGATATTGCATAACCGCAAAAGAAACAGACTTTTATCACAGGAGTAATCATGGCTAAAGTTGCCGGAAAAAACGCGAAATCCTTGGGCAGAAACCGTAAGAGAAAGAAGAGAAAGGCCTCCGGGAAGGATGCGGCGAACGGCCGGCCACAGGAGTTTCAAGCCGACGCTGCCATCGCCGTTGAAGAAGCTTCGAACGGCGGTCAGGCGTCGGGAAAAGTCGGGCAGGCAAAGAAGGCGGAAGAGGAGTCCACTCATGAGAAATATGAGCGCATCAAAAAGGGACAACTCTATCTGACGGACCTGCAAAAACTGACGGTCTCGGAGCTGCACGACATCGCCAAGAAAGAAAACATCAGCGAATACAGCGCGCTAAAGAAACAGGATTTGATATTCAGGATTCTCAAGGAGCGCATTCGCCAGAATGGACTGTTGTACGGCGAAGGTGTTCTCGAGGTGCTGCCGGACGGTTACGGTTTTCTCAGGAACCCGAACTACAATTATCTGTCGAGTCCGGACGATATTTACGTCTCGCCATCGCAGATACGGCGTTTCGGATTGCGGACCGGCAATGTCGTGTCGGGTCAAATCAGACCTCCGAAGGATTCAGAAAAATACTTTGCGCTTCTGCGGGTTGAGGCCGTCAATTTTGAGAACCCGGACAACCTGGCGGAAAAGGCGGTATTCAGCGACCTGACGCCGCTGCATCCGGAAGACAGGATTATTCTCGAAACAACATCCGAAGAGCTGAACATGAGAATCATCGACCTTGTCACTCCTGTTGGGAAGGGACAGCGTGGGCTTATCGTCGCTCCGCCGAGGACGGGCAAGACGATTCTGCTTCAGAAGATAGCCAACGCCGTCAGCATAAACCATCCTGAGATTAAGCTGATAGTCCTGCTGATTGACGAACGTCCGGAGGAAGTCACCGAGATGGAGCGCAAGACCGCCGAGGATGTTGAGGTCATCAGCTCGACGTTTGACGAGCCGGCGGCACGTCACTGCCAGGTGGCCGAGGTGGTCATCGAGAAGGCAAAACGTATGACCGAGTACGGCCAGGACGTCGTTATCCTGCTGGATTCAATTACCCGTCTCGCCAGGGCGTACAATACCGAACAGCCGCACTCCGGAAAAATTCTCACCGGAGGTGTCGATGCCGGCGCGATGCAGATGCCGAAAAAATTCTTCGGCGCCGCCAGAAACATCGAAGAAGGCGGCTCGCTTACCATATTTGCAACCGCCTTGATTGACACCGGCTCGAAAATGGATGAGGTTATCTTCGAGGAGTTCAAGGCGACCGGAAATATGGAGCTGCATTTGGACAGGCGCCTGGTTGACAGAAGAATTTGGCCCGCAATTGACATCAGCCGAAGCGGAACCAGGAGGGAAGAGCTGCTGCTCGACAAAAAGGAGCTCGAACTTACCTATCGTCTGCGTCGGGTGCTTAGCGAGATGAATCCAATCGAGGCGGTTGAGCTGCTCAAGAGCCGGCTGGGTAAGTGCCGAAGCAATGCCGAGTTCCTGATGACGATGAGCATAGACTGAGAACCTATCCGAATAAGCCCTCACGCTCTGTCATTGCGAGGCCTGCGAAGCAGGCCGTGGCAATCTAAACCTTAGTATTGAGATTGCTTCGCTTCGCTCGCAATGATTTTATGAAAGCGTGTCTCCCAACGGGTAGAA
>CAYMYK010000180.1:0-6063 GCA_964394625.1 uncultured Pirellulales bacterium
GTGACCTTTGGGAATCTGTGATAGGAAAATGTGCCTAAAAATCGTGCTACACCCAACGACAAGGACATAATTGAATTGCATTTTTCATAAGCCGGCCTAAAATGCTATGTGTTTAAGGACAGACTACTTTATTTATTTTGAAGGCACGTTTTTGGAGAAAAAAATGGTGCGGACAAGCTATATTAACCACACTGGTTTTCTATGTCTGGCTGTTTTATTTTTGATACCGGTCTGTACGTTCGGTCAGACGGCTGGGACGAATGCCGGGGCCATCGAGCGGGTCTCTGTTACGATAGATACGGGCAAAACTTCAGCGGAGATTTCACCGTATATTTACGGGCAGTTTATCGAGCACGTGGGCAGGTGCATTTACGGCGGCGTCTGGGCGGAGATGTTAGCCGACCGCAAGTTCTTCTATGCAGTCGGTGCGGATAAGTCGCCGTGGAAGCCGCTCGGCGGCAATTCGTGCGTAACTATGGTGCGCGATGATTCCTATGTGGGCAAACAGACACCGGCGGTGAAGGCCAATGGGGACAAGGCGTGCGGGATTGTTCAGGGCAGTTTAGGTTTGGTGAAAGGCAAAAAATACGTGGGCAGAATAATTCTTGCCGGCGTTGGTGATGTGAAAGCCGAGGTTAGTCTTATATGGGGCGCCGGCCAAAACGAACGACAAACCATAACCATCGATACAGTTACCGATGATTATACGAAGATACCGCTTGGTTTTACGGCAGGCGGCGACACCGACGATGGGCGATTAGAGATTATCGCCGGCGGCAACGGCTCGTTACACATCGGGACGGTGTCGCTGATGCCGGCGGATAACGTCGAGGGGATGCGTGCGGATACACTAAAGCTGCTGCGGCAGTTGAACTCGCCGATATACCGCTGGCCCGGCGGCAATTTTGTCAGCGGCTACGACTGGCGCGACGGGACAGGTATCGACCGGGACAAACGGCCGCCGAAGAAGAACCTCGCCTGGAACGGCCTGGAGTCGAATGACTTTGGGATTGACGAGTTTATGACGTTCTGCCGGCTGGTGGGTACAGAGCCGGCTGCCACGGTCAACACGGGTTTCGGGGACGCTTTTACGGCGGCTCAGGAGGTTGAGTACTGCAACGGCAGTGTTGATACGGCGATGGGTAAATGGCGGGCTGCCAACGGACATCCCGGGCCGTACAATGTCAAATGGTGGTTTGTGGGCAACGAGATGTGGGGCAACTGGCAGCTCGGGCAGATGCAGCTCAAACAATACGTCATCAAGCACAACATCTTCGCCGAGGCGATGCGCAAAGTCGATGCGTCGATTAAGCTGATTGCCGTAGGACAAACAGGGGCCTGGGACGAGCAGATGCTGACGAAGTGTGCGGACAATATGGATTTGGTTAGCGAGCATTTTTATTGCGACCGGAATAAATCAGTGACGCAGCACGTTCGGCAAATTCCAGGCAGGGTTCGCAGAATAGTGAAGGGCCATCGGGACTACCGCAAACGGCTCGGCTCACTCGAAGGAAAGGATATTCGTATTGCTATAGACGAGTGGAACTACTGGAGCGGCGAGAAGGGACGCTATTATCTTATGGATGCCCTGGGTATCGCCGAGGGTCTGCACGAGATGTTCCGCAACAGCGACATTGTGTATATGGCCAATTATGCCCAGACGGTCAATGTTCTGCCGGCCATCAGCACAAGCAAGACCGCCGCCGTTTTCACAACGAACGGGCTGGTGCTCAAGCTTTATCGACAATACTTCGGGCAAGTGCCGGTGGCAACAGACGGCGACCGAAAGGGGATGGATATTGCGGCGGCGTGGAGCGGGAATCGCGATGTGTTGACCGTTGCGGCAGTCAATCCCACGAAGTATAAATTTGAAATTGTGCCGGCTGTAAAAGGCGCCGCGCTGACCGGCGAGGGACAACTACATTTCATCAATGGTTCGGACCCGATGGCCTTCAATGAGCCGGGCCAAAAGGCACAGGTAAAAATCGAGACCGAAGAGATATCGGGCGCGGCGGAAAAGCTGGCGGTTCGGCCGCTGAGTATTAACATTTATGAGCTTTCGGTTCGGTGAAGGCCGGAACAGAATTTATTCTGTAATGATGCAATGTGGGTCTTCGGTTTGGATTTTGAGAAGGAGACATCGTGATGGAATGTAGAAAAGAGCAAAATCTCAAACACTGCAATTGTTCGTATCCCGGCTGCGACAAGAAGGGCGTGTGCTGTGAATGTATCAGTTATCATTTGTCGCTGAAGGAGCTTCCGGGCTGTTGTTTTCCGGATTCGGTGGAGAAGACCTACGACCGGAGTTTCAAGGCATTCGCCAGGGCGTGGGGGCTTTAATTCGTCGCTCGTATCTCGTATCTCGTATTGCGTTCCGCCAAACGTCCGGCGGATAAAATTGCGTATTGCGTTATTTTGGGTTTGAATTGGGTTTGTTGTTTTGCGGCCCGAAGGTCATATATTTTACGTAATCCCTTTTCTTATATGGTGTTAGGTTCATTTTTGGGTTTTCGGAAATTGGGTTCGTTTTGGGTTCGTTTTGGGTTCGTTTTGGGTTTGTTTTTTTGTATCGTTGCCGGCAAACATTTCTGTAAATCCTTTTGATACATAGGTTTAAGTGATGTCTAATTATTTTGACATTGGGTTTGTTTTGCGTAAAAAGGTGTGATTTGACGAGGATTTTTCGACAAATGTGGAGCAAACGAAGGATTTTAGACACTGATTGACACTGATTTTTGGAAAAGTTCAAGGGCTGAGAGACAAAAGATAACATTTTGTAAATGGGCGGCCATTGTTGAGGCCTCCGATTTTAGGTTACTGTATTCACTTTCTGTATGTTAGCTGGGTATTATACATTATGGGAAGTTAGATGTCAAGTGAATTTTTGGTATTAGCCACGGAGTTTTAACCACTAAGACGCAAAGACACCAAGAAATTTTATAGCCACAGAGTTCACAGAGAGCACAGAGATTCATTTTTTTAGGCAGGATTGACAGGATTAGCAAGATTTCTGTTCACTGTGGAGAGCGGGGAAATCACGCCTTCGGCGGGTAAATAGTAACGAGTAAAAAGGGCTTGCTTTCTCGGGCTATTTAGATATTTTTCGGGCACGGAAAGTTGTGGACAATAATGTGTTCATGGATAGGTGGTTGTCCCTAGTTTTATTTAGTTTAGACAGTTTTGCTTAAAGTTATATCAAGGTATTTAGTAATAGTTAAGTATTTTGTGTGAATTTATTGCGAAGTCACAAAGAATGAATTACAATCACGAAATCACCATTCGTGTAGCTGCTGCCCATGGAGAACGCTCTCAGGGGATAAGCGTCAAGCTTCTTGTTGAAGCACTCCAACTATGTGATGATTGGCTAGGGGCAGGAGGGGAGATACAAGCCATTATTTTGAAAGCTCATATATTGAAAGACCTAGCATATGAGTCGAAAACCATTAATGATCGTAGTCGATTGTGGAAGGAGGCACTGAATCTTCTAAATCAAAAGTCACGCCAAGTATATGATTATCGTATTGCAGAAGCCTACGCTTTGATTGCAGTTGATTATTTTCAAGATGAATTGTGCCGCTTAAAGTTTCTAGAACGCCTCCAATTTCTGAGGATGGCAAATAAAACCTTGGATACATATATTGATAATGCTGAGGACGCCGCAGTTGAAAGCCAACTCCTTTCAAGAAAATCCTGCATTATACGGCATCTTTCTATGGCAGAAGTAAGTCACAAGCTTAAGAGGAACATGTTAGGTAAGTGTGTGCGCTGCGCAGAGAAAGCCCTTAAGCAATCAAGAAATGCTGCGGCTTTATTGGAATTGGCCCAAGCAAACTGGGCTATGGCTAATTATGAGTCTAAGGATTGTGACTATGTTTACAAATTGAATCTCGCAGAAAGTTATCTTAAAGATAGCTTGCTGGCTGGGGTGGAAATAGCGCAGCTGACTCTAGCCCGTTTTTATCGGTTGAATTTTAGACCACTAGAGGCCTGTGAGGCATTTCCGAAATCCATTATTGCGATCAACAATGTTCGTCGTCTCTTGAGAGACAGCTACGTATATGCTGAAGCGGCTGTTACTCTTTGGTTCTCTGACTATCCCGATACACTGATTGAAACCCATCTTCGTGAATCGATGACAATGCTTGAAACAGCCATTGCCTCAGGTTACCGAAATGCACGCGTGATAACCAACTTGGCATTCATACGAGCAATTTGTGAAGGACCTCAAGCTGGTAGAACAGCCTTGAATGAGATAGTTATTGGCTCGGATAAAATATGCTGGGAAGAGACTATTAAGCTTGTACGTGAAGACCGTGAGTCTGACCTGCCCTCCTCCGGCTTAGCTTTGGGGATTGATCAAAGCAATGTATGGTCCAAGCTTGGCACATTTTCTTATCATTTTTTAGGTGATGATGATTTGACAGAATCCTTTTACCGTGAAGCTATTCGGTTAAACAAAACGAATGCAATTGCTCTAACCAATCTAGCTAGGTTTTTACTTGAGAAAAATGGCGAAAAGTCACTTGATGAAGTACGACGATTATTGCAACTATCCCAAAACTTTTCGGATAGGCGATTCACTTGGTGGCGGGGTGTTCAATGCAAACTTGAGGAGTTGGAAGGCAAGAAAGCCCCTTACGTTGAACGGTTACGGATTGTGCGTCAAAAACCTTTTTCTGAGCAGCCACCAAAAGCCTCAAACTTTAAAACTCTTAGAAAGCAATTTCGTGCTTTAGAGACATCGGCTGATCATCAGAAGCGTGGCTACCAACTCGAAGTTTTGATATTTCGTCTTGCCGAGTTCACTTTCGGGACAGCAACTGGGTCTTATAGGATATCGAGGGTCGAAGGAGGATTTTCTCAAATAGACGCATATTTTCAACATCGAGCGGAGAAATACAGGGTCGAGTGTAAGTGGACAGACAAACCTTCCGACCCCACGCACATAGCTGATTTTGTGGATAAACTAGATGTCGCTGGAATCTCTGGCTTATTCATATCTATGGGTGGGTTTACTACAGCAGCAATTGGTAGGGCCAAAGAGAAGCGAGGACAAGTACCTATCATTTTGGTCGATGGTGCTGAAATTAGAGCCCTATTCAATCGGATGATTAACTTTGACGACCTAATGTCAAGGAAGCGTTTATATTTTGACCAGCAATCTGAGCCTTATCACAATGTAGTCCCAAATTTAGTTGGCAGTGTGAGTTTTTAGCCCACCGCCGTTTTTATTTTCCGGCCATAAACCCACCCCCGCACTTGCCGCCAACTCAACTTTCCCAAAAGTTTCCTTTTTAAGTCATCCCTTACAATTCTTTTGTCTTTTCTTCCTTTGTCTGCCAATTAGAGCACCTACGTAGAGGTTGGGATCTATTTCATCTGTTCCTGTGGTTCCCAAATCCTCTGGTTTTACTTTATCTGATGGCCAAACTGGATGATATATCAATCCAGACAATTTGGTCTTCCTTAGACTTTCGGAGAAGGTACTGTTAATTTTTATCCCCAAACTATCTTTTAAGATATAAGCAAATGCACCACTTATGAGGTCAGCTATTTGTATTTGTGGTACAAGCTTGGAGTCGCACAATTTTAAGCTGTAGACCTTCAATGGAAATTTCATCTTTCGTCGGTCATACCCTATCATAGTCTCTGGTTCATCTTTAGCCATTAAATAAGAAAGTATTTCTTGCTGGTGCTCAATTGGCTTCGATTGGTCATGAACAACGTCAAATTCACACCCTAATTGTTCCCCCCACTCAGCACAATCATGTATAAATGTAGGGATAGCTGGATCCAAGTCAACAATACCACAACGAGCAATAACTTCATGAACAATTTGACGTGTAGCCATTATAAGATCAATATCTTTATTAAACGGTTTATGTTTACATGCTGTACGCAAATTCTCGACACTCTTATAAAAATTTTTGATTGAATGCACGTTCTTGTTTCGAATCATATTAACAAATTTCTCTAAAAGGATTTGGAAGTTTTCTTTCCCACAAAATGTGGGAATACACATGTAATAAGTATTCGACAGTGCAATATTGGCGCCGTTCTTAT
>CAYMYK010000181.1:0-6045 GCA_964394625.1 uncultured Pirellulales bacterium
TTATGTGCTATACCATATCCACAAAAAATGCGCCACTTTTTTTTGATGCACCCAGGCATTGCCTTTTAGTCGCTGTTTCGCCCAATAACTGCCGTGTATGCCCCGTCATGGTCGAAATCCTCCGCCGATGGCAAAATGAGCTTTTCCGCTTTCACCTTAAAGGCCGGATTTCCTTCCAAAAACCGCCTAATGATAAGACCGTTCTCTTGCGGGACAATAGAGCAGGTCGAGTAGCAGATTCGCCCGTCGGGCTTAAGCATCTCAGCCGAGGTCTCGAGTAGGCCGAACTGGATACGAGCTAAGTTCTCAACTGCCGATTTGCTTATGCGATGACGCACTTCGGGCCGTTTCGCTAATACGCCCGTATTCGAGCATGGCACATCGAGACAAATGCAATCGAACAGGCCGACAGAGTCGGCTTTTTTTTCAAGATGTGCGACAAACTGATGCAAACTAGGGACAGTGGGGCTGTTGAAAAAGTGGCGTAATGAGAATTTTAGCCCTGATTCCGGCCTGAAATCGCAGGTTATTTTTTTGTTTACAGGGTTTTTCAGCAGCCCCACAGTCACCGTTTTTTGTTTCCCATTTTAACTTTTTCCTATCCGTTTCTACCACCCGCTTCATAGCCGTTCGTCCTGGGATTACAATCGACGGCAAAGCCGCCTTTGAAGACCTGATTATGGGCATGTCACGCTCGCATATTTAACCCTTTACCCTCTGTATTTCAATCAACGTTGCTATAATTGCAATACTTCCCCATACCTGTCGAGAAAAAATCCCGAGATTTCAGAAAAAATTCCCCCCCTTCCCGAACGCAACTGCCTTCGCCAAAGTCAGGCCAAATCCCCGTTCGCTGCCCGCAATACGAAATACGCAATACGCACGACGCATCACGCTGTTCTCACGGTTTTTCCCTGAAAAGGCGGGGTCTGAGCGGCCTTTTTGTTAGATAAACAGTGAATATCAAAAAAATTTAACAAAATTACAAAATTTCGCTTGCCTTTTGTTGAATGTTATGTTAAAATACCGGCATGTTAGATGAATATAGAACAGTAAAGTGGCTTAACGGGTCGGCAGGCGGGGTTGACGTGAAGGGCTGAATTGATGCACTTGCTGCGGACGGAAATGCAGGATAGTGATGCAGAGGGGCTGAATAAGGCCCGCGGGCGGGTCGAGCTGTTAGCGGGCCGGCTGGAGCTGCTGAGCGGCGAGGACCGGGTGTTAATGGAGATGTATCTGAAGAACGGCAACAGTTTTCGGCAGCTCGCCCGGCTGTTGGGGGTGAATCCGGCGACGGTGGGCAGGCGGGTTCACAAACTTTGCAGACGGCTTACCGAAGGCGGATACGTGGCGTGCCTGAGGAACCGCAGCCGATTCTCGGCGATGGAGCTGAAGATAGCGAAGGATTACTTTTTGACGGGGCTTTCGATTCGGCGGATTGCCCTGAGACGCCGATGCAGCAGGCACAGCATCAGGCGGACGCTGCGGAAGGCCGAGGCGTTTCGCGTACCGCGTCGTGCGTAGTGCGTCGTATCGAGTATCGAGACAATGATGGAAATTAGGGTTTCAAAGCGGTTCGAGTGGGCGGGGCAGCTTAGCGAGCGGGCATCGGCTCTGTGCCGGATGTTCGGGGTGGACGCCGGCCGGCTGGAGCAGTTGGCTGTAACTCATAAGTGCAGGGTTAAGGTTTTGCAGGGTGATATTGTGTATATCACCGGGCCTTCGGGGGCGGGTAAAAGCGTGATTTTGGCAGAGATGGAAAGGCAGGTCGATGCGAAACAGCGTGTTAATCTCGATGAAATTGAGCTGGTTTCGGACAGGGCGGTGATAGACTGCATCGACGGCGATATTATCGAGGCGATGCGGATGCTGGGCTATGCGGGTCTGAGCGACGTTTTTCAAATGCTGAATGCACCGGCGCTGCTGAGCGAGGGCCAGCGGTACAGGTTTCGATTGGCGATGGCGCTTGCGGGGGGGAAGCGCCATATCTTTGCGGACGAGTTCTGCTCGAATCTCGACCGTATCACGGCGGCGGTGATAGCCCATAAGGTTCGGCGGTTCGCAGACGGCAGCGGCAGGGTCTTTTTCTTGGCGTCGAGCCACGAGGATATATTGGCGGACCTGCAGCCCGATGTGTTAGTGGTCAAATACCTCAGCGGCGAGGCGGAAGTGGTTTATAAAAAACGCCGTGTGTAAGGCGTATTGCGTCGTGCGGGTGGTAACCGGGTAACTGACGGGGACGGAGTTTGCGCAGAGCACAACATACGAAATACAAAATGCAAAAGACTTCAAAGAAAAAACCGGCTGAGCGGTATCTGGCGATACCGTATCATATCCTGAACCTTACCGGTATCGCCTTGGCGCAGAAGGTGCTGCTTTCGCATATCTACAGCTTCGGTGCGAGGGGCTGCTGGCAGAGCAACGAGACGTTAGCGGAGATTTTTATGGTCTCGGGCAAGGCAATATCGCGCTGGGTCGCGGACATTTGCCGTTATCTGTACATAAAAAAACCCAAGGGCTACCATCGCACTATGTGGGCAAAATCGCACCCGGATGTCAGGCAGGCGGCTGCACTCAAACAGGACAAGAGTTATCCACTCCACCGGGACAATTCTGTCCAACAAGATGGACAAAAATGTCCAACTACTAATAACAAGACTAATAGAGAAACTAACAGAGCAACCAAGACGTCGCCAGCAGCTTATGCAGCAATTGTTAGGCGGATAGCGTGATGCGTATTGCGTATATTACCACTAAGGTACCAAATCACAAAGGTACAAAAAAATAACATTCAATGGACACGAATAATGAGACTGATTTGTAAATTCGTGCTTTGTTTGCGTTAATTCGTGGCTGATTTCTTCGTGTTTTGGTGTCTTTATGGTGAGAAAAAAAGCGGGGGCGGCCTATGATGGATTGTAGTGTTACGAGGGGTTTGGAGATTGTTCGCGGGGGCAGGGGCGATTACGAGGAGCTTTGTCGCTATCACTACCGGGCGGAGCGGTTGGGGGGCTATGCGGCGGTGTTTGCGTTGAAGGGCAGGTTCAGGACGGCTGCGCGATTGGAGACGGTCGGGGTGATTGTCTATACGATGCCGGTATTGGGCTGTGAGCTGAGGGATGTGGCGACGGGCGGGTACTTTGCCGGCTACGACAGGGCGACGCGGGCGACGCTTTTGAACGAGAACATCAGGTGCATAAGCAGGGTGGTTGTCGAGCCGAGGTTTCGCGGGCTGGGCTTAGCGGTGCGGCTGGTGCGTCAGACGATGCCGTTGATGAATGTGCGGATGGTCGAGGCGATGGCGGTGATGGGGCGGGTGAATCCGTTTTTCGCAAAGGCGGGGATGAAGGCGTATTTTGGCCCCGTGCCGGCGCGGTGCGTGCGGATGAGCGAGGCGTTCGGTGCGGCGGGGTTCGAGCAGCGCGAGCTTGTCGATGCGCGGGGCGTCGAGAGCAAGATTGAGCGATTAGGGCGAAGCGAGAGGCAGTTTATCGACGATGAGATGAGGCGGTTTTTGCAGGGCTACGGCGCCAGACGGCAGATGCCGGCGGGCCTCGAGCGGACGAGGTATGTGCTCGGCAAGCTGACCCAGCGGTGCGTATATTATGCGTGGCGGAATCGGAATTTAAGATTGAATATTTAATATTGAATATTTTTGAAGTCACTGCGCGACGTTCGGGATGACATAAAGGAGATGGGGACAGAGATGGTCAATGAGGTGAAGAGTATTGAACTGGGCAAGCTGGTTGGGCATCCGGGTAATGCGAATGTGATGAGCGCGGGGATATTTAGAAAGCTTCTTCGCAATATCGAGCGGACGGGATTGTATGAGCCGATTGTGGTAAGGCGGCATCCGCAAAGGCGGGGACATTACGAGATTATCAACGGCCATCATCGCTGTAAGGCGCTTCGGCGGCTCGGCTTTGAACGGGCCGACTGCGTTGTATGGGATGTGGACGATGAGCAGACGGAAGTTTTATTGGCGACGCTGAACCGGCTTTGCGGGCGTGATAAGCCGGCGGCTAAGATTGCCCTGCTGGAGGGATTGAGCCGGCGGCTGGGGGCGGGCGAGCTTGCGAAACTGCTGCCGATGAGTAAGGGACAGATAGAACGGCTGAGCCGGTTGAAAGAACAGGCGCTGAACATCGCCAGCCGGGCCAAGCCGATGGCCAGTGCGATGGTGTTTTTTGCCAGCGGTGAGCAGCAGGATGTGATTGAAGAGGCGCTTCGGCTGGCGCAAGAGCAAGGGGTCGGGACAAAAGGGACACGCCCGGCGAGACGGACGGCGGCGCTGGCGGCTGTTGCGGAGCTGTATGTGGGCAGGAGAAAGGGGTGCGAACGGTTAAGAGAGGGAGGTGAAAATTAAGAGAAATTGCTGTAAATTACAGGTGCGTCGGGAGCGGTTTGGTGATATAATAAAGGGCCACGCTGGTCTTTTGGGAGGTGTTGCTGAAATGCATCATGGCAGCGAAGACAGGAGAGTAGTTATGAGGAAGCTGCGGGGTTTTACGCTGATCGAGTTACTGGTGGTGATCGCGATTATTGCGTTATTGATGGCGATACTGATGCCGGCGCTTTCGAAGGCGAGGGAGCAGGGCAAGCGTGCGGTGTGCCTGAGTAATGTAAAGCAGCTTACGGTTGCGTGGCTTATGTATGCGGACGAAAACACCGACAGGTTAGTGAACGGGAGCCAGGGATTTGCGAAGAATTCTGACGGTCACGATGATCCGCCGCCTTTGAACTGGGCACCATGGGTGGGCAGCTCGTTTGAGCTTCTCAATTATGCGGCAGATTGCGATATTGAAAGGCAGTTGGCGATGCTGAAAGGGCCCAGGGATGTTACACAGGTCGGCAGCGTGTGGATTGAAGGGACGAATCTGCTGTATAAATACCTCAGGGACGTTCGCATCTTCAAGTGCCCGACCGGTGAGCGATGTGAGATGCTGACTTACGCGATTTTAGACAGGATGGCTGGAGCGGCGACATGGCAGCTACCTCGGGAGGCGTATGCGTATAAGAATCGGCTGGAGATTGACCGGCCTGCGGAGCGATTTGTCTGGGTGGACGAGGGTCGTATCACGCCGGACAGTTGGAGCGTGAAAGTAGAAGAGCCGGAGTGGCGTGATCCCCCGCCTTGTCGGCACGGGAAGGGGGCAAACTGGTCTTATGCGGACGGTCACGCAGAGTTCTACAAATGGACGGAGAAGGAAACGCTGGACCTTTGCAGTTTGAGGTTAACCACGGTACCGCCGCAACTGAGGCGCCAGCCGTGTAACAAGGATTTGGAGTGGGCGCAGATTCATGCCTGGGGGCAGCTTAGATACGACCGTGCGGCGGAGGGATGCACAGACAACTAAGGGGCAGGGAGGCGGAGATGGGGGCAGGTGAAGACCACGGGTTATATTCGTGGTGAAATCAAGGCGAGAGTATTTTGAACATGATACGAAGGGGGGTTTTTGATTGATGGCGAGGCGGAAGTATTTGACGGGCAGGCAGAGGGCGGTGCTCGAGGATTTGTTCGGCGGCGAGCTGGACGAGCGGGCGGTGTTAGCCAAGCACGGAATCAGCGTAAAGACCTTTAATAACTGGCTGAAGGATGAGCTTTTTTCGGCGGAGTACGATGCGCGCCTTTTGAACCTTGGCCGGGACGGGACGGTTATGTTGGCCAAGTATATGCCGGTGGCGGCGGGCCGGCTGATTGAGCTAACCGGCTCGAAGAACCCCGAAACGGCCAGGAAGGCGTGTCTCGATATAATCAACTTTCAGGGCCTGTCGGCGGGCGGGGGAGCTGACAGGCAGGTGCAGGCCGAGCGGCAGGATGAGAATATCGAGCTTTCGCCGGAGCTGGCGAGCCGGCTGTTAGCGGCCTTAGCGGAAGGATAGCGTATTGTGTATTGCGTCGTGCGTATTACGTACAGTAGATAGCGGATATTACCACCAAGACACCAAGCCACAAAGGTACAAAAGATAGCGGATGGCAGCGGCTCTGTCATTGCGACCGAGCCGAAGGCGACCGCGGCAATCTTGAACTCCTGAGATTGCTTC
>CAYMYK010000182.1:0-6023 GCA_964394625.1 uncultured Pirellulales bacterium
TCCGAGACCCATCGGGATACCTCAGCATAATGGTCTCGAACTCTTTCAATCTCAGTGTTAATCCCACTGAATTGACATAGATTTCCGGCTCGGGTACACGATGAACGGCTATAGAGTCCCGCTTGGCCTTATTGTCCCCAATGTCCCCTATGTAAAGATACTCTGTATTGGGGTCAGGCCCGGGCCCTATCGCTATATCCTCCCAGTCATGCGCCAGCACGCCCCAGACTGTACAGGTAGCCAGCAACTTGCCCTCGGTTGAGATCGCATACAGCCTTGCCGTACTGCCTCGGTCGTTGTGTGTCCACAATACACCGCAATTCTTCGCGCTTGCCGAAAGCCCGGACGCCTCACGGATAACAGCCGCTTGCAGCGACCCGACCTTGCGACCCCCATCGAACTGCGGGCACTCTCCTCCACGCACAAACCCCACCACAACCACAACTACAAGCCAAACACAAAGATATATCACTGTTCCGTTTCTCATTTTCGCTCCGGCAATTACAACTCTTATAGCAAAGAACATATACGGCGGTCAATCAAAGATGTTTGATTTGTTTCGGTTTTGTTTGCTTTGCGCATAAATTTAACCCCCTTGCTCTGCCTTGGGCATTGTCTAACACTACCTTTTCTTGATATAGTTGTAGTTTTGGCCGGCAGATTTTCCGCTGATAATTCGAAAGGATTGTACATGGACTTTCAAATTGAGGATACCCGTAAAAACACGCCAAAACTAAAACAGCTCATCGATGCCGGAACTATCACGCTCGAAACCGCACTCGACTGGCTCAGGACCATTTACGAGATTCGCTTTTTCGAGGAAAAGGTCTTCGAGCTGTTAGGCCAAAATATCATCAAGGGCGCATCCCACCTATACGCCGGGCAGGAGGCGGTCGCCACCGGCGCCATCGCCGCCATCACCGAGAAAGACTTCATCGGCTCCACGCATCGCGGCCACGGTCACTGCGGCGCCATCGGCAACAAGCACGCAAAAACCGAAAACGACAGACAGCAGCACTGGAACCGTATGATGGCCGAGCTTATGGGAAAGCAGACCGGGTACTGCGGCGGCAGAGGCGGCTCCATGCACATCGCCGACGTCAGCAAGGGCAACCTCGGCTCAACCGGTATCGTCGGTGGCAATATCCCGCCGGCGGTCGGGGCGGCAGTCGCCGAAAAATACAAAAAATCCGGCGCCGTCGTGCTCTCTTTCTTCGGCGACGGCTCCACAAATACCGGCTCCTTCCACGAATCTATGAATCTGGCGTCCGTCCTGCGCGTACCGCTGGTCGCCATCATCGAAAACAACCTCTACGGAATGAGCGTGCCGTACCACAAGGTCCCCGTGGAATTTACGAGGCCCGCAAGCAACATCACCGACATCGCCGAGCGTGCGCACGCCTACAACGTTCCGGCTATGATTATCGACGGCCAGGACGTCGCCGCCGTCTTTCTCGGCGTCACCAAGGCCGTCAACAGGGCTCGAAGCGAATCGATAATGACCATAATCGAGTGCAAAACTTACCGCTGGTATGGCCACAGCCGTTCAGACCCGAGAAAATACAGAACAAAACAGGAAGAAGAAACCTGGCACAAAAGAGACCCCATAACCGTCCTGAGCAACAAACTGCTCGGCGAGGAGCTTGCCGGCCGCGAGCAGCTCGACGAGATAAAGCAAAAGGCAAACGATACTATCGAGGCCGCGACGCAGTTCGGCCTTGACAGTCCCTGGCCCGACGTCGCCGAGCTTACAAAAGACGTCTATGTCAGCGAAACGTACGATAAAAAACTAATCGAGGACGAAAAGGCCCTCGCCGCAGAAGCCCACCGGGCAACGGCCGCCTTCGAGCAGGCAATGGCCTCATCGTCCGCTAAAACAAAAAAGGAAAAAACCGAGCAGTCGCGTGGAAAAATCAAAGAACAGTTCGGTATGGACATCGTCACTATGGGCCAGGCCATCGTCACCGCCCAGGCCGAGGAGATGGAACGGGACAACAAGGTAATCCTTATGGGCGAGGACGTCGGCCTTTACGGCGGCGCATACCAGGCAAGCAAAGGGCTTGTCCAGCAGTTCGGAACGGAAAGGGTTATCGATACCCCTATCTCCGAGGCCGCCATTGTCGGCTCGGCCGTCGGCGCCGCCATTCGCGGCATCCGCCCCATCGCCGAGATTATGTACGTCGATTTCGTCACTATCTCAAGCGACCAGCTTATGCACAACGGCGCCTTCAACCGGTATATGTTCGGCGGCCATGCAAAGGTGCCTATGGTCCTGCGCACCGAGGGCGGCGTCGGACGATGCATCGCCGCCCACCACAGCAAATCACTCGAACCCTGGCTCATCAACATCCCCGGTCTCTACGTCGTTATGCCCTCGACCCCTTATGACGCAAAGGGTCTTCTAAAAGCCGCTATCCGAAGTGACAATCCGGTTGTTTTTATCGAGCACAAGGCAACTTACGGCCAGCTCGGAGCAGTTGCCTCCGGCGACTACATCATCCCGCTCGGCACCGCAGACGTCAAAAAAACCGGCTCCGACGTAACAATTGTAAGCTACAGCAGGATGGCGATGTTCTCGCTTCAGGCGGCAAATATCCTCGCCGCCGAGCACGGCATTGATGCCGAGGTTATCGACCTGCGAACTCTAAAACCGATGGACATCGACACCGTCGCCCAATCCGTCAAAAAAACCGGCCGGCTCGTCACCGTGGCCGAGAGCTTCTATATGTGCGGCACGGGCCGGGAAATTACAGGCCGATTTATGGAATACGAATTCTCCGACGGCTCACACGGCTTCGATTATCTCGATGCCGCCCCGGTCAATCTCGCCGCCGCCGACTGCCCGCCCCCGATGTCCGAGCCGCTCGAGCAGGCCAGCATCCCCGGCATCGACCGCATAATCGACGCCGTAAAGGCCATCGCCTGATATCACCATCCGCGGCACTGCTGTCCCGGCTGCGCCACGGAGACGCCGAATCGAAAAGAAAAAAGCACAACAGCCCATTATTCTCTTGATTTCAGTTCAGCAATCTGATATACTGAAATCATCGAAAGTGACCGGGACTCTGCGAGGCGTTTTCGCGGACGACAGCTCACTTTCCGTTGAAAACCCGTTTTCACCGGCGTGCTCGCCTCAGTCTATGCCGCCGGCTGCTCGGGGGAGAAAAATGGCTCCTTGGCTCGAGACAATCGGAATAGTTTTTACCGCCCTGTTCGGGGCAATGCTCGGCTCGGTTATTTCGCGCAGCAAAAAAATCCACTGGGCCTGGGGCTACTTTCTTCCGCTCGCCCTGCTCGCACTGCTGCTGACGGCAACCTATATCAGCGCACATTTGTTCATCGCTCCTCTGGCCTGGCTTTCGGGCGGACGCGCACGGTTTGTCATTCTCTGCCTGGCCGTCACAACCGGGGCATCTTCGCTCATCTTCCGGCTGCACAACAAGCTCGAACGCGCCGTCGTCTTCGTTATTATGCTCGTCGTGCTTATCTGGTCCTCGGTCCTGCCCTTCCTTGTCCCGGCGCTAATCAGGAACGACCTGGCCGGTCTCACGACAAAAGTCGATGAAAACGACATCTGCCTTCAAACAACCGGCTACACCTGCGGCCCCGCCGCCGCCGTCACGGCCCTTCGCCGTCTCGGGCTGACGGCCCAGGAAGGCGAGATTGCCATTCTCTCGCACACCAGTCCCGTCGCAGGGACACTGCCCTGGTGTCTTTACAAGGCCATCGACAAACGCTACAGCCGCGAAGGCCTGCTATGCCGGCTCCAATACTTCGACTCCGTCGAACAGCTTCAGCTTCCCGACGATGCCGTCACGTTAGCCGTCGTCAGAGACGCCTTTCTGCTCGACCATTGCGTCGCCGTCCTCAACGTCACCGACAAAACCGTCACTTTCGCCGACCCCGTTTTCGGCAAGGAACGAATGTCCCATAAAAAATTCGAGCGTATCTGGCGCTTCTACGGCATCGTTCTCTCCCGCCCTTCAATCCAAAGCATATAAAGCTTATCGGCCGCAGAGCCCGCATCCGGGCAAAGATTAGCCCATCTCAGAGTTGAAAACGGCCTATAAAACAAAAATAATTATTTGTCCTGCGACCACAAAAAAAACACTTGAGCAGGCCTTCATTTTTGCCGATTTACTGCTGTGCTTTTTTAGTGATAAATTGCACCGGTGCGAAGGTTTGCCGAGCCGACCGGCTGTGGAATCCGCCGTAAAAAACCGTACTACCGCTGACCGAAGATATAAAAATGGTTGATGTAAAGACAATACTTGCAAAGGCAATCGAACAGGACGCAAGCGACGTCCACATCAATGTGGGTATTCCGCCCGTGCTCAGGAAAAACACCGAGCTCATCGATATGGACTTTCCGGTCGTCGCCAACGAGCACGCAAAGGAAATGGTTCTCGCTATGGTCGGGCCCGAAAGATACAAAAGATTCGAGCAAGAACGGGACGCCGACTTCTCCACTATGCTCGACGATGGGCACAGATTCCGGGTCAACGCACATTATCAAAGGGGCACCATCGCCATTTCGTTTCGCCTTATCTCAAACCAGATACCCGCAATCGACGAGCTCCACCTGCCGCCAATCGTAAAAGAGCTTACCAACCTGCCCCGCGGGCTTGTGCTCGTCACCGGACACACCGGAGCCGGAAAAAGCACTACTCTGGCCTCGATGATAAACGTCATAAACTCGAAGTACCGCAAGCACGTCATCACGCTCGAAGACCCGGTCGAATACGCACTCGAAAACAAAATGTGTATGATAGAGCAGCGTGAAATCGGCTTCGACTGTCCTTCTTTCGCCGCCGCCCTGAAGCGAATACTCCGGCAGGACCCGGACATTATTATGGTCGGCGAAATGCGAGACCTCGAGACCTGCCGTTCCACCGTTACCGCCGCCGAAACAGGCCACCTCGTCTTCAGCACGCTGCACACCATAAACGCCGCCCAGACCATCGAGCGCATCATCGACATCTACCCCGTCGGCCAGCAGAACCAAATCAGGACAATGCTCGCCAACACCCTGCAGGCCGTCATCTCGCAGACGCTTTTCAGGCGTATCGACAGGCCCGGTATGATTCCCTGCGTCGAGCTGCTCCTCTGCACCACCGCCGTTAGAAACTGTATCCGGGAAAACAGAATCTACGAAATCGCAAACATCATCGAGACGTCGCGCAAGTTCGGCATGCAGAACATCGACCACAGCATCGCGGACGCCTACGACAACGGCTTCATAGGCCGACAGGAGGCCATCGCCCGCTCGACAAACCCGGGCAAAATGGAAAAAATCCTCAAGCCGACCCAGCCACAGCCCCAGTCCACCCCCGTCGCCGCCGAAGAATAATTCCAGCGTTTGCCTCGCTCGCCAAACAACCTATAACCTATGTTTTTCCATTGCTATCCGGTCCTCTGCCGTTAGAATATATTCTGTCTGCGCAGTAACGACCTTTTTGCCAGCTACAAGGATATGATGCCAGATGCCGCCATTGGCCAATTCAGTTTGGCTGCAAAACCTCTCCCAAGGGCTGTAATGGAGCTTAAGGGCCCTATCGTTAATGTTGATAAGGACCGCTTCAACGGCAGGACTCCGGTCCAGCAATGCTGGGATTACCTAAACGCCCTTGCCGTACGCCCCGCCGATCCCAACGGCGCCCTTACCGACCGAAGGGAAGACAGCGTAGCCTGCGGCTGTGTCGAATATGTTGGCTAGGGATGGGGCATTCTTTTGCGCCTTGGCCAAAGCCACAGCGGCCTCATGCTCAATATCAGCCTTGCCTTGCACCGAACTGGGCGCCGTCGCACAGCCGGTCATCACTTGGAAACCGATCACACCGAGCACCAGAAACGCTACTCTCATGTGGTATTTTTTTATAATTTTGTCCTTTCCTTTCATGGGGGTTTAGTATCAGATATAGACAACCACGCTGTCCAACGGACCAAACCCACATACTCATTTTCTATGCCAACTCGAAACAGTTTTTCAAAGCCTCAGCGGCTTAACTTTTTGTTAATCCTGT
>CAYMYK010000183.1:0-6015 GCA_964394625.1 uncultured Pirellulales bacterium
GGGAGTCCTTACGGACAGCCGCACCCGGGCCGATGCTGCGAAGGAGCTGCTGAATCTTTTCTCTGGTAAGCGTATTTCCCGGCGTTTCGCTCATTGAATCGCAAATTCCTTAAAGAGTATGCGTTTGATTAACGGCTTCGAATCCGGAAAGAGCTTGTCGTTGAAGGCCTCGCAGATTTGTGACTGGATGCGCTTGAGGTTTCTGTCGCCCCTGATACTTTCAAGGTTCAAGCTCGACAGGTATATCGTGAGCCAGTTCGTCAAAAGAGGTATTTTCTGCTCGAGAAAGGCGGCGCCTTTTCTCTGCTCCATTTCCGTGCTCATCTCCAGCGTCAGGGTTGCCCGCACATACCTGGTCGCGCTCGGCTCGTCGAGATTGGCAACGACCGGCTCAAGGTCGAAGTACCAGGCGTTGTCGGCGTCTGCCGAATTCGACGAGGGAAGCTGTTCTGTTTGCGAGGCGGTCTTTGCCTGGGGCGACTCTGCCGTCTGCTGCTCGGCGGGACTGCCGAACATTCGCCCTATGCCGAAACCGGCCGCCGCAAAGACCGCGACCGTCACAACCACTATCAGCCACGGCAAAAGGGCGGCCGGTTTCGACTTTTTTTTGGACTTTTCCTTTGTGTCGGCGGCCTGTTCGGCCTGCTGTTTGGTTTGTAGTTCATCGGCCATTTAGTTTTTTCTCCGAAATCGCTTATTGAGCTGCTGTTATGGGGTCCGCCTGGAGGCATTCCTGCCGGCGGTATCGGCGAATCTTGTCGCGAAGGGTTCGGTCGCTGATGCCCAATACCTTTGCCGCCTTCGTCTGGTTGCCGTTTGTTTGTCTGAGAGTATCCAGAATGGCCCGCCGCTCCACGTGTGCAAGCGGAATGCCGCCCAGACGGTCTGCGTCCCGGGCCTGTTCGTCTGATTCGGCTTCTGTGCAGGTTGGCAGCTCCGTTCGCGGCTGAAGCTCGTCGAAGAGCCACGATACGTCTGCCAGAGTTAGTGTCTCTCCGCTGCCTAATATCAGCGACGTAAGAACAACGTTGCGGAGCTGGCGAACATTTCCGGGCCAGGCGTAGTTTGCAAAAATCTTCATCATTGCCGGGTCGAGCCGGGTAATCCGTCGTTGACTCTGGGCTGAGTAAAGATTGACAAAGTGCCAGACGAGGTCGGGCAAATCCTCGTCCCGTTCCCTCAGGGGCGACAGCACGACTCGCAGGCCGTTGAGGCGATAGTAGAGGTCCTCCCGGAATCGCCCGGCTGAAACCTCCTTTGCGAGGTCCTTGTTTGTTGTGCTTATGATACGGACATCGACCCTTATATTGTCGCTGCCGCCGACACGCTCGAAGTGCTGCTGCTCCAGAACGCGAAGGAGCTTTGCCTGGAATTTTATTGCTGTTTCGGTGATTTCGTCGAGCAGCAGCGTGCCGCCGTGGGCCGTTTCAAACCGTCCTTTTCGCAGGACGTGGGCGCCCGTGAAGGCGCCTTTTTCATGTCCGAACAGCTCGCTTTCGAGAAGCGTTTCGCTAAGGGCCGCACAGTTCAGCCGGACATAAGGACCCTGGGCCCTTCTGCTGCTGTGATGAATCAAGTAAGCTATAAGCTCTTTGCCGGTTCCGCTCTCGCCGGTTATCAGAACGGCGGCGGATGTTCCGGCTATTTTTCTGGCAAGTGTTACCGTCTGGGTCAGCCGGCCGCTTCTCCCGACAATCTGGTAAATGCTGCGGGTGTCTTCCTGGGCCGAGGCTATCGTTGCGACGGCGTGGCCGGGAAGCAATCTGTCCAGCAGAAGCTCTATTTTGCCGGCCTCGAGTGGTTCGAGCAGGAAATCACGACAGCCGGCGAGAATGGCTCTGACGACCGAATCGACTAATCGCTGTGGATTTTGTTCTTTTGATGTTTCGCCCGGCGCTATCATAATTACAGGCAGCTCGGGTCGGCTTTCGCGGATTTTCCGGACCAGCGAGAAACCGCCCTGAGTTTTTGACGGTGCGCCCGGGTGCGGTTTTAGCATGCTGCCGGTCATCACCAGGTCGCAGTCGCTCTTCTCAAGGAAATCGACTGCGGATTTCTCGTCTTTTGCGATTATCCCGCGAATGCCCCTGCGAGCGAGAATCCTGAGTATGAGCCGTTCGGTCTGCGAACTGTCGTCGGCTATCAGCACGTTTGCAATTCTGCCTGATTGCTGTTCTGTCTGTGTGGTTGTTGCTTTGTTGTTAATCACCTTTGAAACGCTCCGGTTTGCTTGGAGTTAGCTATTTCGATTCTTCAATCAGCGTTCGGGGCCTGTCCCGCAGGCGCCAGTCGATTATCTTAACCCTTGCCTTGGCCAAATCGGACCAGAGGCAGTTGGGCTGCTCCGTAATCAGGGTGGCGTAGAACTTTTTTGCCTTTTGCGGCTCTAAAATGCGAAGGCAATTGCCCGTCTGAAACAAAATCCACGCCCTCATCTGTGCCAAGGCGGGGTCGGTACCTAAGTATTCGAGCGATTTTTCATAGCATTTTGCCGCCTGGGTAAGGTTGCCGCTTTGAAAGAGCAGCTCGGCTAACTCGAACGGTTTTTGCAATTGATTCGGGTCCTGCGACAGGGCCGCAACCAGCTTGAGGGTGTCTTCGGTAACAGGTATGTAAGGCAGGTTGGGTTCCGTTTGCGGCTGGACGTCTTCCGCCTCTGGCGCCTCTGGTGGCTCCTGTACGGATGCGGTTTTGTTTGTTTCCGTACCGGCGGGGAACACTGCTTGAACGGCTTTTTTGGCCTGCTCCGGGCGGATTTGCCGGGGCTTGTTGGTTATTGACCGAATCCTCGCAATCAGCACAGCAAGCTCGTCTCTGGTTTTGTCCTCGACGGCGGAGGCCGCAGGGGCCGGCGCGCCGATATTGCTGAGCCGGACCCGATGCTGAAGCTTCTCAATGTCCGCCTGCATCGCCGGTTTACCTTGCGCCGACTGCATCACCGGCTCGTTCGTATCAATGCCTGCCGGCTCGGGACGCCCCGAATCGGGCCCGGCGGCGAAGGCATAAGTCGAAACAAGCAGCCAGGCCGCAAGAATAAAAACATTGCCGTATGCCGGACGCATCGCTTTACCTTCTAAAGGCCGGTTGCGGTCCGAATCTCTGTTTTGCTCTGACATCGTCGGCATTTTTGTTATTGCTGCCTGCATTGTTACATTCTCATATTTGTTTTTGTGCCGGTGCTACTTACCCAGCAGCGCCAGGGCCGCCTTGTCGTAATTCTTCTGTCTGTTGTAGGCCTCGGCCAGCAGCTCAGTCGCACTTTGTCTTGTCGATGCTGAAATCCGGCCCTCCAAAAGCTGCGAGCACAGCGCAATGGTCCGCCCGGTCTGGCCCAGCTCCAGCTCTGCGTCAGCCAATTCGAGTGAAACCTCATTGGCCATGGGACCCGGCTCGACGATTGTCAGAAGCTCGACCAGACGGGTACGCGCAAGCTGCGGCTTGCCCTCGGCCCTGTAACACCTCGCTAACTCGAAAGAAATCTGTGCCTTCAACTGCTCATCGGTGAGGTATTGAGTTCTGTCCATAAGTATGGTAACGGCTTCGTCTAAGAGACCCATTGCCTGCAGGATGCGGCTTTTGAGCAGCAGAATCTTTGTTGATTCGGCCTGTGAAAAAGGCCAGGGGTACATATTTTCAATGGTTTTGAGCGCATCGACAAACTTTTCCTGCCGGCTCTGCGCCTCGACCAGGGCCGCAACCGTCTGTACGTATTGTTCTTTTGAAATTTCACTCGAAAGGGTTTTCCGGTATGCGATGCAGGCCTGCTGAAGATTACCAAGAGCGAGATTGGCCTGGCCGAGTAGAAAATAGGCGGCTGCATAATCCTTCTTCGAGTATTGGACGCCCTTTTTTACCTCGACGATGTCTATGTAGCGGACGAGCCATTTGGCCGCCGAGGCGTAATCTCCAACTTCGTAGAACGACCTGCCCGCGCCGAGGGCGGCAACGGTCTGAGATTGTGGTGAAAGAGCAAGATTATAGACCTTGCGATAGAGATTTGCCGCCTGTTCGTAGAGCTTGGCCTTTGCGGTGGTCTCGGCTAAGCGAAGGTGTGCCAGGCCGCTAATTTCGCTGTCCGGATATTGCTCGATGAGCTGCTTGAGGTCCTGGCGCGAGCCGGTATAATCACGTATCCCCGCCTTGAGCACGCTTGACTGCATTAACGCATAGGGTGCCAGAGGGCTTTGTGTAAAACGGTTCGCCACCAGCTTGTATTCCGCAATTGCCTCTGTAGGCCTGTCCTTTTGACCGTGCAGCAGGCCTAATGCGAAATGTGCGTTCGGCAGACGTACATCGTCGTAATACGTCAGCAGCAACTGCTGCCAGAGCGAAATGGCCGGGGCGGCCAGTGACTCGAGATGCTCCGAGAGCGACGGGTACATTTCGGGGTTGGATATGGTTATGTTGCCCTCGTCGTCAAACTCCGCGAGCAGCCCGACAGCACCGGCCGCCGTCGTTGCGGCCTGGCGGGCCGTCGCGGCGGGCATATATAAACTCACAACCCTCCGGCGAAACAGCTCCTTTTGAGGACGTGAAGCTATATTGCTCATACCGTCCGGATTGGCCCACTGCACATCCAGCCCCGCATTGGCTGCCAGCTTTGAGAGCAGCTCTTCAATCGACGGGCCTTGACAGACGAGGGAGAAGCGGACATGTCCGGCCTGTCGTTCGAGCGGGACAATTTGCGGGCCGAGCACTCCTTCACTCAACTTCCGCCGGCCGTCATCCAGAACGCCTCGCAACTCTGTCTCGGTCAGCGCGGAAAGCGGCTCAGCCGCCAATCGATGCCGCCACAGACGCTCGGGCAGCTCCTTGTCCCGGTCGGTTAGCGACAGAATCTCCCTTGTCAGCGCCTCGGCGGCGAGAAAATGACAATCGCGTTCAAGCTCGAGCGCCCACTGAAAATCGAAGGTCAACGCCCCGGTCAGTGCGATTGCCCTGTAAGCCCTTGAGCGTGCCTTTAGATAGTGGCCCGCCTGCATTTCAAGCAGGCACAAATGGTAATCGGCGCTTGCCCGCAGCAGGGGCGAGCGGCTCTCGGATACCATTGCGAAAAGATACCCGGCACCGTCGAGCTCGGCGCTTGCCTCCATACAAAGCGCCATTCTCATCTGGAGATAATCCTTCAGCAGCTCGTCTTTCGGCGCCAGCAAATTTTGTCTCAGCCGGCTGTACGACACGTATGCCCTGTCGTAATCTTTTATCGAATAGAACTCCTCTGCCGTTTTCAGGGAAACCGACTCGTCAGCGGGCCTTGCCGTTTCGCTTTGCGAAGCAAAGCGGCGGCCGCTGCGACGCTCCTCGAAGTTCTGCTCGACGGCATAGTCCTTATTCGGGTCTTGCCGGGCCGGCTGTTGCTGTTTAAGCAGGTGCGACCTGCTCATGGGCCTTGCCCTCGCTTTTGCCGGCGCCTCTCTTTTGTACCCTAACAGCACATAGACCAAAAGGCCGGTTGTTGCGACGAGTCCAAGAATCAGGATTTTCTGGCCGGCGGTCAGACCTCTGCCGTGACTGCTCCGGGCCGGGGATTGAGCCGTTTCACCGAAATCGCCTGTCAAAGCGGCGCCTCCATCCAAATCATCCTCTGTGACGGGAGCTTCACTGTTGTTTGGACGCCCGGCAACGCCGGTTTTTATCGGCTCTTTGGGCTCCGGGACCTGCGGACTCGGTTCCCGGGCTGGCTGCTCTTTGCCGGCAGTTTTTCGCCTTCTTTTTGCCATTGCTCTCAGGTAAAACCACAATCTTTATATGCTCGTAATGTCAATAGCAATAATTGTGCCAGGGCCTCTCGCCGGTATGGTCCGGCGGTTGTTTTTAGCTTTGCACTGCGAAAATCGCCCATTCACGGCCTCTTTTGATTTGGGCGGTATCTCAAAGAGATGTCAGGATTCTGAACGCGGCGGTGGATTTTCTTACACGTCAAACCGCCCATCGGTGAACAATGCCCGGCTCCGAAGCGAAAATGTCATCTCTGAAAGCGTGTCGTTTGTCAAGTACGCCACATAATTATTCCTC
>CAYMYK010000184.1:0-5998 GCA_964394625.1 uncultured Pirellulales bacterium
TTGACAGACTCTCAGAATTGTGATATAATATAGTATTATGAGTCAGATAGTTCGCATAACACTTTGGGCGTGGTGGTGGCCTGTTGGATAGAATCCTGCAGGCAAGCGGACAACTGCTATAAAAAATAAAAATCCGTTAAGCGTATAAAACGCGGCCTGTTGGGTAACAGCAGGCCGTTTTTTTTATTGGCCGAAGAGGACACCCGGCTTCGCTGAAGCTACGCCGGGGCAGACAGAGAACACTGAGATTTACAATAAGGATATGAAAGAAATGGAAGACTACAGGCAAATCATATTGAACGCCGAGCCGGGCCAGATAGTGCCGATTGTCAAGCAGATTTCGATGGACGACCCGATGGACTTTTTTGCCAAGATTAGCGATTACGGTCGCGCGAAGAACTGCTGCCTGTTTGAGTCGAGAGAGTATATGAAAGGGGCCGGTGCGCTTAGCTTCGGGACGGCCAAGCCGGCGCTGTACCTTATGGGGACCGGCAGGAAATTTACCATAAAGGCCCTGAGCAAGACTGGGATGCGAATGATAGCATACCTGACATCGAAGGCGGAGCGATTCGACTTCTGTGAAAAGGTTGATTTCGAAACCGACCTGATAAAGGGAAGAATCAAACGGACGGAGGAATTGGTCGATGAGCAGACCCGGCTCAAATGCACAAACCAGATGGACGTTCTTCGGGCGGTGGCGTTTGCATTCCGGTTGGCAAGCAAGCCGTTCAGGGTAACGTGCGGACTGTTAGGCGCCTTGAGCTACGACTTCATAGACCAGTTCGAGAAACTTCCTCAGAACACAGATGACCTTTTGGACAATCCCGATTACGAGCTTTACTTTGCGGACAATATCTTCCTGATGGACCATGAGCACAACCAGGGCTACGTGGTTGTGAACGTGATGATTACTAACGGCGACCGTGAAGCGGCGATAACCGAGGCACAGGACAGCTTTGACTATTACGCGAATATCTCGCGATTCGACACGCCAAAGCCCAAAAGCTATACAGGGCCGCTGCCGGACGGCGAGAGCGATACCGGGCAGCCGGAATACGAACAAATGGTGAAAAAGGCAAAAAAACACATCCTCGACGGCGACATCTTCCAGGTGGTTTTGAGCAGGACGAAGATTGAGCCGTGTGCGGACGAGCCGTTGGATGTTTATAAGCGGCTCAGGGAGCTGAACCCGTCGCCGTATATGTTCTATTTGAATACGCCGAAGACGGTGCTGTTAGGTTCAAGCCCGGAGCTTAACCTGCGGGTGAGCGGGACGCAGCAGCGCAGCGTGGAGATTCGGCCTATCGCCGGTACAAAGCCGAGGGGCAGAATAGACGGGAAAATCGACGCAGATACGGATTTCAGATACGAGGCGGAGCTTAAAATCGACCGCAAAGAGTTGGCTGAACATATGATGTTGGTTGACCTTGCGAGGAATGATATTGCGAGGGTGGCTGAGCCGGGCAGCAGATTGGTTACCGAGCTTTTGACGGTCGAAAAGTACGAATCGGTGCAGCATCTTGTGAGCAACGTCAAAGGGATATTAGCGGAAAACCTCGATGCGCTGAGTGCGTACCTTGCGACGATGAATATGGTGACACTGACCGGGGCGCCGAAGATAGAGGCGATGAAGATAATCCGCCGGTTAGAGAAGACCAAACGCGGCTACTACGGCGGAGCGGTGATGTACCTGACGGTTGACGGGCAGTTCGACAGTTGTATTACGATACGCAGCTTACAGATTAAGGACAATAAGGCGTATATTCGGGTTGGCGCGGGGATAGTTCACGACAGTGTGCCGAAGACGGAATTCGAGGAGACCGAGCACAAGGCCGGCTCGTGTATGCGGGCGATAAGGTGAAAATACTGACGGGAGCGATACCAATGGAAGACAAACAGAGCAGGGTTTTGTTCATCGACAATTTTGATTCGTTCACGTATAATCTGGTGGACGATTTTTGCAAGCGCAACTGTGAGGCGAAGGTCTATCGGGCCGACACGCCGCTTGAGAATTTGAAGCGGGTGGCTGAGGACTGGCAGCCGGATTTGCTTGTAATTAGCCCCGGGCCCGGAAATCCCGGCAGTGCGGGAGTGTCACTGTCGGCGGTGGATTATTTCAAGGATAAGTTGGCGATATTCGGCGTTTGCCTCGGCCATCAGGTGATAGTGCAGTATTTCGGCGGCAGGATAGGCCATGCCCCGGAGCCGGTGCACGGCAAGCCCTCGCGAGTTGTGCATAACGGAAAGGATGTGTTTGCCGGTATCGAGAATCCGCTCCAGGCGGGTCGATACCACAGCTTGTGTTCCGTGGAGCTGCCGGGGTGCTTAGAGCAAACGGCCCGGTACGAGGGGATAAATATGGGCGTCCGGCACAGGGAGCTGGCGATATTCGGTGTGCAGTTTCACCCGGAGAGCATCCTGACGCCGGCGGGCGGAAAAATTATCGAGAACGTGCTCGGAATTGCGCTTTCAAAAAAAGATAACAGGAGCAGTCAATAATGGCAACGATAACAGAGTTTCTCGAGATAATTCTTGAGGGCAGGGATTTGACGTTCGAGCAGGCAAAATCTCTGCAGGACAGGATATTCGCCGGCACCGTCAGCGAGGTCCAGATAGCGGCATTTCTGGCGATGATGCGAATGAAGCGGGCGACCAGCGGTGAGATAGCCGGCCTTGCGCAGTCACTTCGCGACCACGCCGTAGCAGTGAAGGTAGAGCTTGAGCCGCTGATAGATACCTGCGGCACGGGCGGGGCGACGGTTAAGACGTTCAATATCTCGACGGCGGCGGCGCTGGTGGCTGCGGGGGCGGGGGTCTATGTGGCCAAGCACGGCAATCGCGGCATAACCAGCAGGTGCGGCTCGGCGGACGTACTGGCGCAGCTTGGCGTGAATATCGAGGCAGGGCCCGATGTGGTGGCGGATTGTATTCGCCTCGCCCATATCGGTTTTATGTTTGCGCCGAGGTATCATCCGGCGATGCGGTTTGTCCAGCCGATACGAAAGAGCTTGGACTTTCGGACGGCCTTTAACATATTAGGGCCTCTGGCAAACCCGGCAGGGGTCAAACGCCAGGTAATGGGCGTTGCGGATGCGGCGCTTCTGGACAGGATAGCGGAGTGCCTGAAGATTTTAGGCGCTAAACGGGCGATGGTCGTGCACGGTGAGGGGATGGACGAGCTCAGTATCCTCGGGACAACACAGATTCGTGAGGTACGGGACGGGCGGATTGTCTCGTCGCAGCTCGACCCGGCCCAATTCGGGATATCGAGTAAGTCAATCGACGAGTTGCGAACCGGCGATGCTCAGACAAATGCGGGGATTGTCAGGGACATACTTGACGGAAAAGAACACGGAGCCAAAAAGGATATCGTGATATTGAATGCGGCTGCGGGAATAATTGTGGGCGGCCTGGCAGATAATTTTGAGGCGGCGATAAAACTGGCTGAAGATTCGGTGGAAAAAGGCGGGGCGGCGGCGTGCCTTGAGAAGCTGATTGAGGTCTCGAACGGTTAAAAAAAGTAAACAGGCGAAGGAAAAGAATGCTGATTGTAAAGGTCAAGATTTGCGGCCTTACCAATTACGAAGACGCAGCGGCGGCGGTCGATATGGGAGCGGACCTGTTGGGCTTTAATTTCTATCCGAAAAGCCCGCGTTATGTGACGGTATCGAATGCGGCGAAGATTATAGGCAGGCTGCCGGCCTTTACGGATATCGTGGGCCTCTTTGTTAATGCAACCTTCGAGAACATTCAGGAGGCGCTGGAGCAGTGTAATTTCGACTGGGTACAGCTTCACGGAGACGAAAGCCCCCAGTTCTGCGAACAGTTCCGGACGGTGAACGTCAGGACGATGAAGGCGATACGCGTCAGGGGCGAGAGCGATATCAAACGAGCGGAAGAGTACTTTACGGATGCAATTCTGTTGGATGCGTACGACCCGGATAAATACGGCGGGACGGGGCTGACGTTTGACTGGAATATAATTGGTCATATCCAGAAGAGAGTTTTTTTGGCCGGCGGGATTAACCCGGACAACGTTGTCAGGGCGGTTGAACTGGGCGTTTACGGCATCGACGTTTGCAGCGGCGTCGAATCTGAGCCAGGCAAGAAAGACCATAAGAAAATGCAGGCGCTCTTCGACAATATACGACACTTAATAGGGTAGGAAATACGATATGAAATACAAAGGCAGATTCGGCGATTACGGCGGCTTCTACGTGCCGGAGGTTCTTATACCGGCACTTGAGGAGCTTGAGGAGGCATTCTACAGGTTCGGCGAGGATGAGGAATTTGTATCCGAGCTGGCAGATTTGTCGCGGCATTACGCAGGCCGGCCCTCGCCTCTTTATTATGCAAAGCGGTTCAGCGAGCAGGTGGGCTGCAGGGTCTATCTGAAGCGCGAAGACCTGCTGCACGGCGGGGCGCACAAAGTGAACAACACCTTGGGCCAGGGCCTGCTTGCCAAATATATGGGCAAGACCAAGCTGATTGCGGAGACCGGTGCGGGCCAGCACGGATTAGCGACGGCGATGATTGGGGCGCTGTTCGGGATGGAGACGAAGATTTTTATGGGCGTAACGGACATCGAACGGCAGAGCGTCAACGTCCACAAGATGCGGCTCTGCGGTGCGGAGGTTATCGACGTCGAAGGCGGGACGGGGACACTGAAGGATGCGATTAACGATGCGCTTCGGTACTGGACGGCGCACGTGACGGATACGTTCTACCTGTTCGGCTCGGCGTGCGGGCCACATCCGTATCCGACTATAGTGAAGCATTTTCAAACTTGTATCGGCAAAGAAGCCAGGCGGCAGTGCCTCGAGCAGACGGGAAAACTGCCGGATATTGTACTGGCGTGTGTGGGCGGCGGCAGCAACGCTATCGGTATCTTCTCCGCATTCATAGATGATAAAGAGGTAAAGCTGATTGGGGTCGAGGCGGGTGGGCGAGGCCTTAGCGGCGGAAGGCACGCGGCGACATTAGTGGTCGGCGAGGTCGGTATCCTGCACGGAGCCAAGGCATATCTGCTGCAGGACGACGAGGGGCAGGTGCACGAGACCGAGTCGGTAAGCGCGGGGCTGGATTACCCGGCGGTCGGGCCCGAGCACTGTATGCTGAAGGACTCGGGCAGGGCCCAATACGTCGCCGCCGAGGATGAGCAGGTGCTCGATGCGTTTGAACTGCTCAGCCGAACCGAGGGGATACTGCCGGCGCTGGAAAGCGCCCACGCACTGGCGTACCTGATGGAACAAAAAGGAAAGCTCGACGGCGATACGCTCGTGGTGGTGAACCTGAGCGGCCGCGGGGACAAGGACGTCGGGATTGTTGAAAAATACCGGCCGGTGATGAAATGATTATTGATTATTGATTATTGATTATTAAGAAGTGTAAGGATAAGGTTCTAAGGGATGAAGACATACAGCCAGGTTTTTTCGGAATTGGACAGGGCGGCGCTGATACCGTTTTTTGTAATCGGCGACCCGGACTTTGAGACGAGCATAGAGATAGTGAAGGCGGCAATAGACGCCGGCGCGGATATACTCGAATTGGGGATACCGTTTTCAGACCCGATTGCGGACGGGCCTACGATACAGAAGGCGGATATTCGGTCGCTGCGCAGCGGAATGAGCGTTGCCAAGGCGCTGGAGTTTATCGGCAAAGTCAAACAGTACAGGGACATACCCATCGGGCTGCTGATGTACTACAACCTCGTCTACAAATACGGCACGGAGAAGTTCTTCAAAGACTTTCACAAGGCGGGTGTGAACAGCGTCCTTATTGCGGATTTGAGCATCGACGATGCGGACGAGACAACGGGGCCGGCGACGGATGCGGGGCTGGATACGGTTTTTATGGTGACGCCGAACACGCCGGACGAACGGATGAAGCTAATCGCATCGAAAACGACGGGTTTTATTTACACAGTATCGCTCTTAGGGGTAACGGGCAGCAGGGAGCGGCTCAGCGGGGCGGTCGAGCACTGGGTCAAAAAGATAAA
>CAYMYK010000185.1:0-5994 GCA_964394625.1 uncultured Pirellulales bacterium
CTCGGCGCGTGCCTGGTTGTATAGCGTGCAGGAGTTGAAGGGACTCTCGAAGGCAAGCTCGTTCTGGATGTTCAAGCCGTAGAGGGGGACACCGCCGCAATGCTGGCTGAAGCCCTTGCACCAGGCGGCGAGGAAGCGAGAGCAGTACTGGTATGCGTTCCAGCCGAAGGTGCCGTCATCCCAGGTGCCGCCGACGGAATCACACGTGTTGCAGTAGGCGACAAAGGGCGTAACACCCATGCCGGGAATCTCAGTGCCGGTAGGCGCCTTGGCCCAGTTCGGCGGGGACCAGCATGCAGCGATGATTTTGACTCTTTCCGGTTCGAGGGCATTTGCCGCCAGCCACTCCACTACGTCATCCCAGAACCAGGCCCGGCTCTGCTCGAAATTGAACTTTGTGATGTTCTCGTCAATATCGGCAGTGAGGTCCACGAAGGGCCCCCAGAGGTCTCCTCCAGGCGCCATCAGAGAGGACGGCTCGATTTGCACACGGAGGAGGTTACAGCCCAGGTTCTTGTAGGCATCCTTTGCCCGTGTGTCCGTGGCTATAATACTTGTAGCATAGCAGGCGCCCCAGCCCTCAATTAGCTGGTACTGCACAGCCGGATTAACAGTAACCGTAACGGCGGCGCCGGCCGCCTCGGTTGTGAAGCTCCAGACGACGCCGGTTGTTGTGCCTACCGCATTGACCGAATCAATTCGCCAGTAGTATGTGGTGCTGTTGGCGAGTGTGCCGGGGTCAAAGGTAGTGCCGGCCTGATTGCCCTGGAATGCGCCGGGACTTGACTGTCCGAAATAGACATCGTGGCTGGTCGCGCTGGAACCGGCAGAGAAGTTAAGGTCGGCATTGATGCTCACGCCTGTAGCGGCGTTGGCAGGAGAAGGATTGCTCGCCTGTCCCGGCGGCTGCGGAGCAGCTTCGGTTGTAAAGCTCCAGACGCTGCCGGTGGTGGTGCCGTTGGCGTTTTTCTCATCGATTTGCCAGTAGTATGTCGTGCTGTTGGCGAGTGTGCCGGGGTCAAAGGTAGTGCCGGCCTGATTGCCGATAAACGGCGGAGAACCAGCCGTGCCGAAATAGACATCGTGGCTGGTAGTACCTGAGCCGGCTGTCCAGCTAAGGTCGGCATTGATGTTGACGCCTGTAGCGGCGTCGGCAGGAGAAGGATTGCTCGCCTGTCCGGGCAGACCGGTAGCAACAGTGGTGAAACTCCAGTCAACACCTGTCATTGTTCCTGCGGCGTTCTTTTCGTCGATGCGCCAGTAGTATTTGGTGTCGCTGGCCAAAGTGCCGGGGTTGTAGGTTGTTCCGGCCTGATTGACCTTAAACGGCGGCGGATTTAGCGTGCCGAAATAAACATCGTGCGACGCAGCGCCTGAGCCGGCCGTCCAGCTTAACGTGTCAGTCGTGCTCACGTCAGTCGCGGAGTTGGCAGGACTCGGATTAGTCGCCTGGCCGGGCAGAACCGGGCCGGCGGAAGTGACCGTGCCGTTGACGATGAGGTCGTTGCCGGTCATATTGCCGATTCCAAGCGTTTCATAGGGATTGCCCCCAGGATAAACGTAGAGGCGGAACTCCACCGCGCCTGTGAGGTTGTCGTGGCCAGTGATGTTTATCGTCTGCAGCGTAGGCGAGGTGTTGTCGCCGAGGACGCTGCCAATCGAAGTGGTAAAGCCATCGACGCTCGAGAACAGGTTGAACGTGCGCGAGGTGTTCTGGCTCAGCGCCCGCAACTCGATGCTTGTCAGGGACATCTGGTAGCCGGACTCAGGGGTGATTGTCCACGAGAAGTATTCATCATTCGTTTTTGCCTGGTTCAAGTTGTTGGCATTCAGGTTGTAGGCGACCAGGCCATCGAAGGCGGTACTCGGTGTCAGGCCCGGACCAATGCTTGCGACGCCGGACGGCGCCGTAGTTGAGATGTCCGGGTCGAACAGGTCTGCTGTGGAGGATGAGCCGCCGGTTACGCCGACGAGGTCCCAGACAAGCAATTGGACGGGCGTCGGTGGAGGCGAACTGCGGGTGGTGAAGCTCCAGACAACGCCGGCAGTCGTGCCTGCGGCGTTATTCTCGTTGATTTGCCAGTAGTAGGTCGTGCTGTAGGCCATCGTGCCCGCGTCATAAAGTGTCCCGGTCTGGGTGTCCACAAAGGGCGGCGGATTTACCGTTCCGAAATAGACATCGTGCGATGTCGCGCCTGGGCCGGCCGTCCAGGACAGGCCGGTAGTTGTGCCCACGGCAGTCGCGGTGTCGATGGGACTCGGATTGGTCGCCTGGTCGGGCGGCGGAAGAGTCGTAAAGCTCCAGACGGCCCCAACTTCCGTGCCGCCTGCGTTGTTTTCATCGATGCGCCAGTAATAGGTTGTGTTGCCGGCGAGTGTGCCGGGGTCAAAGGTAGTGCCGGCCTGGTTGCCCTGGAACTCGCCTGAATCGGGGGTGGAATCCTGGCCGAAATAGACATCGTGGCTGGTCGCGCCTGCGCCGGCCATCCAGCTCAAGTCGGCGGTAGTGCTGACGTATGTAGCGCCATTAGCAGGACCGGGATTACTCGCGGTAACCGGCAGAGTCGTGAAGCTCCAGACCGTGCCCGTGGTCGTGCCGCTGGCGTTCTTTTCATTGATGCGCCAGTAATAGGTGGTGTCGGCGGCCAGTGTGCCGGGGTCATAAGTCGTGCCGGCCTGATTGCCGATAAACGGCGGAGAACCAGCCGTGCCGAAATAGACATCGTGGCTTGCAGCGCCTGTGCCGGCTATCCAGCTCAAACCAGCGGTAGCGCTTACGTATGTAGCACCGTTGGCCGGGCTTGGATTAGTCGCCTGACAAGGAGGCTGCGCTCCAAACGTGAACTTATAACGCATATAAACCGGCGTATCCGCCCCGGATGACCATATCCAGTGGGCAGGGGTATCAGTCGGCATGTCCACAACACCTGTACCCCACGGGGGGCCACCATAAACACCGAGGTCGGAGGCATTCGCCCAGCCGCTATCATCGAAGCCAGGTGACTCCCATCCGGTGTCGGGACTTAGACCGACCTTCCAGCTTGTGTCTGTCCCTACGCGGCTGCCGTCTATTATCAGCTCCGCAAGCATACCTCCCGATAAATATGCGTTAACTCCTCTGACGGCAACTACGTTCTCACCGGTCAGCGGCGCTATCCAGTTGTACGTCTGTGCGTGCGTCCAGGAGGCACTGCTGCCCTTATACTGTCCATTAACGTACAGGTCGTAGCCGTCGTCGGCGCTAATAATCACATCCATCGTACGGACACCCTGTGCCACCGTCGAGAAGCTCCAGACGTCGCCGGTTGTTGTTCCCGTGTCGTTCTCCCCGTCTATACGCCAGTAGTAGGTGGCGCCGTTGGCCAAAGTGCCGGGGTTGTAGGTCGTTCCGGTCTGATTGCCTCGGAACGTGCCTGGACTGGTCGTGCCGAAATAGACATCGTGGCTCGTCGCGCGTGAGCCGGCTGTCCAGCTCAAAGTCTCGTTTATGGGGACGTTCACAGCCAGATTACCAGGGCTCGGGCTTGTTGCCTTGCCCGGCGGGCGGGGGGGATCACCCAACATTTGCCTGACCGCCGCAAACTTGGAGTTTCTGTCGGGGTCGGTGACATCATCGGTCAGACCCCAGCAGCCGTAACGCTGGTACGGGCTGGTTAATTCGAGATACATGTAGAGGCCGCCGCCGGCAGGGAACCAGTTGTCCAGCAGGTCGTGGAGATAAACGTCCCCCATACCGGCAGAGCGTTCAGCGGCGATCCTGTTGGGCAGGTTCGCAGTGCTGCCTCCGCCCGTATCCGAGCCGCCCTCGTATGCGCAGTGCCCGCCCGGCAGGGCATAATCGCTCGCGATCATCGCACAGGTCTGCCTGTAAGACCCCCAACTGTCGCTTTTCGCCCACATTCCATCGAGGATCTCTTGTACGGTCCCGTATTCGAGCACTCCCGTTTCCCTGACGTCCAGGTAGTTTGCGCTGGCGATTGCATAGATGAACTGATTTGGCGGGCCAAAGTTGCTGTTTATGTAGTTCATCTGCTGTTGAAATGCAGCCTCACCATGCCAGCAGTTCATCACACGGACTCTGGTGTTGATGGCAGAGGCGCCCCAGACGTTCTTGAAAATGTTGCTGATCTCAACAGTCCGTTTTGCGTAGTGCTCTATGTTGCCAAGGCCCTGGGCCGCGCCCATCTGACTATTGTAGGCGGTCTGCCAGAAGAGACCGTTCCAGACCTCATTGGACCACTCGACGTAAACGTTACGGTCGGGGTTGAGATTATTTTTGAACAGCGTGGCCAACTGCATGATGTAGTCGTCGGAGGCATGAATGGGGATGTTAATCCAGGGGTCGATGTTGGCGGTGTTGGAAAGCCATATAACAGATTCCCAGCAGCCGGCTTCGAGTTTGCTGCCCCAGGGCGCCTGAGTCGCGTCAGTCCACAGTTTACGCTGTGACCACTCGACCTGCTCGGGATAAGGGGGATTGGCGTTGTTTGAACCAACCCAGCCGAGTGTTCGCCAGGTACTGAAGCTGGCTCCGAGTCCTCCTACTTCGGCGGAGCGTAGGGCATTAATAAACGGCGTGTGGAATATCTGAGCGGTGTCGATTGGGTAGCCGGGACGAATGACCCTCAAGTTGGTAAAGCCGGTGTTGGTGGCACTACCGGCCGTTCGCTTAGTGTCGGAGAAGCCGATGAAGACAAGGTTGTTCCAGCAATCGGCGCCGGCTGGTATAATCAGGTCGAAGGTGGTGGTGTTTGTGCCGGGGTCGTAAACCTGATTGGCGGTGAGGAAATTGCCCTCAAATACGGAGAAGGTGGCCTGACCGTTGAATGAGCACTTATAGGTGCCGCTCACATCGGGGATATGCTGCTCAGGGTCGTCAATGGTGCCGAACCAGGCCGCCACAGGTCGCAGATCCCAAAGGACGGTTATGGCATCGGTTGTGGGCCAGCCCTGCGAGTCGGTTGCAGCAGGTGTGCGGTCTGCATTTTCAAAGGCCCGGAGCTCCTTCGCGGCATCAACAAAGGGCAAATTCCAGCCCATACCGATGCCCACGCCGATTTTGCCCGGATAAGTCTGGGCAAAGACCAACGAGGACATAAGCAGCAGCAGGGCAAGACTCATTAAACAAATTAATTTCTTACACATAATATACTCCTTCAAAATTTTTTAGCAGTCCTTACCAAACAAGCGAATAACAGCCCCTCCCTATTTTCGGGTTGGTTTGCAAGTACACTACCTCCTTTCTCCGACAGAGCCGGAGATTCTTGCCGGTGGTTTATCCGGCTGTTTTTTTGACGTTGGCACGGTGCGACAGTTTGCACCTATGCCGGCTCAAGCCCGCGGGCGAAAAACCCGCGGGCTCGAACCGTTTGTACACACAACTAAAAATCAATTGGTGGCACCGTTGATGATGAGGTCATCGCCGGAGCCGTTGCCAATTCCTACAGCTTCATACGTATCCGTGTAGCCGTGGATGTAGAGTCGGAATTCGACCTGTGAGGTGAGGCCGTTGTGGCCGGTGACATCGACGGTGTGCAGCGGCGCATTCATGTTTGCAGATTCGGAGAAGCTGCCGATTTCACTTCCCTGGGTAAAGCCATTTACACTCGAGAACAGGGTAAACGTCCGTTCCCTGTTCTGGCTTACCGGCCTGATGTCGATGCTGGTCAGCGTCATGGAATGGCCGGAAGTCGGTGCAATGGTCCAAGTGAGGTAATCATCTGCGGTCAGGGCCTCGGCAAGCGTCATGGCGGTGCTCTGCGTGCCGGTCAGGGCGTCACCGATGTAGTCTATAGGTGATAGGCCGGGGCCTATACTTGCGACACCACTGGGCGCGGAACCAGAGATGTTGGCAGCAATGGTTTCGGCCGAGGCCGAGGAAGCTCCGCCGTCGCCGGCGAATTCCCAGGCCATCAGGACGCCCGGAGGGGCTGTAGAACCGGTGGTGAAGGACCAGGTTGAACCGGTGGTTGTTCCGCCTGCGCCGAGTTCGTC
>CAYMYK010000186.1:0-5933 GCA_964394625.1 uncultured Pirellulales bacterium
CCTGCAGAATTCAAAAAATGCCGACCTCGCCCACCACCAGCAGCTCGACGACCTGCAAAAACGCTTCGACGATATGATGCAGGTCAACCGTGAAAAAGAGCAGAAGCTCCTCGCCGAAAAAGAACAGTACGCCCGGCAGGTAGATAAAATCCAAACGGACTACAACGAGCTTAAGGCCCTGCTGCAGAAAAATACCGACCAGCAGGTTCAGGACATTTACGCCCGCCTCGAAAAGGAAAAAAACGACCACGACCAAACAAACAAGCAGATGCTCAGAACCCAGGCCGAACTGAAAATGGCCGAGGCCAGAATTAAACGCATCCTCAAAGAAGATGTCTGGCCTATCAAACCGCCGCCCGATGCCGAAGTCGCCGCCTTCGAGCCCGACGGAAAAATTATCGTCGTTGACCCGCAAAACAAAACCGTGCAAATCAATCTCGGAACCGATGACCACGTCTATAGAGGACTCACCTTTGCCGTGTACGACAAAGATATGCCCATCCCAAGAAAGGGTAAGGGAAAGGCCGAAATTGAAGTGTACAACGTCTCGAAGAACATCTCAGCCGCTCGAATCGTCGCCTCCAGCCCAAAGAACCCAATCGTTGACGACGACAACATCGCAAACCTCATCTGGGACGGCTCCAAGACCAACACGTTTGTCATCGCAGGCAATTTCGACCTCAACGGCGACGCCCTGCCGGACCCCGACGGCATTAAAAAAATAAAGACGCTCATCCAAAAATGGGGCGGCGATGTCGCTGATACACTCTCGGTAAATACCGATTTTGTCGTACTCGGCACCGAACCGAGGGTCCCCAGAAAACCTACATTCGAAGAGACCGAAATCTACCCCAATGCAATGCAGAAGTACGAAACAGCCCTCAAAATGCTCTCCGAGCACAGACAGACAGAAAGCCAGGCACAGGCCCTGTCGATACCCATCCTGAACACCGAAAGATTTCTCTACTTCATCGGCTACAAAACGCAGGCAAAAAAACCAGGGGCGTTTTAAGCAGGTTTTTTGTAGCGCGGCTCGACTCCTATCGAGGCCACATATACCTCGCCTGTAAGCTGCTCTGCGTCAGGCCGCGAAAAGCCGCTCTTAACCGCAGCAAACGTCACCGTCCAGTCGGCCCTTACCGCCACACCAAGCACCTCGCCCGTATCACAATCCAGACCGGACGGTATGTCCACGGCCAGAACCCGGCAATCCTGGGAGTTTATACTCCCTATCAGCCGTTTGTATTCGTCCCTGAAATTGCCTCTCAGACCCGTTCCAAACACTGCATCAACGATTACATCGGCGTCCTCGCAGAAAAGTGCCACGCGTCCTTCAATCTCACCGCCGGCGCTCAAATCAAGCTCGGCAATTCGGCCCCCCACTGCTTTGAGGACATCAAGGTTAATCCTGGCATCGCCGCGTATCCTGCTCCTGTCTCCACATATCACTGTAATAATTTCATAGCCCTTATTCAGCAGATGCCTGGCCGCGACAAATCCGTCCCCGCCGTTATTGCCCGTCCCGCACAATATGCACGCCTTCGGATTCTCAATCCTCGCCAGCTTCTCCTCTATCAGTTCGGCACAACTGCGACCCGCGTTCTCCATCAGCACCACACCCGGCACGCCAAGCTCATTTATCGCCCAGGCGTCAAACGCCCGCACCTCGTCCCGGCTCATCACCAAACACTCACTGTCTCGCAGATATCTCTTCATAACCGCCAATTATATGCCCGCCCCCAACAACCGTCAATAAATACAACGCACCGCCTCAAAATCTCAACGCCGCCCTGTTGAACACGCAACATACACCCTCCGACCACACCGCAATGGGCCCGCTAACTGTAATCTGCCGCTTCGGGACTGCCTGCCTCCAGGTACCCCGCCAGCCAGACGTTATCTGTCAACCGCCTCTATTGAAATCATCTTATCGAGAACGTTCTTCGTAATCCGCTGGACCCGCTCATCGTCCTCCTTGAAGTATCTGCGAGGCGGACTCATAAAACCCGGCGGACTCGACAGGACCATACTCCACCAGCATGTTCCAGCGTTGAATACGAGGTTTCCTTTCTTCCAGGTGTAAATCGTGGTGGCATACGTTCTATTTCGCCGTTTTCCATCCCAGGCATGTACCGGCCCGCTGGATATTATCTCGAGCGTATCATAGTCTGCCAGTGGCGGTCCTTGGTATTCCCATCCAACCAGATCTTCTACTCGATCGCCCATCCTCATATTCGTTCCCTCGAAGACCCAGTGGTTCGGGTCGCCACAGGTCCAGTCTGCAAAACCTACACCGTAAGTTGTCGCTCCCATCAGCATCTCTTCACCAGGAAGATCGCCAACTTCCCTCTGTATACGATTAGGCCGTCCATCGGTACTTGGCATAAGAACAACTTCACCTGAAACAGCGTTGCCGGACAAAAACGCGAGACTCACACCCGCATCCCGCGCTTTTATTACGTTCTTCAACATATCGGTGGTCCAGTACTCATCATGGCCGACAGAAATATATACCTTGCCTCGAAGCAGACCTTTCGCGTCTGCGTGTGTATCGACGTTCGAGATGTAAGTCACATCATATCCTTCCTTTTCCAGCCAGAATGCCAGCGGATGCTCAGTCATTAGAAATTCTCCGGAGCCGTTCGATAGAGGAACAAAACCTGCCGGAAAACCGTTCCAGAATATCCCATAAGGCTTGTCGAAGCTCACGTAATAACCGGTTTCTGCGGTTGAACTCCAGCGATCCTTTGCAGTATCGTACATCGACCGCCATTTTGGCCATCGGTTGTAAGCCAACCATGTCATATCGGAACACTGAAACATTAAATCGGCCTTACGGTCGTCTCGCACAATGAATATTACGTAGCACTCGAAGGTCCGGCCTGCATCGGGGACGTGTCCGGTATCTCTGAATGCAGTGAGCTTACCAAGATAGACACCGCTAACCCAGTCTTGGGGAATCTTTATGCTGAAACCTTCGCTCCATTTACATTCTATCAGATTTCTTTCGCCGTCCTTGGGCTCGGGCTGAGTAACTCCCTGAAAAGGCCCAATCGACCGCATCAAGCGCGCTCCTTTACCACCATAATAGCCCATGCGGTATATATCGGCCGTGTATCGCGCAGCGGGGTCGGTGTTCACAAATACCTTAAGCGTTTCTCCAGCCCTGATACTCGTATGGGAGCAGTAACCTTCGATTTGTTTTCGGCGATTCCACCCAAGGTCATACCACTCATCGTCATGCCGTTTAACCTTCGTCAATATCCAATCCGTCGTGCCCGGCCTGGCGTTTTCGGTCTGTATTACATTTTCCCCGAGCACAGCACCGACCGACCAGAGCACACTCAATGCCACAACAACAAATAACTTCGTTTTCTCACTACTTAGCATCGTAACCTCCTTATCCTGTTAAATTTATCCAACCATCTTATGTTCTGAACGAACTTTGAACAATCCGATAACGGCTCTTAAAATTCGTCTTGTATGTGATTGTACAAAATGTTAGCTTATGTTCAAGTGTGTTGTAATGTAACAAGCAATTTTTTTACCCGCGCGCCCAGGTTTAGTATTGGCTGAAGAGAAATGGAACATCTGTCGGTATTTTTGAACGCACTTCTGGCGGCGTTAATGCGGTCTGCGCCGTATTTAGTGATTGGCTGCCTGATTGCCGCCGTCATCGTCGCTCTCGCCGTTGGTATAAATCCCATCCTCGACATGTTCTAAACCATAAACAATGTCACCGGAGACCTTATCCGCACCTATGCCGTCGCCAAAAACGAAAACCTCGTCAACAACACTCCCTCAAGATTTAACCTCTCCCCTTTGTCCGCCGAACGCTAACTAATTGTACATAAAATATACCGTTGCCGTGCACGCTTTGTCCACCTTCACGCGCACCCAGTGGGCGCTAAAGCCATCCGGGAATTCGTGATGCACGTATCCCTTCGCCGGAACAGAAAACGATTCGTATTTGTACCAGGAGCCATTGCCCAAAAAATCAACCTCGACTGTAAACTTCGCTCCGCCGTCGCCCCCTGTCGCAATATGAACGACCTTATTATCAAATCCCGTCATCAAAAACGGGTCGCTTACCTGCCCGGCCTCGACCTTTTCCTCCCACCACGGTCCGCCCCAGCCCGCCGGCTTGCCCCAGCTCCACAACTCATCGATATTACCGAACCAAAGCCCGCTCTGCGGCTGACCAACCGCGTTATCCGTCTGGTCGCCGGCCAAAACTAACATCCCCCGCCAGTGACAAAAATCCGGCACTATCCGAAGATGCGTACACACAGGCCGAATCCCCCAGACCTTACCCTCATAAACCATCGGCGGCAAATCATAAAACATCCCGTGCACATCCATCAGATACCGCTCCGTCTGCGACTCCCGTATCCGCATCCACTCCGTATTCCACGTATGGTCAAACGAATGGCTTGCCTTCGGCAGCAAATACCTGCTCCACCTCCCGTCCTGCAGCACCCGCAGTATCACAGACGACTTATTCCACCCCGTCGCATAAAGCGTATTGCCGTACCTTTCCCCCACCCTCGGATTTTGCTTACCCGATACCTCCACAAATGGATTCCGCTCAACAACCTTCCATTCCTTGCCCATCCACTCCGCAAGATACCCCGCCTGACGCCGCCCCAAAAACTCCGGCTCTTCATAAGTATTATTCGCAACAACAACCCTCCCCTGCGCCGTATGCCCACCCTTAAAATGCGGCTGAGCGCCTTTCGGTATCTTTAGCTCTTCTACAAGATTGAAAAGCTGCTTCGCCTCCAACGTCTTGACATCCACCTCAAAGAAAAGTCCTTCCATCGTCAGAAAATAAACCTTATCCGCAGGCTCCGTCCGATGCCGCATCGTCGCCGTAAGCCGATGCCCCTTAATCGCCTCGATAGTCCGCACATTCCCATTCGGGTCGATCGCATGCGGGCCGATAAACACCTGCTTACTCTCCCAGTGCACCATCCGGTTTGCGTATGTACCCGTCACCGAAGCGGGATGTTTGCGCATCGTCATATCATCGCTGATTTCATACAATCCGATACCTTCTCCCTGGATATGCGCAACATACCCGACCGCCCAAAGCTTATCGCCCCAGGGTATAAGCGCACCAATCCCCGTCTCGCTGTCACTGCCGACCCCCGGCGCATAAACCGCCATACTCGGAAACACCCCCTTGACCTGAACAACTTGCTCACCTCCAACGCACATCCCCCCGCTGACTGCAATCAGCAGCCACACTAAAACAACGTCCTTTAGCATATTAACTCTCCTTAAAAAAACCCGCACGCGATTATACAAAATCTCCCGCCGAACGCCAACACGTCGCTGACATACTCCGGCTCGTCGAAGCCGGCGCACGCCTTGTTGTCCTCGACCACGAAAAACTAACAGCCGCCCTATCGAGAGCACCTTTGCTCGAAGCCGATTGACACGTACCGCCAAACCCAATACAATCCTCAATTGTTGACCATCCACACTAATCGTCTAAGACGGCGTAAAACGCAATACGCAATACGAGATACGAAACATGAACATACTGCTTACAAATGATGACGGGATCTTCGCACCTGGGCTGGTGGCAATCTACAAAGAGCTGGTTGCTCTCGGCAATGTAACCGTCGTCGCACCCGCTGAAAGCCACTCCGGCGCCAGCCACAGCATCACATTCAAAAAACCCATCGTCTGCAACCGGGTCAATATCAATGGGAGCTTCACCGGCTTCAGCGTGCAGGGCTCACCGGCCGACTGCGTAAAATTAGCCGCAATGCAGCTTTGCGAAGAGCCCATCGAGCTTCTCGTCGCGGGTATCAACAACGGAGCAAACGCAGGAATAAACGTCTATTACTCCGGAACCGTCGCCGCCGCTATGGAAGGAACACTCCTGAAAATCCCGTCCGTCGCTATGAGTCTCGCCGCCGAAG
>CAYMYK010000187.1:0-5836 GCA_964394625.1 uncultured Pirellulales bacterium
TCGAGGAATAATTATGTGGCGTACTTGACAAACGACACGCTTTCAGAGATGACAACCCACTGAAATAATTTTGACAGACTTCTATCCCGCCACCCAACAATCGACAATCCTCACTTCCCGCTCCCCTGTTCTCCTGCTCCCCTGCTCCGGCCGCCCTCGTTTCTCGCAATCTCAAACCAGCCGTCGCTATTTGAGCCGGCTACTTAACCTTCCTTCAGGATTCTGTCGTACTCCCTCTCGAATCGCTGTTTGTGTTTTACCTCCTCCTCCGCCAACGCCAGAAGTATATTCTTCGAATTCGCATCACTGACCCGTCCCGCCAGCTCCACGTACAGCCGAAACGACGTCTGCTCCTTCTGGATTGCCATCAAAAGCAGCTCCCTGTAGCTCATATCAATCTGTGCTTTCGGCAGTTCCGGCTGGCCCATAAGCTCCTCGTCATCATCCTCCTGTCCGGTGGCCACAACCACCCTGCCGGACTTCATCACCTCAAGCTCCAGCTTCGCCTTGTGCTCCAGCTCCTCCGCCGCTAATTCCTCCAATACTTTGCGCAGCCCGGCATCTTCAACCCTCGCTGCAATTGCAAGGTATAAGCGATTCGCATCTATCTCCCTCATTATCGCAAGCTCAAGTATCTCGTCATCATCAACAACATCCGCCATCAAAGGCACCTCACGATTAAAAAATCTCCTCATCAATACCCACACAATCACCGGCCCGGCTCACCGCATATAATACCTCAAATCGAAAAAAAGTGCAAACCGAAACCGAGCCACTGCTCAAATTGCTGCAACGCACCCGTCCTCACCCGCCGTCTCAAGAACCCATAACGCTTGACAACCGTCGCCAACACCATAAAATCGCCCGCTATGGCTGAGTCGCTGTTCGTCAGGAAAAGGAAAAAGAAGAAAAGGGGAAATCCCCTCGTCGATTTTCTCACGTACATCTCCCTGCGCATCCTGGTAATCTTCGTCTGTCTTTTTAGCGTTGAGGCAAACCTTAAATTCGCCCGTTTTCTGGGCCGGCTGCTCTGGAAATACTATCACCGCGGCAGAAAACGCGCCCTCGAAAACCTGTCCGCAAGCTACCCTGAAAAAGACCGGCACTGGTACGAAACAACTGCCAGGCGATGCTTCGAGCAGATTGCTATGCTCGCAGTCGATGTAATTTTCACGCCCCGCCTTGTCAAAAAGCAAAACTGGCGGCTCTACTCACGTTTCAAGAACGCCGAACGGGCCAAATGGCTCTGCCACGAACGCAAGGGATTTATCTTTATCGCCGCTCACTACGGCAATTTCGAAATCCTCGGCTATATGCTCGGCCTGTTCGGGTTTAACATCTACAGCATCGCCCGGCCCCTCGACAACCATTTCATCAGCAAATACCTTTACGGCGTCCGCCGGCGGGTCGGCCAGAACATCATCGACAAAAAAGGCGCCGCAGAACTTATGCCCCGGCTGCTCGCCTCCGGCGCCACACTGTGTTTCATCGCCGACCAGGACGCCGGCTCAAAGGGTATCTTCGTCGATTTTTTCGGCAGAAAGGCCAGCACCTACAAAAGCATTGCCCTGCTTGCTGTTACGCAAAATATCCCCGTCGCCGTCGGCTACGGCAGAAGAATCGAGAACCGCTTCTTCTTCGAAATCGGCATCAACCGCATCATCTCACCTGAAGACTGGGCGGGCAAAACCGACCCGCTCAACTGGCTCACCGCCGAATATACCAAGGCAATCGAGCAATTCGTGCGCGAAGACCCAAGCCAGTACTGGTGGCTGCACCGCCGATGGAGGCACAGACCCAAGGAAGAGCTCGAGGCGGCCGGGAGTTAGCCGCGCGGGCCACAGTCCGCCATACAAGACGGCGGACAAGCCCTGCTACCGAGCAATTTTTTGCAGAGAACCGAGTGACATTAAGAGTCTAAAGCCATTGTTGTAGTGCGCTCGTGGACCCAATGTAGTCTTCATACGGATGTATGAGCGACACAGCCAGGGTGGGTTGCCGAAAGAACCGCCTCGCGTAATGCCGCAATCGTAACGCGGCGACGTGAGCCACGCGGAGCCGTCGCTCGGGGGACCGTTAGCATCGGCATCGGGGTTCCACATATCCAGTACCCATTCCCAGACGTTGCCGTGCATATCATAAAGTCCCCAGGCATTGGGCCTTTTCTGAGCAACCCGATACGTTTTGAAATACGAGTTCCACAGGCACCAACCCATCTCGTCGAGTTTGCCGGCGTATTCGCCCGTGGTCCCCGCTCGGCAGGCATACTCCCACTCGGCTTCGGAGGGCAGGCGAATATTTCGACCTGTTTTCCCGCTGAGCCACCGGCAAAATGCGACTGCATCGTACCAAGTTATATGCGTCACCGGCTCGCTGTCGGTCTGCACGAAGCCGGGAAAACGCCAGTTTATGAGCATTTCGTAATGCCAAGCTGCACCGTCGGGCATGCACGTAAAGGCAAAGCCATATTTTTCAGCGTCGGTGACATAGCCGGTATCGGTTACAAACAGGTCGAACTGATCGAGAGTCACCTCAGTCGCACCCATATAATAACTGTAGCCAATGGTAACCTCGTGCTTAGGCAATTCGTATGTCCAGCCGTATCTATCAATATAGCCACTGTCGTTTCCCATAACGAACGTACCCGGGTCAATACGTACAAAGTCAAATTCGATATCACCTACTGTGAGCGCGACTGTTGACGGCGGGCTGCTGTTGCGTGCAGGAAATTTGGTCGCCTTGTTTACCGGAGAGACAGTCACGCTCGACTTCGCCACGGCGGGGCTCTTGGAGCATACAACCCTGAAACCAGTGCCTGTTTCCTTGAACGCACAAGGCGCAGGACGTCGAAATGAGCTGGTGCATGAGGTCATGGGGCTGCACCAGGCGCCGCCTCGAAGGACACGGCGTGATGCGCCGGCGGCGGGAACTTCAGGTGTCAAATTGGCACTTCCATTAGTCGGTGCATTGTAATACTGCCAATAGTATATGTCCTCGCACCATTCCCAGACATTGCCGTGCATATCGTAGAGTTGCCAGGGATTTGGCTTTTTCTGTGCGACGGGATTAGTCCGTCCCTGAGTCGTCATGTCAAAGCATGCCATTTGTCTTATGTCGCCGGCGTAGTCACTGGTGGTTCCTGCACGGCAGGCGTGCTCCCATTCTGCTTCGGTCGGGAGACGAAAGTGATGGCCGCTTTGCTGCGAGAGCCATTTGCAGAATTCTTTTGCATCGTTGAAACTTACGCAGCATACCGGATGGTCTTCGGTCTGGTCAAAACCCGTATCCTGCCAGTTACGGCCTCGAGCATAACCCAATTGGTCGGGACATGGGCAGTAGAATATCCCTCCCTGTCTTTCAGCATCGGTCTCATAGCCGGTTGCCTCAACGAATGTCTTGAACTGAGCGACGGTAACTTCGGTCTTGGCGATGTCAAAGGAGTAGTCGATAGTGACCTTGTGGACAGGTCTTTCGTCGCCGTCGCCTGAGTCCGAACCCATCATGAATGTGCCGGGGCCGATAGTGACAAATTGCAATTCAGTGCCGGCTATCCGAGCTTTGGACTCCATCAGAGCCAATGCCGGTTGAGGACAGACGAGGGCAATTATCATCATGACGATAATCAGTTGCTTATGCCTTCGCATGGGTCAAAGGGCAAGACAAAACACTATCGGTTTCGCCCCCGGCCGGGGCCTCGGCCCAAACCACGATTGCCGCTGCGATTCATACCGCCGCTGCGACCGAGACCGCCGGTGTTACCGCCGGCGCGACCTCGTAACAAAACCGGAGGCCGTTTTTTCTTTTTCTTTTTTTTCTTCCTCTTCTTCCGCGTCTGACCGCCCTGCTGATTGCCGGGCTCGGCCTGCGGCTCGGCGCTCTTGCGCTGCGCCATCAGCTCGAGGGCATAAGCACATACCTCGCTGACACCTTTCTTGCGGCTTTTTCGGCCTTGCTCAAGAAGCTCCACGGCTTTTTTCTTCATTCTGCCGCGCATCTTGCGAAGCCCGTATGCAGCCGCGGCTTGCGCCACTCGCGATGTCCCCTTCAAGAGGCCCTCTTCAAGTATCTCGTATCCATCTTCCTGAAGCCACGACAGGTTCGACGCCGCATTGCGCGCCGCAGACGCATTATCGGCGTGCAGCTTCCTTCGAAACTCTTCGAGCCGCTCTATCGCCGCGGCATCCACTTCGCGCCCCGTTGGTTTGCGTTTTGTAATCTTCATAACAGAAGCCCCTGTAAAATCGGTAACATTATGCCCATTTCCTGAGCGTCTTGTCAAGCCCTGCCCCCTTGCTAAGCCCCCCGGCCCGGCAGGAAAGGGTTTTTGCGCTGTGCATCAACTCTCCATTCTGGTTGTCACCCACCAACACGATTCTGCATTATACACTATAGCCCCTCAAGTGCAACAACTTAAATGTGGCGTGATTCCATATACTTCACCAGGCAATATATCACACGGCTGTAGGGGATTTCCATCTTATCCCTGCCCGCCAGAGCAAGCGCAGCCCCGGTCAGCGCGTCGATTTCGGTCTTTTTCCCTGCCTTTATGTCCTGCAGCATCGAGGACCTGTGCCCCGCCGTCGGCGGGAGCATTTCGCCGTAGAACGCATCCAGAAAATCCGCCGCCGAAGACCAGTGCGTTTCGTAACCGGCGGCGCTCATCACCGCAAAGGCCTCCCCGCTGAGGCGGTTCATCAGCTCTCGAGCAAGCTCGTTTTCGGCCAGTGCACCGTAAGGCACGTCTAAAATCGCCCCCAGGGGATTCAGCGCACAGTTGTACAGCATCTTCGCCCACAGGTCCTTTTCAATATCAGGCACTGTAACGCAGGGAATATCCCCGTCTTCAATCGCCGCCGCCAGCGGCTTGACGTCCGGCAGCGGGCAGCCGAAAAGTGAGCCGATATGTATTGCGTCCGCGTGAACCGTTATCTCGACCTCGTTCGGCCTGTGCCGGGTAAAGCCCGTAATCACCCTGGCGCTGTACACACGCTGCGGCGGGAAACGGGCGGTGAACTTCTCGGCATTGCCCCAGCCGTTCTGACAGAGAACAATCTTTGTCCCCTCGGCAAAAACTTCAGGATGCCCCGCCAAATCCTCAGCCGCAAAGGCCGAGTCAAACGACTTCGTACAGACAAGAATGTAATTGAATGTTCCGTTTTCTACCTTGTCGAGCCGTTCAACCGCAGTGAAACCGCCCGGCCCGGCCCGAAACTCACCGAATATCCCCGTCCTTACCAAGCCGGCCTGCTTCAATGCGGCCACCGTCTGCGGCCTGGCTATAAACGTAACATCGGCGCCGGCCTTCAGCAGGAAACTGCCCAGACCCAATCCAACCGAACCGGCGCCGTAAACCAGTACCCTCATAACAGCCGGTATTATAACCGCAACCATCGCCGGAAGACAAGTCGCCGGTGTGCTAATAGATACGGCAGCCTATCTCGAAAGGCCCGTCAGATAGGTCCTGAGGAATTTTTCGATTGCGAGGACGGTTTCGTCTTTCACTGCCGCCGGGCTTTGCGCAACCCAGACGGTGAAATTGTAAAGCTCCTGCGGACTAACGTTGAGCCACTTGTTGTTTTTGTAGAGAAAGACAAGCCGCATCCGCAGAGGCAAACGGGGCAGGATGTTACCATACAAAAGCCAAGATCTCCGCTGGTGTATGGTAACCTGTTGACTTCGGTTACCATACACTGTATCATAAACTGCGGAGTGTATGGTAACTACTTGCCCGCGAAGGGAACGACAAATGAAGGTGATAAAGGGCGTTCTTAAGGAAGAACTGGCCAATTCACTGGCGATGAAGAAAAGCTACGAGAGGGAGCTAGCCAAGCTGCCC
>CAYMYK010000188.1:0-5750 GCA_964394625.1 uncultured Pirellulales bacterium
CAAAAATGTTTTCCGGCAAAATTTCATAAATCCTTTAGCTTGATGGTATTATTAGCCCGAAGTTTTTAGTTTCTTTTGTACGACTCGAACCAGACGGAAGCTCTTCGTTTTGCTGTAAGGCCTGCATTTGGATACTTCAACAACGTCACCGAGGCCCGCCTCATTGCGCTCGTCGTGCACACGCAGCTTCGTCCTGCGCCGCACGTATTTCCCGTATTTCGGGTGCCTGACCTTGTAATCTATCAAGACACTAATACTCTTGTCGCCGCCCGTGCTGACGACAACTGCATTTATCGTTTTCACTTTGCCCTGCTGCATTTACAACTTCCTTACCTGCCGGCTGCCCCCGGCAAATTACAACCTCTGCCCGTCGGCGACGAGTGTCACCCGGCTGCGAGCTGTCCTTCCCGGATTATCGTCTTAATCCTCGCAATATCACGCTTGACGTTTTTGACGGCATTCGAGTTTTCCAGTTTCTCGGTAACGGCCTGTGCCCGCAAATCAAACAGATGCCTCTGGAGCTCTTCAAGCTCGTTCTCCAATTCGTCCGGACCCATCTCTCGATACTGCCGTGCTTTCATCAAAACAATCCCTTACTACAACGAATGCCTTCGCTTGACAAACTTGCACCTTATCGGCATTTTATGAGCGACGCGCACGAGCGCCTGCTTGGCCACATCCTCCGCAACGCCGCCTATCTCAAACATAACCGTTCCCGGCCTGACTCTGGCGACCCAGAACTCCGGCTCGCCCTTGCCCTTGCCCATTCGCGTCTCCAACGGCTTCGAACTGACCGGCTTGTGCGGAAACACGCGAAGATATACCTTGCCTCCACGGTGAAGAAAATGCGTCGCCGCAACACGACCGGCCTCGATATTCTTGGCCGTTATCCAGCTCATTTCCAATGCCTGCAAACCGTACTCGCCAAACGCAACGTAATTGCCCCGGCAGGCCTTACCCTTCATCCTGCCTCGCTGGCTCTTGCGGTACTTAACTCTTTTCGGCATCATTGCCATTTTCTCAGACCCTTCTGAAGACCAGGTCTATAAACACCCGGGTCTCGTCGGTTAATCCTTACTCTGTTCGGGGCTTTGCGGCTCTGTCGGAGACGCTTGCGTCTGTGCCGCCGGCGGTTCGCTTTTAGGCGCCGGCCTGCTGTCCGGTGTTTGTCTCTGTGCGGATTTACGTCTTGGTGCCGGACCAGGCCTGCCTGCCGTGCGTTTTGACGAGCGCGGCTGGCCCGCCGAACGCCTCGGCGCTCGGCGCCTGGGCTGATGTCTCGTTTCATCCTCTTCGCCGAACTTACCCTTGTAAATCCAGACCTTGACGCCGACCGCTCCGTATGTTGTCCTCGCCGTCGCAACGCCGTAGTCAACGTCGGCATCAAGGGTATGCAGCGGGATACTTCCGAGCTTCTGGGTTTCACGCCGGGCCATTTCTGAGCCGGCCAGCCGTCCGGAGCATATAATCTTGACGCCTTTGGCGCGGGCATTCATAGCCGATTCACAGTACTGCTTCATCGTGCGCCGAAATGATGCCCGCTTGCAAAGCTGCTCGGCAATCGACGCGGCCACCAGAGTCGCGTCCAGGTCGGGCTCTTTTATTTCAATTACATTGACGTTTACCTTTCGACCGGTCAACAGCTCCAGCTCTTCGCGGAACTTATCCACTTCGCCGCCTCGCGGACCAATCACAACCCCGGGCCGGGCGCTTCGAAGCGTTACCTTGACCTCATTGCGGGTTCGGACTATTTCTACTCTTGAAACCGCCCCCTTCGGCATCCGGCGGTTGTACCTTTTGTCAACGTACTCGCGTATCCTCTGGTCCTCGACAAGAAAAATGCCGTAGTCCGCCTTCGAAGCATACCAGGTACTCTGCCAGGGCCTGGTTATTCCCGTCCTGAAACCTATTGGCGACGTCTTCTGACCCATAATTAGTTTTCGCTTATCTTACAAATGCCCGCTGATTCAGGCCTGCGTAACGGCCACATATATATGACACGCCTTTTTACGAATCGTATCGGCTCTGCCTCTGGCCCTCGGTATCCATCTTTTTGTGCCAATCCGAACGCCCGCTTCATCGACACGCGCCTCACTGACATACAGATTCTCGACGTCCGCCTGCTGCTCGTCCGCGTCCGCAACCGCCGCCTTCAGTGCCTTGTCAACCATTACGGCGGCTCGCTTTCTTGTGAACTTCAGGGTGTCCATCGCATCCTGAACGGTTCGTCCGGCTACCAATTCGGTTACTAACCGGGCCTTCCTGGCAGAAAGCGGGGCATACTTATACGACGAACGCCAGTCCGAAAGGTCGTTCACGTCAACACCAAGAGCAGCCGCCAGCCGTTCCATATCTTCACGCCGAGGTATCGGCTTGAACAGGCCCTTTTGCCAGTTCCGTACCGCGGCTGCGGCCGCCTTCCTATCGAGACCGCCACGGACAAGCTGCCCGGCCAACTGCTCTACGCCTGCTTCCTGCCTGTCACATATCTCTTTTAACTTACGAGCACTCAACATTGCTATTCGCTTACCGCATCTAAACCTGTAAATACTACTTTATTCTCTTACTCGAATGTCCCTTGAACGTCCGGGTAGGTGAAAATTCGCCGAGTTTATGACCGACCATATCCTCGGTTACAAACACCTTGTGGAAGAGCTTGCCGTTGTGCACCATAAACGTAAAGCTGACAAACTCCGGGATAACCGTACATCTTCTCGCCCACGTCTTAATCGGCTCGCGCGTGCCGGCCTCGGTCTGCTTGATGACCTTTGCAAAAAGCTTCTCGTCAACGTATGGGCCTTTCTTAAGGGACCTACCCATCTGATTTCCTCAAGTTTCCTATACTAACCACCTTAGAGAACCAACTGTCCCTGTCTCTTGTTCTTGCGCCTTCGAATAATCCTTTTATTGCTGGGATTACGCGGATTTCTCGTTTTGCCGCCTTTTGCGAGCACCCCGGTCGGCGAGCACGGGTCTCGACCGCCGTTGGCTCTGCCTTCGCCGCCGCCCATCGGGTGGGCGACCGGGTTCATCGCCTTGCCCCTGACGTGAGGACGACGGCCCATGTGACGTTTTCGACCGGCCTTGCCGAGCTTGATATTCTGATAGTCCGGATTGCTCAGCCGACCTATTGTCGCCCTGCATTCCTTACGAACCATCCGCATCTCACCGCTGGGCAGGACGATTGTGACCCAGTTGCCTTCCTTGGCGACAATTTTCGCGGCGTTGCCCGCCCCGCGAACAAGTTTGCCGCCCTGGCCCGCAATCATTTCTATATTATGTATCTCAAGCCCGCTCGGTATCGCATCCAAAGCCATCGCATTGCCCAACCGCGGCTCACACGAGACGCCGCTCTCAACTATGTCCCCGGTCTTGACACCTAACGGAGCGAGGATGTAACGCTTTTCCCCGTCCGCATAATGCAGCAGAGATATAAAGCAGTTTCTGTTCGGGTCGTATTCGACCGTCGCCACCTTCGCCGGTACGCCGTCCTTGTTACGCTTGAAGTCGATGAGACGGTATATCTTTCGCGCCCCGCCGCCCCTGAATCGGGCTGTCGTAACCCCGCTGTGGTTCCTGCCGCCGGTCTTCTTTATCCGTTTGCACAACGATTTGGTCGGCTTGGTCGTGGTCAGCTCCGCATAGTCGTTCACTGAACCATGTCTGCGACCCGGACTCGTCGGTTTATATTTTCGAACTCCCATAATTCATCTCTCGTATTGCGTCTTCGCCAAAATTCTGAGGCGGAAAAAGTAAGAAAACAGTCAATTGATTTTTATCGTATCATCTTCTTGTTCTGCTGTTACTTTCCATTCTTTTCCTGCTCCTCTTGTGAACTTTCGCAGGCTCGTAAGTTCTTTGAACTGCATCAACAAAACCAGGTTTACCGCGGGCTTCACGTATAGAAGAAGTAGAATCATTACCGGTGCTTTCTTCCACAATGCCCATCGTTTGAGTCGTTGATCGCGACTGTTCCATACCAGTGTAGGTTAAACTCGGGTAGACGTCCAGTTCAATCCCGTCGTCCGGTATCTCTAGAAGACTGCTGCCGAAATAATCGCTGTAAGGCCCGGAATACAAATTGTCATAGATAAATTCCGCAGCGCCTGAAGCGCTGTTCCACCTGTTTGCCACAACCCTCTCTATATAGGGCACGATACTGATACCGAGCGTACCGCCTGCCGTGCCGTAGCTTTCGTAAAGATACGTATCGACAAAATCGTATCCATCCTCGTACCAAAATCCTATTTCGACAACGGTCGGGTCGCTCGGCGGATCCAGATATGACGTGGTGATATACTCGTCGTTAATGTAAAGGTCGAACTCGTCGTCGATATCCTCACCACCATCCCACAGTGCTATCGTGCACCAGATGTAATTGGTCAGCCGAAAGTCATAGGCTGCGCTGGTTTTCTCGTCCACGGTTACGGTCGTGTAAGTCCAAAAGTAGTCGATATCGCATACGTCAAAAAACGGCAGCTCTACCGTCAGCCACGTCCCGTTGCCGTCGGCGCTGAGCACATTACCATAGACGTCCGGATAAAGGCCGTTGACATCTTCAAAACGCACTACGTCTTCAGCCGGTGTCGCCGAAAAACCCGAGCCCTCTACAAGCAGCACCGACCCCGGATGTCCCATATCGGGCGTTATATTTGTAATGTCGGGCGGCGGTACCGGAGGGCTGAAAATACACGTTGCTATTGCATTCGAGTCGTCGGGGTCGCCGTCGGCTGGATTCTGACTGATTTGACCTTTATAGACCAGAATGTATCTGCTTATTTGATGGGGCTGCGAGGGTGCAGGCCTTGTGAATTGTCCGGCCACAGATTGGCCGAAAGCCAGCATGCTGCTCGAGTCCCAGCCGGGGACGGTAAATCCGGTTATTTGCGACCTGGCGCCTTCTTCGTCATCCCAATAAAGCACAAATTCGCCGCCTTTTAGCATTTGCGGTACTGAGGAGTTACTCGAGTCGTTGGTAATGACCAGCTCTACCTGGTTACAGTCGGGATTTACACAATTCGGCTCTGCACTCAGCCGCCCCCGGAAAAAATAGTTAATCAGGCCCGTTGCGTAATCGATAGTCCGCGGGATGGTTATATTGGCGTAATCCACAAACACATTTACATCATCCGTGGTATTCGTGCTGTCGATTACAAGACCAACAGCACCATAACCGTACGCTTTATAAGAACTATATGACTCGCGGGCAAGATGGGTTACTCCGTAGTTGGAGCCATCGAAATATATTTTATAACCGGCAGGCACCGGCATGAAAAGTTGCGATGTATGCTCTATGGCCGGGTGCGGAAACTGATACTTGACGCCGCTGCATCCGAACATCGTGCTAAACGAGAGAAACTGATAATTTGTACATTCCGAAAGTCCCCACAGCCCTTCCGGCGGAGTAATCCCGTCACCGAGGTAGCCGCCCGCATACGAATCCGCATCGAAATACCCGGCTAATTTATCGAAGACAACAGGCCCGGCCCCCGACCAGGGACACTGCCCGCCACTATCTTCAATTTGCTCCTCGACCCAACCCTCGAAAGGGTTACCAAATCCGAGTGCTGGTCGGTAATGTGAAAAAAGAAAGTCATTTCTCGTATGTGCTGGCACACCCATATCTTCCATCATGTGCAGCACAGAGCCTACCTCCAGAAATGTGGCAGCGAGCCAATATTCCCGCCAGAGTGAATCGGGGTCGGTCAGTGCTGAATAAAAAGTTTGTCTTGCATCTATCCAAGATTGCG
>CAYMYK010000189.1:0-5637 GCA_964394625.1 uncultured Pirellulales bacterium
ACGTTATCGTCTCGGCTGGAAGTGGATAAGCATATTGAAACGCCGGTATAACTTATTGATACACCCGATTATGTTTGAAAAATTTCAGGGTTTCAGCTATTTTTAGCTTGATGTTTGGACGATAGTAGTGTACACTTTAACTGTACACTACAGTGAAAGGGTTGGTTATGAAGGCATCGATATTAGACCTGAGAAGGCGTATGCGGGAGATTCTCAAAGCTCTTGATAAAAATGAGCAGGTAACTCTCACGTATCGAGGCAGGGAAAAAGCGAAGATTATCCCGTTCGGCTTATCGCAAAGCGCCGATTTTCACAAGCACAGGGCCTTTGGACTCTGGAAAGGCAGAAAAGACCTGGCGGATGTTGCAAAGGTGGTGCGCAAGATGCGTAAAGGACGGTTCGATGCTGTTTGATACCGACATACTGATATGGTATTTGCGAGGAAATACAAAGGCGGCCGACATTCTTGAGAAAGCGCCGAGGCGGGAAATTTCAGCGGTTAGCTACATGGAGCTTTTGCAGGGTGCTCGTGACAAGAATGAGCTGACTCTAATCAGGTCGTTTATAAAGGATTTGGACTTCAGGATGCTGCCGCTGACAGAGAACATCGGGCATCGCGCCTGTGTGTATATGGAAGAATACTGCCTCAAAGTTGGTATGTGTCTTGCCGATGCCCTGCTGGCTGCTACAGCGGTCGAGAACCAGACCACTTTCTGTACCGGCAACACTAAGCACTATAAAGCTGTCAAGGAGATAGACTTGAAGACCTTTCGCTTACGCTGATAACATTTCAACCCGCTAACGTCCTATCAATTCCTTTCCATGGACTCGCAGGATTACTTTCTTTATTCGGCAATATTCTCATAGACACATCCTGCAAATGATATAGAATAGCTGTCGGAAAGAATATGCTGTTTGAAGGATAACTATGTTTATCAAGGTATTAAAAAGCAAGTTGCATCGCGCAAGAATCACCGAGACAAAGCTGCATTATGCCGGGAGCATTCTTATTGACAGGAATTTAATGGATGCAGCAGGCATAATGCCGTACGAGGCGGTCCTCGTTGCGGACCTCGACAGCGGCAGCCGTCTTGAGACATACGCCGTCGCCGACGAGGCCGGCAGCGGCAGGGTAGTTATCCTCGGCGCCGCGGCCCGGCTGATAAAACAAGGCGATACCGTTATCATTTTCAGCTTTGCCTACTGCACCGCCGACGAAGCGGAAAAAATAAAGCCCAAAGTTGTCGTGCTCGATGAAAAAAACAATATCACGCAAATCAAGTAGCGAAGAACCAATGCAGGCACAGAGACGAGCTGAACGCTGTACGCTGTACGCTAAACGCTAATAAAATGCACCCGGAACTTTTCACAATTCCTTTCACTCACCTTACCGTCAAGTGCTACGGCACGATGATGGTCATCGGCTTTCTTGCGGCCGTGTATGTTATCAGGCGCCTGAGCAGGGACATCACGCCGGATGCGCAGATGATTACCAATGCCTCGCTTTATGCGCTCGTTGCCGGCGTCGTGGGCGCGCGAGTTTTCTATGTTATCCACTATTTCGACAGGTTCCGGGGCGATTTGCTTGGTGTCTTTGCGGTATGGCAGGGAGGTCTGGAGCTTTTAGGCGGTGTGCTGGCTGCTGTCGGGGTGATAGCAATCTACCTTCGATACCACAAGCTGCCCGTCCGGCGGTATCTTGACATACTTGCCGTCGGGCTGATGCTCGCTCTGGGTTTTGGCAGAATCGGCTGTTTTCTGAACGGCTGCTGCTACGGCAGGCCCGCCGATGTGCCGTGGGCGGTGCGATTTCCTTACGGCTCACTGGCATACCGAAGTCAGATTGAGACCAACACGGGCCGAAACCGGTACGAGCCGCAGCTTCGGCTGCCGAGAGAATTTTTCGGCTATTACAATGAAAGTGGCAATTTCGATTCCGGCCTAAAACCCTTTAAGGACCTTACCGCCGAACAGCAGCGGCAGGTCAGAAGCGGAAAATACCGCTGCTTAGCCGTGCATCCCACTGAGCTTTATTCATCCGCCAACGGCTTCGTACTCTGTGCTATTCTTTACCTGTTCTGGCGAAGAACGCAACAGGCCCGCCGCACAAATAGCAAAAAGCTCCTGACCGCCCCCGGCTGCACATTTTCCCTTATGTTCATACTGTACGGCATAACCCGCTTCTTCATCGAATTCGTCCGCGACGACAACCCGTTCGAGCACGGCTGGTGGGCCATCTATAAGGGCGGGACCATCTCGCAGAACCTGTCGATATATATGATTCTTTTCGGCCTGGGCCTCGTACTCGTATTCCACTCAATCGCTCAGACCATCCGCAAATCCAAATCCTGACTGTCCACCTTCTTCTGCCGGGCCCCGGCCCAATGTTACCGTGCAGGATATTCCCCGCAAAATCCATCCAACCACGAGACCGCAACCGAAAGTTGACAAAGCCCTCGCTTTCAGGTAATCTGCCGCAGGAATGTTGAACCCGAAAAGCCACCAGGCACCGGCCCTAAGGCGTGGAAAATGTGCTGCCGCATTACTCGAGGTACCTGGTGAAATGCACGATGCAACAAGAACTCTTGCGAAAGGAGGCCGTTATGGCAACCGTTTTACTGGTGGATGACGATGTCGATCTCGTAAAGACATGTGAAATGGCAATCACTCAGCACGGGCACGAAGTAAAGGCCGCAAACTCGGCACAGGAGGCACGTCAGCTCTTTACCGAAAACAAGCCGGATGTAATCATACTCGACGTTATGATGGAAACAAAAACAGCCGGCTTCGAGTTCGCCCGCGAGGTACACAGCCAGTGTCCCGAGCTGCCGATAATTATGCTTACCGGTATCCACGAGGAAGTACCTGTGTCTATGCGTTTCGGCCCGGACGAGACCTGGCTGCCCGTCGTGAAGTTCCTCGACAAGCCCATCGACCCCGTCGCCCTCGCCGATGAAATCGACGCCGTAGTCGCAAAGTAAACACAAACAAAACAGCACAGTCTCGAGGCCCGTTTCGATATGAAGAACGTACCGGACGAATCCGACATACTCCGGTTTGCCTCCCTCGTCGCGCACCAGCTCCAGTCGCCCATCAGCACCATCAGCATGATTCTAAAAGCACTGTCCGGCGACGTCGCAGGCCCTCTGACGCCGAAGCAGATGGACCTTGTCACAAGGGCCAACATCCGCTGCGAACAAAGCGTCGCAACCGTCCGCCGAATGCTCGCCGTTGTCTCGGCGCTGGCCGGACACGGCCCGGGAAAGGGCCTCGCCGATGTTGCCGCAATCGTCCGAAGAGCTCAGAGTAAGTATGAACAAAAAGCCCTCCAGTCCAAGGTTACTTTCGAGCTCAAAACCGGCGCCGGCTCCGCCTACATCAGGGGTACTGAACCAATCCTCGCCGAGGTGGTCGATGCCCTTGTGGATAACGCCTTTAAGTACACACCGGCCCACGGCCGAATTCGCCTCGCTGTCTCAACAACGCCTGCCGAAAGTATCGTATGCCTTTCCGTCGCAGACTCAGGTATCGGAATTCCCGAATCCCTCCGCGAGAAAGTCTTCGAGCCATTCTATCGCGCCCCCGGCGCCAGAGATTCCGCTCGGCCCGGAACAGGACTCGGGCTTTCCTTCGTCAAGGCCGTTGTCGAAGTGCTTGGAGGAACCGTAACCACCGCAAAAGCAGACCTTGGCGGCGCTCGGATTGACATCCAGCTGCCCATGGCAGAGGCCGCCGAACTAAAACAAATCGAGCAGGCAAAAGAACCCAGCCCCCTCAAGGTCGTCATAATCGGCGGCGTCACCGCAGGGCCCAAGGTCGCGTCGAAGGTCATTCGCCTCATACCAAACGCCTCCGTCACCGTCGTCGAAAAAGGCGAGTTTCTCTCTTACGCCGGCTGCGGCCTGCCTTACTACATCTCCGGACAGGTCAAAAACCATTCCGACCTTATGAGCACCCCTATGGGCGCTCTCCGTGACGCCGTTTTCTTCCAGAAGGTCAAAAATGTCCGCATTTTAAGTCGCACAGAGGCAACTGAGATTGACCGGAGCAAAAAACGCGTGTGCGTCCGCGACCTCACCACCGCAGACGAATCCTGCTTCGACTACGACAAGCTCGTCCTCGCCACAGGCGCTTTTCCCGTCCGACCCTTAATACCAGGACACAACCTCGACAATATCTTCTGCCTTCACGGGGTCAAAGACGCCGAGGGTATCAAGGATGTTCTCTCCGCAGGAAGGGCAAGAGACGTTGTCATCGTCGGTGGTGGTCTTATCGGTATGGAAACGACCGAAGCACTTGTCAGTACCGGCTCTCGCGTCACTATAGTCGAGCTGCTCCCATACACTCTTCGTATCCTCGACCCCGAAATGGCGCGCCTTGTCGAGCTGCACCTCGAATCAAACGGTGTAAAGGTTCTGACAAATACAAAGGTCACGTCCTTCGAGGGTCGCGACGGCAAGGTCCGCACCGTCGTAACCGACAAAGGCACACTGTCGGCTGACATCGTCATAATGGGTATCGGCGTCAGGCCCAACATCGCCCTCGCTCAGAAGGCCGGACTCGAGCTCGGCGAAACAGGCGCCATCAAGGTCGATACGCACATGCAAACCTCAGACCCCGACATATACGCCGCCGGTGACTGTGTCGAGTCCACCGACATTCTCACCGCCAGGCCCTGCTATGTCCCACTCGGCTCCACCGCAAACAAGCAGGGACGAGTTGCGGCAATCAACCTCTGCGGCGGCGACGATAGCTTTCCCGGCGTCCTCGAGAGCACCGTTTGCAAAGTCTTCGATTACTGTGTTGCACGAACCGGACTCACTGAAACAGCGGCAAAGCAGCTCGGCTACGAAGTCACGACGTCGCTCGCCCCCGCGCCCGACAGGGCCAATTATATGCCCACAGCAAAAATCCTTATGCTAAAGCTGGTAGTCGATAGTGCCACCAGACGACTGCTCGGGGCACAGGCCGTCGGCCCAGGCGCCGGTGACAAAAGAATTGACGTTGCCGCCACCGCAATCACCGCCGGTATGACCACCGACCAGCTCGCCAACCTCGACCTCTGTTACGCGCCCCCGTACTCGCCGGCAATGGACAACATAATTACCGCGGCGAATATTGCCAGAAACAAACTCGACGGCCACATGGTCGGAATATCCGCCGCCCAGGTCCAAAAAATGCTCGCGGAAAAGAAAGACTTTTTCTTCCTCGACGTCCGCAGCCCCAGCGAGTATGAGCAGGTCCGACTGCCCCGCGCCGTGCTGATTCCATTGGCCTCTTTGCGGGGACGGCTCGATGAAATACCAGCCGGCAAGGAAATTATCACCTTCGGCCAGATTTCGCTCCGCGGCTATGAAGCGGCCATTGTCCTCAAGGCGGCCGGCTTCGAGAATGTTCGAGTCCTCGATGGCGGCGTGGCTATGTGGCCCTATGAGAAAATCTACTAAATAGCCCGCTCAGGCCGCTTCCGCTATTGCCGCTTAGCCCGCCGGAACAACGCCTTAGCCCGATATACCACAGCCGTACCCTCGCCTTACATCCTCGCTTTTGCAGCTTCGCCCTGATGTTCATAATCTATGGTATAATTCAGGTTTTCTCGAATTTGCCCGCGACGAGAATCCCTTCGAGCGAGCTTGG
>CAYMYK010000190.1:0-5606 GCA_964394625.1 uncultured Pirellulales bacterium
ACAAACACCTTGCCTGCCGCGGCTATGGTCAACTGGCGGTACCATTCTTCGAGCATCCGGCGATACTGGAATGACCACAGAGTCCAGCCGTTGTCCTCGATCTCCTTAGCCTTGCGCGCTAAAATCTTCTCCGGCGGCTCGTTGCTGTGTGGCCCAAACGGGTGCCAAAAGCCGATCTGGAAGGTGTTATAATCCATTCGCGAGCCGGGCTCCTAACGCTGCGGCTAACCGGCGGCCTTTAGGACGTCCGAGTGAAACCGCATTTTATAAATTGGTTAAATTACAAGAATCCAACAATGATCATAAAGTCTGTATAAAACGGAAAAGACAGACTGTTTCTTTCTGTATAAGAAGTTCCGGTTGGTTCTTCAATATTTATCCTGAGCCAGTCGAAGGACTCGTCCAATTTATCCGATGATAGACAAAGCCAGGTAGGGAATAAGATTGAACGTTATGACCAATATCTTGTACAGTCCGAGAAATGAGTATATCGCCACGTTGAAGGCCTCTTTGGAAATGGGAAACCATTTGCTGTGTGCTCGGTAGACCCAGTCTCTGGCACAGGCACAGATCAGCGACGAGAGAACCAGCAATGCTACGTTCAGAATCGTACACCACATAAAAAATGTTGTTAGTGTCTGAATATCCATGATATTTCTCCTATATCCTTCTGCATCCAACAATGATTATACATCTCTAAACAAATCTTTAGACCCTTCGGCTCCGCTCAGGGTGACAAAAACCTAAAGGAAACTCTGTATCTTCTTTTGACAACTGGCTTTTGTCAGTTAAGGTCTTTATCTTTCCAGTATTTTGTTCCTGCGATGGTTGCCTGAAGAGCCAAGCCCGATTCTGTCATTGAATATGCCTCGATGTTAGAGCCGATCGCCCCTTCTCCGCTGAGTTCTCCGCCTGATTCGCCGGCTTTTGCCGCGGCATCTGCATGGCCGCCGAATTCCCAGCCGCTCTCGATAAATTTATCAAGGGTTTCTTTAGAATTGAAAATTAATACCTGTCTATAGTCCTTAGCCCCTAATCCAAGGCCGATACCTCCTAATGCCATTTTCATATATGTTCGTTGCCCTGTCGAGTTATCGACAACGACGCCGTAGCCGCCGCCGGCACTTACAAATATCAGATTCACATTGGCATTGGCAAAAGTACCGTACCCGGCAGCATTCTTTATCTTATTTCTCGTGGCAGGAGCATCCTTGTACAGTCTTTCAAGGGTTTCTGTTTCCATATCACGAACCAATACCCGTCTCTCGGCAACGGGAAGTTTGGCACTTGGGCCACAACCCGACATGAAGGTCAGCATTGTGACAGCAGCTAAAATAGATAGAATTGTCTTTTTCATTTTTTTCTCCATCAACATTATTCGATAAAATTCCGTCCCGACGAATCCAGACAGATTCGGGACTTACGCCTTGTGATTATATGAATTTGCGGGCTTAATTCAAGGTATTTCCTTTGACGGCAAGTGCAGGTTTCCCCGGGCAGCCGCCTTCAGTAACGAATCCTGGTCTTATGGCGACGTTCTTTATGCTGTATTCCCCGTCGACCGCGACCTGCCGGCCCCATGGCTCGTTGTACCAGTGGCCGAAGATGCCGTCACTGGTGATGGAGTGGACGTCGGGTTTTTCGCCGCAGCAGTACCATGACCAGGGCAGCCAGCCAATCTCGTTCTTCGTTGCGTACTCTATCATATACTGCCACAGCAGTGGCGCTCTGTCGCAGTTGAACGGCAACTCGCACCGCGAGAATTCGCCGAGGATAAAGCAGATATCCAGCTCTATTGACTTGTCGATGGCCGTGTTGATACGTTTCTTTGAGCCGGGCCGCTCTCTGTAGTTCGCGGGGTCCCAGGGATGCCAAGAGAAGATGAGGTTGTGCTGCGGGTCGGCGTCAATCAGGCAGCGGGCGTTATTGAGCAGGTAATTCTCGCCCCGGCCCCATCCGGCGGCGTCGATGACGAGGGGACAGCGTATGCCGGTCTTGCGAATCTGTTTAACTGCTGCTTCGTAGCTGTCTTTGAATTGCTCGTCCGTTACTTCCCACCGGCCGACCTCGTTGGCGATGTTGACCAGCACGTACTTCTCATAATCCCTGATAATCTCCACCACCTCGGGCTTTGTCCACCAGTCAACGCAGAGCTGAAGTTTGGACCAGTCCCCGGTAGCATCGTGTAACTCGGGCATGGGAATCATATTGTTCGCTATGCAGTTGATTATCGTCTGTTCGAAGCTTTCGAGCGAGATATTCGTATCGGCTTTCCAGTAGATACGGCAGGCATTGGCGCCGGTTCTGGCAATCTCGCTGAAAGCCGCTGCGCCGTTGTCGGCGGCGGCGAGCGTTATTGCGTTAACGCCGCAAAGCATGACCTTCTCGCCGCACGGACTGTAGAGGTATCTGCCCTCAACGTAGAATCCGGGTTTCTCCTCACCGGCACAGGCGAGCGGTGTTGCAATCACTGCCAGCAGGAATGCCATCTTTGCCAATTGTATGTAAGCTCTAATAGCTTTGCTCCTTCAAACTGACATTTCCCATTTAAACGCTTAAACAACATAACTTTCTCATTACAATGTCGATAATCTTGCCAAAACCACCTTGAACAATCAAGAATCTTCTTTTCCGAGGCAGTTTTTGTCAAGCAGACCACCATTAAATTCGGGCTTCAATTTACGGTCAAAATTGAGTCTCAGAGCACCCTCGCGTGCTTGGCCCATACGGTTCTCCCGTTTGATATAGTCAAAACCGGCTTGAATGGTCTCCATAGGCCCTATACTATCAAATTCCAGTCTATCTGCCACTCACTATCCGGGAAATACGGGTTCATTTTCTATTTGGCTCACATAATTACATACAACCCCTGGATTGCTGTAATTTTTGCTGGTCTGCCCGCGCGTGTCGGTATTTTTGTGGGGGACTGGACTGTCTGATAAAAAGTGGGAATTGGGCGTGACAAAACGGCTTGGCCTGCCTGTGTGACCGGGAATGCCGGCGCGGGGTATCTCAATGAGTAGGCGGGGGTATGAATTACCGTTTGGAGGAAGTATTTCTTATACTTTAATTGTGGAGCTGGGAGTGTGAAAGAGGATGTAGTTAGTTAAGCAGGTAAGGAAATGCGAATGTCAGGAAAGGAAATCAAGTCTCGATTCGCATCCGGTTTCTGTCTTGTGGAGACGATGACGACGGCGGTTGTGCTGGTCGTGGCTGTTTTGGGGATATCGGGCTATCGGTATTACGCAGCGATGGACTGCCGCAAGGCCGAGACGGATGCGACGGCGGGGCGTATTGCGGCCCTTCTGTCTGAGAGCTGGCAGGGTATGGAAGGTACGCTGAGCTATGACCCGACAACCCACGGCAGCTCATATCTGACTGTGAGCAGCAGCGCCGGCCCTGCCAAGCCGGCGGACTTTACCTGGCTGACGAGCTTCAAGGCGGTGTCCAACGACTATGAATACTACGTGACATTGTCTTACAAGAACATCAGTCCGGGGCTTCGAGCGCTTAACGTTCTTGTTGCGTGGTCTCAGAGCAAGCACGCCGCCGGCAGTCCGGCGGAGACAAACAGGACGTTTAGCATGACGAAATACACGGCTTATTAGAATTGCTGTTGAGAGAGAGCGGGACAGATGGTGCGAAGGTATCAGAGCAGAAATGGACGGCGAGGATTTACGCTCGTCGAGATGATGGTTGCGGTGGCAGCTTCGACAATTGTAGTCTTTGCGATGGGCCTGGTGATAGCCGACAGCCAGCAGGCCTGGAACCGGATGTACGCCAAGGAGAATTCCAACCTGGTTGCGGACAGCTTCGGCGCCCGGAGGGCGTTCGAGGCCGTGGTTCGCAAGTGCAGCTCGACCAAGCTGATGATGGATTCATCCGGCAGCGCCTTCGAGGCGTACTATTACTCGGACGGTTCTCCAGTCCTCGATCTGTATGCGAAGTTCTACACCGATGACAATGGGGACCTCGTCGTGGAATACGGGCAGTTGAGCCCGCCTGAGACGCTCGAGGTTCAGAGAATCTGCGAGAATGTGTCAAGCTGTGTATTTGAGAACAGCGGTCGGTCGATTCAGATGACGCTTACGATTGACGACGGCTCGGACAGCGTGACTGTGGTGTCGTCGGCTATATTGCATAATCAGTAGCCGGTCGTTGGTATTACAGTGATGAGGTGAAAGATGTTTGTATCATCGAGGTCATTAAGGAACGGCTCAGCGATGCCGCTTGCCGTTCTTGTGATAGCAATAGCGTGTGTAATCGGTGTGGGGCTTCTGGGTATGGGGTCAGGCAAGCGGCTGATGTCGGTTCGCGTGAACACCAGACTATTGGCGCGGGCAGCGGCGGATGCGGGAATCGAGAAAGCCCTCTATGAAATGAACGAGATGCTGAAAGTCAAGCCCTGGAACAGCAGCGTGCTTCCTTCGGTGACGGGTGAGGATTTGCCTCACAGCGGCGCGGCGTACGACTATCAGGTCACGGGTACTATCGGGAGCGGCTACTCGATGCAGTCAACCGGTGCCTGTAACTCGGCTGTAAAGACAGTGACGTGCGACCTGGAGCTTAAAGGCATATTTGATTATGCCCTTTTGACGAAGTACGGTATGGTATTGGCAAACGGCTCGACCGTGGACTGGATCAATTTCAGTGCGGACGATGACCTGCTGAAGATAGGGACGCAGGACACGACGGCCGGCGCTTTGGAGCTTAAGAACGATTCGGTGATTAACGGTGACGTTGTGTGCGGCGCGGGCGGCGACCCGAGCATCGTAGTGAAGGACCAGGGTGCAGATATAACGGGCGATATATATTCGACACCCATGGAGCAGGAGCTGCCTTCAATATCGGTTCCGACATGGCTCGCATCATTGCTGAGCAAGGGCGATATTGAGGAGCCGGATACGATAACCACTTCCAGCAAATACGACAGCATCAACCTCAAGAACGGCGAGGTGCTCACGATAAGCGGGCCGGTAACGCTGTATATCGCCGGCGATATAACACTTGGTAACGAAGCAGGGATTAAGATAAATCCCAATTCGTCCCTGACGCTCTATATCGGAGGCGACCTCGAAGGGAAGAACTCAAGCGGGTTCAATAATCTGACAGAGGATTCAACAAAGCTCAAAATGTACGCCCTGGACACCTGCGATGACATTGAGTTCAAGAATAACTCGGATTTCTACGGGGCGCTCTACGCCCCCGACGCGGACATAATACTGCACAATACGTCGGACATGTATGGGTCGATTATAGGCGAGACGTATGACCAGAAGAACTCCGGCACCTTCTACTATGATGCTGCGCTCCGGGAGGTAAGCACGGATGACGAGGCTGTCCGCTTTGTCATCAGGAACTGGAGCGAGAGCTGACACACACCGGCCGCACACACCCTCCTCAGGCGCCTGTCTTCCGGCGGGGGCCACTTGTGCACTTGTGCTCTTACGCATTTGGCTTTCGCCACACGCGGTGGGGTCGTCACTGCACAAAAATCAACATTGAAATCTGACAGCAAAGACGCTACAACTAAGGTGTTTTCATAGATTACGACATTGTCCCGGTCGTAGTTGGAGGTTTGAATGGCCACTCCAGTTCTCATAGTT
>CAYMYK010000191.1:0-5604 GCA_964394625.1 uncultured Pirellulales bacterium
TACTGGTGCGAATGGGCAACATAACCTGCTCGGCAATACAAAAAAGAGTACGTTCGATTCAAAGAAAGCTATTCTAATGGCACGCCGGGAATTGAACAAGAGATAAAAAAAAGGACGACGGGCGTCGTCCCATTTGGTGAGATGGACTGTTGTCAAGAAGTTTTTCCCCCCTCGCCGAATCGCGAGGCCGAACGAATATCTATTAACCGGTTTTGCCCCCCAGCCGAACCAGCTTAACTACTGAAAATATAGGAAACAAAAGTTGCATAGCCAAACGGCCGGGCAAAAAAAACTTTATTTTTTTGCCCGTCGGTGCTAATGAATTGGGCTGTCAATAATCAAAACGAGCCGACCGATACGGAAAGCAGACTATGAAGGACGCGGCAGCAAGAAAACACATCAGAGCAATTCGCCTTGAGCTGAAATCGAAGGGTGCGTACTGCCTGGTCGTTAGCAAAAAAGCGAACGTTACCTACGTAACGGGTTTTACCGGCGGCGACAGTTGGGCGGTTCTGACACCGCGGACGGTCTATCTGGTGACCGACAGCAGGTACACCGAACAGGCGGCGAGCGAATGTTCGGCATGTAAGATAATCGAGCGCAAGGGACCGATGGCGAAAGCAGCGGCTCAGCTACCGGCGGGCAGGAGAGCGGCTGGGAGGATATTGGTTGAGAGCAGCACTTCAGTGGCTGAATTTGAGCAGCTTCGCAGGAATGCCGGGCGCAGGGTCAGGGCCGTCTCGAATGTTGTCGAATCAATCAGGACTATCAAGGACGCCGGCGAGGTCGCGGCAATCGGCTCGGCGGTGGCAATTGCAGCAAAGGCGCTGGGGCGGGCCCGGGCCAACATCCACAGTGGCGTAACCGAGAACGAGTTGGCAGGTGCTTTGGATTTTGAGATTCGCAGATTGGGTGGCCAGGCGAGTTTTGAGACGATTGTTGCGTTCGGAGCGAATGCATCTCGACCGCATCATCGGTGCGGGAACAGAAAGCTCAGGAAAAACGACACGGTCCTAATCGACTTTGGGGTGCGATACAGGGGCTACTGCTGCGATTTGACGCGGTGCTTTGGTGTGGGCAGGTCAAACGCCTTGTTTAACAGGGTTTATAGAGCGGTCGAGCAGGCACAGCAAGCCGCTATAGCCAAGGTCAGGGCAGGCGCAGCGATAAGTGAGGTGGACGCCGCGGCCAGGGCGGTCATACGAGGTTATGGTCTGCCGGTTTACGGGCACGGGACCGGGCACGGCTTAGGTCTGGAGGTGCACGAATTGCCGATAATATCGGGCAAAACAAAAGGTGTGCTGCAAGCCGGGCAGGCCCTGACGATTGAGCCGGGGGTGTATATACCGGGAAAGTTAGGCGTCCGGATTGAAGACGACATCCTTGTAACGCAGACGGGATGCAGGGTATTAAGCAGCTCTGCAGAGCCAAAAAAAATTTGAAAGGCGCCGGCCCGGGGGCAGGTCAGACTGCGATTGAAATGTGTGCAAGGTCCTATAAATAAAAGACTTAAGTAGGAACAGTTCGCGGGCCTGGCCAATAAGGATTCTCCCGGCCGGCAGCGAACATTTTCTTGACAGGAGCGAACGAATCTGTTATGATATTATTTATACTGGGTTATTTGTCCTTACCCATCAAGTAAAGGAAAAGAGCAAAGGGTAATGAAAAAACAAGGCTGAAGTTTCAGCAGAAAGGGGGGTGTAGCCGCATAGCGTAGAAGTAGTGTTGGGCAAACACAGATTTTTTCATACATATCCTTTTGCCCGGAGTATCCTTTCGTACGCCAGAACAAGTGTCGGACAGGCGCGAAAGCAGCATCTCTGCAGGTTGCAGGGGTATGCGAAGGGCCCTTGCGGCTGTCCAATGGTTCTCGAACAGGACAGGATTTGGCGATTGTTGAAAGTTGTTTAAATTAACTTGGTATTAAGGAGGAGTATTATGTTTAGAAAACTTATTTGTTTTGCCTCTGTTATTGTGGTGCTGGCTCTGTCGAGCAGCGTTTGGGCCGTAGCTTACACCTGGGACGACGGCAATTCGGTTGACCACTACTGGGGCTCGCCGAACAACTGGGACCCCAACGGTGTGCCGGTATTCGGCGACGATGTCTCAATCGGCTCAGGACTTCCCGAGGCCAACCAGCCCGTCATACCGGTCGGGTGCGATGCCAACGCCGGCACCAATGCTGATTCATTCTCGATAATAGGGACCCTTGACGACGCTGCTCTTACCGTCGAAAGCGGCGGCTCGCTTACCTTGCTGCCCTTCCCCGACGACGGCGGAAGCCCCATACTTATGCTCGGCAGCGGCTGGGTGGACGGCGGTAACGGCATTTTGAACGTTGCCGGTGACGTCTTTACAAGGCGAGTCTGGGTCGGCTACAACAGCCAGGCCGTAACCAACGGCTCCGGCTGGATCAATATGACCGGCGGCACCTTCATTGCCTCGACAGACGGCGACGGCGAGGGTGGCTTCGAGATTGCCCGCGGCGACGACTGTATGGGCGGCATGGTTACGCCGGGTAACGGCTACGTGCATCTCGACGGCGGCGTGATTGACATTCAGGGCTTCTTCACAATGCGAAGGGGCTATCCGGCCTGCGGGGACGACCCCTCGGAAGAATGGCCGACCAGCAACGGCTACCTGGATATCACCGGTGGAACGATGATGATTCAGTACGATGCCCGCGATACGATTCAGCACTATATCGACGAGGGCTGGATAACGGCCTACGGCATCGGCTCAATGGAAGATGCGACCATAGCCAGCGACCCGCGAGCAGAAATCGTGATGGACTACGACTGGAGAAATACGGAAAAGACAACCGTGACGGCTTTCAAACCGGCCAACAACGGCGAGCCGTACAAACTGTATCCGCCTCAGTATGCTGCCGGTGTTGACCCGACGGTAACGCTGAGCTGGAGCCCGGGCGATTATATCGGCACCGGCGGAGTACCCGGCTCCAAAACAGGCAACGGTCATCACGTGTTCATTGGCACTCTCGAAGCTCAGTCAGGGAACATGGAAGGCTGGAACCTGCAGTATCCGGTCGGAACACTTTACGGACATATAGTCGGCGCCCAGGACGCCACTATCCTTGACATCACCGCGAGTTATCCCGGCGGCTCTCTTGAGCTTGACACCGAGTACGTCTGGACGGTTGTCGAGGCCAACGATGCCAACGGCATACCAAGCGGCGGAGCCACACGGGACATCTCGTGGTGGAAGCCGCAGGTGGTTTACCACTTCAGGACCGTCGGCGGAGCAGCCAGTAACCCATCCCCAGGCGATGGTGCGACGGTTGGCATCAAGGTCGGCGCTGCTTTGAGCTATGAGCTTACGTGGGACCGCGGCTATTACGCGGCCTCGACGAACAGTCACCAGATATACTTCGGGACCGACTTTAACGATGTTAATGAGGCCAATACCTTAGACCTGGAGTATATAATTACCAAGACAGACCCGAACTATACGGCAACGGATCTGGAGCTTGGCAAGGAATACTTCTGGCGTGTGGATGAGGTGAACCCGGCAGGGCCCGACCCGTGCATCTGGCCGGGCGATACCTGGAGCTTTACGGTAGGCGACTACCGCGTGGTGGACGACTTCGATTACGCAAGCTCCGGCGAGATGGACGACTTCTGGAAAATCAATGCGTTCGACCTGGACTATACCCTGCCCTGCTCCACAATGGGCGGCGGCGCCTCGCTGGGCCTCGCGGGCGGCGCGATGAGCTATTCTTATGACAACAACGACATTTACGACCCACTTATACCGGGTTTTCTTGATCTGGATTTCTTTTCGGAGGTCCGCTACGAGTTCCCAGCCCCTGCTGACCTCACCGAAGGTGATTCCGAGACGACGCTGCGAGCGCTGGCGCTTGACCACAGGGGAACTGCGGGCAACGCGGCTGACCCGAATTACGACAGGATGTATGTGGCCCTGGAGTCGGCGGACGGCAACATGGCGATTGTGTCGAATCTGGACGTGAGCGCCCAGAAGAAGCCGTCAAGCCAATTTAACATCGACCTTCGTGATTTCAGCGATGCGGGTGTGAACGTGCAGGACGTGGTTTATCTGTACATCGGCTTTGGAATCCAGTGCAACCCGAATCCGGGCACGCCCGGCGGTGAAGGTGTTGTGAACTTTGACAACATTCGGGTGTATCCGCCGAGATGCGTTGGTCAGCCGGGCGGTATGCCGTACTACAGGCAGCTTGGCGATTTGAACGGCGACTGTACGGTCGATATCAAGGACATGAAGTCGCTGTCGAACGCCTGGCTCATGACCGACCGGCTTACCGGAGTGCCGGTAGCCGTAGCGGACGACGACCCGTGTATGATGGCCCGTTGGGAGTTCGAGGGCAACTGGGATAACGACCCCAAGGCCAGAATCAAGGCGGACTCAAATGGTATTCCGCATGGCGAGCCGGAGTTTGTTGTTGACGGGAATCGGCCTCAGTCGCTGGCCGGTAACCAGGTGGCGTATTTCGACCAGGATTTGGACACTGTTGACGGCAACGACTATGTGATTTGCGGTACGTGGGGCGGCCCCGATGGCGACGCCAACTTCCTTGGCAAGTCATATACCCTTTCGGTCTGGGCGAAGCAGACCGAGCCGAACGGCTGGGCCTGTATGATAAGCAAGGGCGAGGCCGCCGAGAAGCTCGAGTTCGGCTTTACGCCGTATCTTCAGCAGCAGGTACACTTCGTAGGCCACGGAGGCAATGCAGCGGAGAAGATGGTGCCGCTGAATGAGTGGCATTACCTTGTGGGCACCTGGGAAGAGTGGCCTGACGTCAACGGCGGTATGAGCCGGGTGTACATCGACGGGCGTCTGGAATCGGAGGAGGATATGAACGAGATTGCCTACGAGCACTCGCGCAACCCGGATTACGACCCGAGCTGGTGCATCGGCGCTCAGGATTTCGAAGGCCTCGAGGACGATGTTCCTCCCTACCGTCCGCACATCGACCGTGTGTACTATGGCTACCTTGACGACGTTCGTGTGTATGACCGGCGGTTGAGCGAGGAAGAGATTATGTGGTTGGCCGGCAAGAGAGCACCTTCGAAGAACTACTACGCGATTTTGCCGCCTGCATCCTATGCGGACACCTACAGTCCCGAGCCGAAGGGCCAGAAGATAATCAACTTCAAGGATATGGCAAAAATGGCTCAGGAGTGGCTTGAGTCGGCCCTCTGGCCGGTTATACCTTAGCGGTATGACGATTTAGCTGTTTTGTGATTCAGCAGTCCGGGGCCTCCCCTGAGGGGAGGCCCCGGTTGTTTATATAGCACCTCACCTGATTCTCAGGATGCATGCAAAAGAAACGTGTTTCTGTATAATGGAGCTTTGTGTGAAGCTCTGGCAGTTATGGCCGACGGCCCAATGGTGTACACGAATTCCTTAAGTCTTTATGAATATGTGGGGAATGCTCCCATTCTGCGTATTGGTTTCTATGGACTATTTTTTCCGCCAGAAACTGGCCCGGCTTACCGTCCTATCCTTCCCCTCGCCCACTTGAGACGCCTCATAGCGCCGGAACCACTTGCTGTAAAAAGATGGGGCACTTGTACGAAGTATTGGGCCAAACAAGGCCCGAGTGCA
>CAYMYK010000192.1:0-5591 GCA_964394625.1 uncultured Pirellulales bacterium
ATAGAAGAGCTTGAGCGTCTGGCGGCGATGATAAAGAAGGGCAGCTTGTGCGGGCTGGGGACGACGGCGCCTAACCCGGTTCTCTCGACGATTCGGTACTTTCGCGACGAATACGAGGCCCATATTCAGGGGCGATGTCCGGCGGGCAGGTGCAAGGCGCTTATTACGTACACGATTACGGATGACTGCATCGGCTGTACGCTGTGTGCGCAGCACTGCCCGGTCGGGGCGATTGAGATGGCGCCTTACGAAAAGCACCAGATAGATACCGAAAAGTGCATTCGCTGCGGCACGTGCAAGGGTATTTGTCCTGCTGAGGCGGTGAAGGTTGAGTGAGAATTTACCAAAGGGAACATGCTATGAGACTTCAAAACAGGTTTAAGAGGATACTTGATGCGGCGTTCGATGGTTGTGGGCCGAACCAGGATGATTGCATTTACCTTTTGAGTCTGCCCGGTGACGGCCTGGAAGCGGCAATGCTGACTGCGGGGGCGGATACCATTTCGCGAAAAAGATTCGGTAATCAAGCGGTCCTTCTGGGCCAGATTGGGATTGATATCGCGCCATGCCCCGGTAACTGCAAATTCTGCGTTTTCGGAGAGGGGCATACGACTTTTGAAAAGAGCCGACTGCCAATGGAAGAAATCCTGTCCCGGGCTAGTGATTTTACCCGGCAGGGTGATTTGTATGCACTGTTTCTTATGACCATGCATGAATTTGACCTGGATTATTTCCTTCAGGTCGTGGAAAGGATTCGCCGGGAAATTCCTGCTCATACACAGATTGTGGTCAATATCGGTGATTTCGATATCGCTCAGGCCGAACGGTTAGCCGACGCCGGAGTAAATGGCGCTTATCATGTACGCCGTTTGCGTGAAGGAAAGGATACCTCGCTCGATCCCGAAGAGCGGGAGAAAACCATCGCCACAATACGGCAGGCGGGGCTGGACTTTTACTATTGCTGCGAGCCGATAGGGCCTGAGCACACACCGGCAGAGCTGGTTGAGCAGATGTTTTTGGGTATCAGGCACGGCTGTTTTCAGCACGCGGCCATGCGCCGCGTCTTTGTTTCCAGCGCACCGTTGTCTGTAAAGGGGCAAATTACCGAATGTCGGTTGGCGCAGGTCGTTGCGGTAATCACCCTGGCCAGTCTGGCCTGTCCGGAAACGAAAAACATTGCCGTTCACGAGCCGAATCTTTTAGGTCTGGCTGCGGGAGCTAACGTTGTCTATGCCGAAACCGGCGCCAACCCCCGTGACATCGAAGATGATACATCGCAAAACCGCGGCCTGGATATCTGCGCCTGCCGAAAGATGCTCTATGAGGCCGGCTTCACGGCACTGCTCAGGGGAGACGGCACAAGCATCCCGCTCGACCTGGAATATGTTCAACGCACCAGCGAACCTCAACAATCTGAGGTATCGGGCGGCGGTCAGATGAACAACACGGCTATGTCAAAGTGAAGGCACAATGCCCAGATTGACAATAGACAATCGTGAGGTTGAAGTTGACGACGGCATGACGGTGCTCGACGCCGCCGGCAAGCTCGGCATCGAGATACCGACGATGTGTTTCCTCGAAGGTTACGAGCCATCGACGAGCTGTATGGTATGTGTGGTCAAGGTTGAGGGGCGCGACGGACTGGTTGCTTCGTGCGGACTGCCGGCAGAGGAAGGGATGCGAGTGGAGACGGCGACGCCGGAGATTGTTGAGGCGAGAAAGGCGGCTCTGGAGCTTCTTTTGAGTGACCATGTGGGCGATTGTATGGGGCCTTGTCAGGTTGCGTGCCCTGCGAAGATGGATATACCGCTTATGATTCGGCAGATTGCGGCAGGGCAGCTTACCGATGCGATTGTCACGGTCAAGCGGGATATTGCGCTGCCGGCGGTGCTGGGAAGGATATGCCCCGCGCCCTGTGAGAATGTGTGCAGGAGGCGAGAATACGATGAGGCGGTTTCGATATGCCTGCTGAAGCGTTACGTTGCCGATGTGGATTTGCAGTCGGCGCAGCCGTATATGCCTGTCTGCAAGGCGAAGCGCAACAAGAGTGTGGCGATTATTGGGGCAGGGCCTGCGGGTCTGTCGGCTGCGTACTACCTGCTGCAGGCCGGTTTCGACTGTACGGTTTTCGACGACCACGACCGGCCGGGGGGGATGCTGCGTTACGGCGTTAGCAAACCGAAATTGCCGGAGGATGTACTCGATGCGGAAATCGAATTGGTAACTAAGCTCGGTTTGAAATTTGAAGGCGGCAGACGCATTGAGACAGAGACGGAGATTGAGCAGTTGCGCAGTGAATTTGATGCTGTCTTTATAGCTGTGGGCCGGCTTGAAAAAGCCGATGCCGAGCAGATGGGCTTTGAGCCGGGCCCGCGCGGGATAGCAATCAACCCCAGGACATACCAGACGAACATCGATGGCGTTTTTGCGGGAGGCGACGCGGTTCGCAGGCGGAAGATGGCTGTTCGTGCGGTTGCAGACGGCAAGGAGGCAGCGGCCTCGATTACTCAATACTTAGCAGGTGAGCCGGTGACAGGGCTGAGCAAGGCGTTCAATACACGTATGGGAAAACTGCTCGACGGCGAGATGGAAAAGTTGATGACGGCGGTGAGCAAGACCGCCCGGCAAAGGCCTTCGGTCAGGGCGCTGGGTTTTTCCGGCGAACAGGCGCGCAAGGAATCGGCCCGGTGTATGCACTGCGACTGCCGAAAAGCCGATGTCTGCAAACTGCGCCTTTACTCACAGGAATATGATGCAAAGGCGAATCGCTACAAATCGCAGCGCAGGGAATTTGCCCAACAGCTTGAGCATCCGCAGGTGATTTACGAGCCGGGCAAGTGTATAAAATGCGGGCTATGTGTGCAGATTGCCGCCGAGCAAAAAGAAAAGCTCGGCCTGACATTTATTGGCCGAGGTTTCGACGTTCGCGTGGCGGTGCCATTCAACCGGAGTATTGCCGACGGGCTGAGACAAGCGGCGGGCAAATGCGCCGCTGTGTGCCCGACAGGTGCTTTGGCGATCAGGGACGGCGATGGGGGAAATTGCTGATTGTTAGCCGGGGGGAAAGGTTTTTCAGCGAACCGGGGGGTTTAGGAGACGTAGAATCAGGGAATTGTGAAGAGAGGAGCGGTGTATTTGTGCGCTTGGTGTGTGGTTTCGATGAGAATTGACAATCGTAAGTCATTCCTATAGTATTACCCGGCAAAAACTTATGAAAATTTTTCATGGAGACGGGTTGTGAACAAGGCCGCAAAGGACAAAAGTCGTAACGGTTTGAAGGTTTTAGTGTTGTTTGTAGTTATATTGCTTTGCGGGGCGGTTTATGGGGGTGACTGGCCCTGGTGGCGAGGGCCTAATCACAACGGTATTTCAGAGGAGACGGACTGGGTGGCGAGCTGGCCTGAAGGTGGGCCTAAGGTGTTTTGGAAGGCGACTGTGGGGGTGGGCTTTTCGACGATATCGGTAAGTGAGGGCAAGGCCTATACGATGGGCAACGCCGGTGATAAGGATACGGTATTTTGCTTTGATGCGGCTACAGGAAAGGAAATCTGGAAGCATACGTACAATCAGCGTCTCGATAAGAGCTATTACGAGGGTGGAACGCTGGCCTCTGTTACGGTTGCCGACGGCAGGGTTTATACCGTAAGCAAAGACGGCAAAGCGTTTTGCCTGGACGCCGAGTCGGGTAAGGTACTTTGGCGCAAAGCGTTCATAAAGGATCTGGGTATAGAGCGCACGACGTGGGGCTTTTCGGGATCGCCTCTTGTAATTGATAATCTTGTGATATACAACGCCGGCGCTACCGGGCTTGCCCTCAATAGAGACGACGGCAGTGTGGTGTGGCGCGGGCCGAAGAGTCCGGGCGGCTATGCGACAGCGGTTCCGTACACGATGGACGGGCGTAAGTGTGTGGCCTTGTTCGGCTTTCAGGAAGTGCTCGGACTTGATGTGTCAACGGGGGAGGAGCTGTGGGGTCACAAGTGGAAGACGAAATACGACGTTCACGCCGCCGACCCTATTATTGTGGGAAAGCAGGTCTTCATCTGTTCAGGGTACGGTGAAGGATGTGCACTGCTCGAGCTTGAGAGCAATGATGGCAAGTACAAAGTCAAACAGCTTTGGCGGAACAGGAATATGCGGAACAAGATGAACGCGTCTGTTTTACGGGACGGGTACATTTACGGGGTTGATGAAGGCGGCGAGCTTCGCTGCCTGGACTTCAAGACGGGGGAAATGCTGTGGCAGCAGCCGGGTTTCGGCCAGGGAAGCTTAATGGCTGCCGACGGCAAGCTGATTGTGCTCGGTGAAAAGGGCAACCTGGTCATCGCCCAGGCCGGCCCCCATGGGTACAAAGAGATTTCGGCTGCCAAGATTTTGCCCTTTAAGTGCTGGACCGTTCCGGTTCTGGCGAACGGCAGGATTTATGCCAGGAACACTACCAAGACGACCGGAGAGGTAATCTGCCTTGATGTCAGCAAATGAGCATACAGACGGTACGAACGGATAGAACGACACATACACGTTTGTAGTCAGAATGTGATGCGTGTTAAGAGGTTTTAACCAAGGGTGATTGAATGACTGCGCAAAAAAGGTTATTTGCGGGGCGAATTTTGGTGGTATTTTTTACTGGATGGCTCTGTTTTTGCGGCTCAGCAGTGGCCGGCGAATGGCCTCAATGGCTGGGTCTCAGCCGGGACAATAAATCACGGGAGACGGGGCTGCTGAAGGAATGGCCCGAGGCCGGCCCGAAGCTGCTGTGGTCAGTTGACGGCCTGGGTGACGGCTGGGCATCGGTTTCAATAGCCGACGGGCTGATTTACACAACGGGCAAAAACGGCAAAACCGAGTCCGTTTATGCGATAGAGCTTACAGGAAAAAAGAAATGGCAGAGGCAATCGGGCAGGGTCTGGAAAGGCTCTTTCCCAGGCGCAAGATGCGCACCTACTTTTGAACAGGGCCGTCTGTATGTGGCGACCGGCAGCGGGACGGTAATGTGCCTGGATGCGAAAACCGGGCAGGTGAAGTGGTCCGTCGATGCCTTTAACAAATTTGAGGGAAGTTACGGCAGATGGGGTATCGCCGAGTCACCGCTTATCATTGACGATAAGGTTATCTTTACTCCCGGCGGGAAAAAGGCGACGATGGTCGCACTGAACAAAAAAACGGGCGAGGTTATCTGGGCAAGTGAGAGCACGGGTGATAAAAGCTCGTACTGCTCACCGATTCTTGTTAAGCGGGGTCAAAAACGGCTGATTGTTACTATGCTATCCGATGCGGTTCTTTTCGTGGACGCCGATACCGGAAAAATCGTCTATCGCGACGAATATGCCAACTACCAGGATAAGCCGAAGGATATCAATCCGGTGACGCCGGTGTATCACGACGGATGCGTCTATACGACCAGCGGTTACGACTGCGGCGGGGCTATGTACGAAATCTCGGAAGACGGAATGAAAATATCCAGAAAATGGGTCGATACGGTCCTCGACTGCCACCACGGCGGCGTGGTTTTTGTGGACGGCTACATCTACGGGGCGAGCTGGAAGGGAAACGGTGACGGAAACTGGGTCTGCCTGGACTGGGCTACCGGC
>CAYMYK010000193.1:0-5585 GCA_964394625.1 uncultured Pirellulales bacterium
GCTCATCGATCCGCCAGTAGTAGGTGGTTTCATCGGCCAGTGTGCCGGGATCAAACGTCGTACCCGGCTGGTTGCCCTGGAAGGCACCCGGGCTGGTTGTGCCGAAATAGACATCGTGTGAATCGGCACCAGAACCAGCGGTCCAGCTCAAGTCGGCATTTATACTAACATCTGTCGCCGCATCGGCGGGACCCGGATTGCTCGCCTGATCGGGCGGTCCGGGTAGGCCCATCTGTCCGTAAAGCGTTGTCACGCTGCTTGTCGGCAGAAGTATCAAACCGTCCGTAACATCCAGACCCTGTTCGCAGCCCCTGTACTCGGCTGTCGTATAGGATGCAAACGTTGACGGAAGACCGCTGCCGGTCACGTTGACCACGTAGGGAGTAGTGCCCCGGTTCGTAAGAACTAACGCGACGGTCTGGTCCGCTGCATGAGAGAATGCCAGGGCGAGGATGTTGGGGTCCGAAGAAGTTACATCGACTCTCAACGCTCCGGGCCTGACGAATTTGTAAATCTGCTTCGAGACGTAGTAGCGAGACGAAGGTTCATTGGCAACCACCAGACCGAACACCTCGCTTTGCTCATTCACTGCAAACGACCAGAAGACCCAGGCGCTGGCGTTGCCGTAGTGCAGGGCGTTGTAGAGATTACCTGCAAGGGTCAGCGCCCCTTCCCAGTTATTGGCATGGCCTGATGTCTCGGTCATCCAGGTCGGCTTAGCCGGCGTCTCCTGTGCCCAGCTCCAGATATCCATCCAGCCCTGAGCACCGGGTCCACCTACGTTAATACCATCCTCATCGTAATTATGGACTGCGACAATGTCCATATACTGGCTTGCGATTGGGTCGGCATTCAATATATGGATGTAATCGTCGATTCTGCCCTGAGCCTGCAGTGCCTCCGGGAAGAACAGCTTGGTGGTAATGCCTTCCGCCTCGAATATGGGGCCGACCACAGCTACGAGGTCTGCGTACTCTTCCCACAGTATCACGCAGGAGGAATAGGGCTCGTTGAACTGCGGCTCATTCTGCAGACTCACTGCGTACAGGTCGATGCCCGTCTGGTTCTTGACCGCCTTAATCAGTGCGACCATGGATTCGGCGTATTCGGCATAGAAATACGGCTGCAGTATATTGTCCGTAGCGTAATCTACCGCAGAGAGACACTTGTTCTTCTTCATCCACGCCGGCGGACTCCACATTGTCACGATGTATTTCTCGATGTCTGTTTCTTCCTTTAATCTTCTCATGAAGTCCATAGGCAGCGCGGAGTTATCAAAGGCGTCGAGGTTGATGATACTCGCATCGCTGTTGTCGTTGTAAGGCTCGAACTCGGTACCGATTACTCCGAAGCGAGGCATGGACATTCCGATGTCTTTTGCCAAGTCGAGAAGAAGGTCCGACCCGCTGCCAAAGAACGCGCCAAAGCCGTCAATCTCCTGGTGAGTCACCGAAAGATCAACATCGACCGTTACGGCAGAGCCGGCATCGACGGTTACTACGTCAACATCAAATGTGATTGAGCCGTCATCGGAGCCGGCCGCCGAGGCCGTGACGGTGATAGTCGATTGCCCCGTTGTGCCTGCATTAGGTGTGTAGGTCAGTGTTGCATTTCCGTCAACAACGCTGCTCACAGCAGGAGTTGGAATAAGCGAGGTGTTGCTGCTCTGAGCACTGAGTGTAACCGGGTTGGTTCCATCATTACCATCGGTTATGCCGGTCAGATCGACGGTCTGCTCAGGTGAGCTCTCCGCGATAGCAGCATCAGGTACAGGGTCGATGGTTGCGACGGGCATGACAAACGGGACGTGGGCCTTGTCCCCAACCCGCAGATCCTCAAAGTAGAATGTGCCCTGGTACAAGGGCAGTCCGCCGGGGTCAAAGTTGAACAGCAGTGCCTTGATCCTCGAAAAGTCCACGATTTCGCCGTCGCCCTGCAGGTTCTTGTCGGTGAAATCAAAGTAATACTCAACATAACTCGTGCCGACACTGTGGGTTACAGTCCCACCTGTGTTGTAGGCATCCTTATAATCCCACAGGAATATAAGCATGTCGGTCGGGTTGTCGGTCCGCATCGTTATGCTAATATATGGATTTTCAGAGATGTCGAGCTCATCCGGAATTGCATACCAGAGGCCCGCCCACTTGTTGCCGGTTGCCGTCTTGTCCACCACTATCTTCAGCGCCCCACCTTCTTCGGTGACCGTATGGCAGCCTTCGCCGGTCTCTAACCAGGCAGGGTCAATAATCCCGTCCTCGAAATCATCTTCGAAACCGGTGATAGGCGGCACGCGAACCTGTATGTCAAACGTTACCTCGGTGCTTTGGTCGCCGTTGTTGTTCGCCGCCCCGCCGTCGTCGCTTACCGTCACCGTGATGGTGGCCGTTCCGGTCTGCCCGGCAGCCGGCGTGAATCTCAGCTCGCCGGTGGGGTTGGGTGAGGTATAGACTATGCTGGGTGTTGGAATGACATTAGCATCTGAGCTTGATGCCGTAATCGTGATTGTCTGCACACCTCCGTCTCCATCACTGATTCCGGTTAGTGCAACGGTCTGTTCAGGGACATCCCGAAGGACTGAGACATCGTCAACAGAATCGATCGTCGGCTCACCGTTTATCTCTTCATAGACGGAAACATTGAAGCTCATCTGGTTCACATCGACTCCACCGGCAATTGTTCCTCCGTCATCCTGCAGATAAACGGTGATGGCGGCGGTGCCCGTCTGCCCTAATGTGGGCGTGTACGTCAATGTCCCATACCAGTCGTCGGACGTGTAGCCGACGGCAGGGACGGGAATCAACCCCGTATTCGAGCTGCCTGCCATTACGGCAATCGCCTGTCTGCCATTGGGGTTTCCGTCATCGATACCGGCGAGCTCCAGCACGTACTCGTCTCCCGCCCTGGCGTCATGGTCATCCGCCTGGTAAATGCGAGGGGCCATGTTCTCCTCGACCTCGACGTCGAAGTGCAGAACCTTATCGGTCCCGGCGGCAGGCGCCGAAACAGTAACGGCAATATTGGCCGTTCCTGTCTGGTTCGCCACCGGCGTGTATATCAGGTATCCGGTGGATGAGCCTGCGGTGTAATCAACGGTTGGATTGGGAATCAGCCCTGTATTCGAGCTGACCGCCGTTATTGCGATGCCGCCGGTTCCGCCTGCACCATCGGATACTCCCCGGAAAAAGACCTCTTGCTCAGGAGCATTGATTATATGGTTTTGCGTTTGAATCTCGGTAATGCTCGGTGTCAACAAGGAATCGCTGCCTATCTTCAGGTCGTCAAAATAGACCGTGGCCTTGGCTCCGGGCGCCATGGGGTTAAAGACAAAATTGAGCCTCTTTATTTGGCTCAGGTCAACCCCGCTGATACCGGAATAGTTGAACGAATAGACTTCATAGTCATCGGAAGCGACTATTTCGACGTAGTCGCTGACGACAGGATAGGAGTAATTGTCGCCCGTATCCCACACGGATACGCCAATATTCAGGTCCGTGTCGGCCTTGACCTTGACGGTGAAATGGGGATTACTCGACAAATCGAGAGTTGCAAAGCTATAAGTGAACGATGCCCACTGGTTGTTTACCTTATCGGCATCTATTCTTAACTCCTGGTTTTCTTCCGTGAGCACATAATAGACCTCTCCTCCCCATCCGGTTAGTGTGTTGTCATTGAAATCTTCTGTTAAACCGGTAGCTGCACCGGCCGATGAGCTCAGGCCCAGCAGCAAAACAAAACTCATTAAACAAATCAATTTCTTACACATAATGTTTCTCCCAAAAAAAAACCACTGTTTATACATTTAGCTGTACAAAGACAGCAAACTCTCAATCAGCAGCCGGAGGCGGCCGCGTTCGTCGGCGAACGCGGCCGCACTCCTAACCTTAGATGCAAAAAACAAAACCTTACAAGCTGTCACAAGTTTCGACGTTGTCGCCGGCGTTGTAGGTCAGGGTGTCGGTGACACTATCAACACAGAAGGTCAAACTCTTCAGAGGCCTTGCAGTGCCGACTGTATCAATCACAGCGAGACCGTTGTCGTCGGTTGTGTCTGAGCCACTCTCATTAATATCGCCGGTGAACGTACCGCTTACCAAAGCACCTGATACAGGGTCGCCGCAGTTGTCCACGATAACCACCTCAGCACGGCCTTTCTTATAGCCGCCGCCGACCCTGACGCCGGAGACTGTGATGGAATCGACGTGCATTGTCGAGGGTACACAGCCGGCGGCGCCGGTGGTAAAGCTCCAGAGGACGCCGGTTGTCGTACCATAGTCGTTCTTCTCGTCGATGCGCCAGTAATACGTTGTGTACTCAGCCATAGTATCGGGGCTGTATGTAGTTTCCGGCTGGTTTTGAATGAACGGCGGTGAGGTAGCGGTACCGAAATAGACATCGTGCGAATCGGCGCCTGCTCCAGCCGTCCAGCTCAGGTCGGCGGTGGTGCTGACGCCAGTCTCAGTGTTGCCGGGATCCGGATTAGTGGCTTGGCCGGGCGGACCGGGCTCACCAAGAAGGTCTCTTGAGGCCTGGAACTTGTAGTTGCGGTCGGGGTTTGCGAGGTCGTCCGTGAGTCCCCAGCAACCATAGCGGTGGTAGGAGCTTTGCAGTGTGAACTGCATGGCGATGTTGGCGCCGAGCGCAAAGAAAGCATCGTCGTAGTTATACTTCAGCTCTGTACCCGCTCGCTCGACACGGTGCATCGTTATCTGGTTGTCAAGATTGGAGATATCGCCACCATGGGGGATGTGAAAACCACCCTCATAGGAGCAGGCACCGCCGACCAGGCTCCAAGCGGCGGCCTTGTCGACCCACTGCTGTCTGCCCGACTCGTCCCCGCCAGTCTCTGATATCTGGCTGGTGATGTCGTCATGGCAGCAATCAAGCGTTTCCGTAACGGTACCGCTGCTGCAAGCGGCACCGAAATACGTCTGCATGGCGATGGCATAGATGTAATCGCTGGGTGCGCCGTAGGTGTTGTTGATGTATTCCAGCATAGGCTGCACCCACCACTTTACCATAGGAGCATGGCTGCAAAGTACGACACATACCCTGTTGTTGAGCGAGCCGGCGCCGAAGACGCTCTCGAAAATCTGGGCCAGCTCTACCGCCCTGCGGGCGTGGTTCTCGTGCTCGCCTATGCCAAGGGCAGTCGCCTGGGCGTTGTTCCAAGGGTAGCAGGTGGTGTCACAGCAGCTGTTCCAGACCTCATTGCCGCTCTCGACATAGATATTGAGGTTTGAGTTTAGATTGTTCTTCAACACCGTGGCTAATTGGGTAACGTAATCCGTCGAGGCCGAGACGGGAACGTTTATCCAAGGGTCCATGCCAACCTGATTGCACAGGTCGATTACGTACTCCCACGCAACGCCCTCTTTCTTGCCGATGTCCGGAATTGAAACCTGTGCGGCATCGGTCGTAAGCTTGCGCTCAGACCACGTTACCTGGTCGGGATAAGGTTGGTCGCAAAACCAGGCGTTCGTGACCCCTGAAAACCGAATCGTGCTGAAGTTGGCACTAGTCAGACAATTGATAAAATCATCTGTGAAAACCTGCGTAGTCTCGGCAGGATATCCCGGCTTAATCAT
>CAYMYK010000194.1:0-5561 GCA_964394625.1 uncultured Pirellulales bacterium
GATGTTTCCTAATTTGTTGGCGACGAATTATGGAGTTTTGTTAGAGTGCCTAAATCTTTTTTCCGGTTCATAATTATTCTCCTATGTTAAAAGTCTACTCCTTATTCAGCATCAGTCCTTTGTACAGCTATTTTCTCCACCTGGTTGAATCACCTCATCGGGCTCAAGTTCTGCCAAAGCGATCGCTGCTGGTCTTGCGATTTCTGGGAGGTTAAGATTGTTGCTGTCTGCGAGCAGTTCTTTGACGATCGGTACGGCTTCTTTCATCTTAAGATCTCTCATCACGGCGATACTGCCCCGGCGGACTTGAAGATTTTCGGACTGGTCTGCAGCCACTTGCAGCAAGAACTGACATTGCCGCGAGACCTCCTCGTGGGTCAATGTATTCTCATGCTTTAGTGACATACCCATCCCACCCATTGCCCAAATGGCACCGGCTCGCAATTGCACATCTTCTTTCTTATCACGTGCTATGGTTTTCGTGGATTGCCAGAACTCAAGTTGTTGCGGTTTTGAGAGTGATTCTTTGGCGTTGTACATGGCACGCAAAGCCTGAAGGCGTTCCCTCTTAGGTTCCGCCTTGGATTTCAGCAGTGGGACTAATCGCTGTGCTGAAATGGCCACATTTGGCTCTGCCAAATTTGCATCCATTGATTCGCTCTGTGCGAGAGCCGGCAAAGCATAGAACATGCTCATCATAAAGACGATTCTTGCGAGTAATTTTGCTTTTTTCATTTTCATCTTCCCAAAACGTATTCCAGCAAAAAGTATCTCGTATAAAACCGTTTCTGGTCGTGTAAGTGTATTTCAAGAGAGTACCGAGGATGTACAATCGAATGAATAGGGATTCCCCTTTGCCCCCACGGCAACGCTTGCATATGCAAGCAAAAGATAATCTTCCTGCTCCTTAACTGGCTTTTTGGGCGGGTGCGAAACGTCCTACATCCGCCAGTTTCCTGTTTGCATTGGCTTTGATTAGACGAAGTTTATCCCCGTTGTCAAGAAGAATTTTCCGCTCTTTATCACTTTTTTTACAATTAGGCCCCGACCACCCCCCTTGGCTTGGCAAGGCCACAATCGCTAAAGTTTATCCCGCCCAGCCGTTTGACGGGCCCTTGTGACCCTGTGACTTGCTCCTACTATTAGCTCAGCTAATACTACGCGCCCTTAACACTCTCTCAAACCCCCCTTTTTTTCGCGATTTTTCTGCTGAAAAGGCCCAGGCTGTTACACCTGGGCCCGATTCTCACTGATACAGGCCGGTAACGCCGTTCTGCATGTCTTCAAAGGAAATATCGGCATACATATTGGCGGTTGTTGCCGGTGAAGCGTGACCGAGTTGCTTTTGTACCTGCCGCAGATTCCCCGTTTTCTTGAGCAAGTGGACTGCCATTGAATGCCGGGCGCTGTGGATTGATAATTCTTTTGGCAGCCCGGCCCGTTTGACGGCGGATTTCCAGATTTGCTGCAAGCCGTACCGGGTAAGGTTGCCGCGCTCACCGACAAACAACTTGCCCGTCGTTCTCCGGTCGAGATGTTCTTTGATATGCTTTATCAGCTCCGGGCTTATAGCCAGTGAGTCAACTACCTTCTTTTTGCGCTTGCGGCGTTGTACTTTGATAAAGCCGCGCTTCAGGTCGATGTCTTTTACCTGAATTGCTGCCAGCTCTGAGACTCTCAGTCCCGTCGCCAGAGCAAGGTCAACTACCATCCACGTTAAAGGCCCGGCAATACGTCCTTTGCGCAAATCGACAATCGCCTTCGCTTCTGTAACAGTCCGCAATTGTTTGACTTCGTCGGCGTCCATATACTTTGTTCGGTCGATAACCATAGTTTTCTCCTAATTCGTTTTGGTGTTGCCGATGCAAACATACCGGCCTATATGTGGCCCTTCGTTCAAGAACCCTGCCCGCGAACCACACTTTGGGCAGCCGTGCGCAAGTCGTAAATCGTGCTTGAAGCGGTGACGACACTTGGCACAGCGTACCTGATAAAATCTTTTTGCCATATTTCCCCTTACAGCATTGAGCCGGATTCGATTTCCATTAGCATCGCCCGGCAGTTGTTCTTGTGTTTTGCCGCCAGTTTTACATAGCTTTGCAAGGGCTTTCCGTTAAGATTCTCTTTTGTGGCGATGTCCCTGCAATGCTCCGCGAACACTTTTGCAAGTCCCTGATTCGTTAGCTCGATCCTTACGCACCGACTGAGCAGTGGACTTGCGTCAATCTGTTCCTCGAATAGCCCTGATTCGCCCTCTTTAGTAGTGGTGAAGATGAAGACGACGTGAGACGGTATGCGCTCCAGCAGGCCCAGCAGACGCCGGATAATCGGCTTACGCAGGCCGTGCGATTCGTTTACTATGTAGGCCCTGCCGCCCTTGCCGCCACCGTATAGCTGCATAGTCTGTTCGACGTCTGTTAGTGCCTGTGTGGTCAACTGGTCGGCACTGTCGAACTCGGTGACGTACAGGTCGTCTGCGCCCTGTGCGGCGATAATCCGGGCTATGGTAGTTTTACCTGTGCCCGACGGCCCAGAAATCCAAAAGCAGCGTCCCCCTACGCTGCTCTGGATTAGCCGTGTAACCGTCTTAACGGCCTTTGCTTGCCCTACCACGTCATCAAGCCGTGTCGGTCTATACTTTTCATATAGCTGCATTATAGACCTCCAGTCCGTCGTCTATGCTGATAGTCTGATACTTATCCCAAGGACGATAACTCCGTGCTGGTCTGGTAGGTAGTCCGCAGTTGTGCGCCCACTGTCCGCGTCTGCGTGACCAGCGAAAGCCGAAGTCCTTTAGTGCCTGCCGTACCTCCGCCGACGGCTTTTCTGCAAACTGAATCCAGACCCACTTGCCGACAACGCGCGCAGGTAGGGCCTGGGCCTTGCAGAACTCCAGGACATCAAGAATTGTGTGTTCAGACTTGTTTTGCTCTGTTAGTGTTGACATTGTTAAGACCTCCACTAAAGGTTTTAACCACGAGCGGGGATATTTGCGTATCGCCCGCTCACTTCTTTTGTTAAGACCACGGCGGTCTTAACCTATTCACTTATAAAACTCACTACACTACAAGTAAAGTACAATATATATCGGCAGGTTGTCAAGAGGAAAATAAGCCGAATTCACTATTTTTTTGTAATAATGTTGTGAATCCTTACTATCAGCCCGCAAAGGCATATTGCCTGCCGATATATTTTTGAGATTGTTTGTATGTTCAGGCATAGCAGACAGCACCGATGTCGGGTTTGTAATTCAGGCCGCACCGCAGACGCACCGACACACACCACGGCAGACACCACCACCAGCAGACAGGAGCATAAGCATAACACCGACACCGGCAGGCCGATACGCACCACCACCGATACGCACCACCGGTACGGTGGACGGACGGCAGGCAGGCAGGATCGGTACGGCGGACGGTCTATGAGCACAGCACCGGCAGACGGCAGGCAAAGGCCGGGCAAAGGCAGGGGAAAGGCCGGGCAAACCGATAGTAAAGCACGGCGGATGTTAAGATAGGTAAAGAAAAGCACCTTGAGAAGGGCAAAACCATCTGGATAAGTGAAGGCAGGGGTAGTGAGCATATAGCTTTACTACCGCTTTACTGTACCTTTCGGGTTTGTTTTGAAAAAAGTAAAGAGATAGTTGTAAGTCCTTAACAGGTAAGGACTTGCAGGCTAAAAGACAACAGACCGGAAGGTAGGGGGGGGGAGGGGGGGGGCGAGCGAGTGCGGGACGTATGTATATTCCCAATCCAGATATTTGCCCAAAATGCAGATTCAGGACAGATTGTATCCGCTTTGGGATTTATAAAACAGTGGGAATTTTCCGGAGGCCTAAAAAGGTAATTCTATCCTGTAGCAAATCAAAAATGGGGTTTTCCCCACTTACCGCCGGAATCTTAACCACGCCACCCTATGCCAGATGGTGGTACAGAGTGCGAAGACGAGTTTTGTACGCTATAAAAAAGGCGTTTAAGCGGGAAATTAAGCCCGATTTTGCTTCGAGGGTATCCTGATAGGGTCAAGACCAGTTCGGCGATTCTACGACCGTAAAGTGGCTCTGAGAGGCACTTTGTGAGATTCTGTGGGCTGGTTTAACTGCGTTTCCTTCTCAATCCCAATAGCATCGGGACACACAAGCTGAGGAAAAGGAGCGTAGCGAGTTCTCTACTCGTCGCGGAAATTATAACAGCGCCTCGCTGCACACGATTCTGGGAATATCTTCTTTACTGACCCTGTCTTCCAAGGTGCTGATTCTATCCTCAATCCTGTGTTGGAAGTAGATGTTGCTAAGGCGTTTCAACAGAGCTTCGCCGACAATCCCATTGCGGCGGATCAAGTTCAACTCCTTCTTGACCGCTTGGGTTGGCGACATGCGGAAAGCTTTTTCTAAGAGGTTGATACGCGCTTTAACGTCTTCATCTTCTGTCTTTCCAAATAAGGTCCGCAATTCACGAATCACGTATCTTTGCCCTTGCGTTAGTGAAATCGAATACTTCATTTCGGCTTGCCGGTGCTTTGCCTCCTGGACAAAGCTCGCCTTAACCTTCATCAATTTGCTGTTGTAGCCCTTCGGTAATTTATCAGGGGCGGGTTCTTTTTCGTCAGCCTTGATCGCACCGAGAACCTCTGAGATGTCACGTGACCTCGTATTGCCCTCAGAGTCAAGTAGCATAATCTGTTGGAAGTTGCCTTGCTGACAGAAGACAAACATGCCCTTATTGGTCGAACTCAAGCCTGAGCGAATACCGTCCCTCAGCTTGGCGATGCGTTCAAATTCGGCTGGGGCACTCTTTGCCAGATTTCGCAGAAATTCCTCCGCCTCGTTCAAGTCGATACTATCTCCCCCGTCCTCGTCGAATAGTAGTAGCTGCTTACCTTCGGTCTCGTATATCGCGTACATAGCCTCGGTATTAAGATGCTCAGTCTCGTCCAATATTTTCGCATCTTCGCCGATACTGTCGTGGATTTCCTGAATGCGTCGCTGTAGCACGACGAGTATGCCCAAGTTCTTTTCAAGTTCAGTTTCAGGCAGGAAATTCAAACCCCATATAATATCATGCTCGGAACCGATACGGTCAATCCTGCCAAACCGTTGAATCAATCTCACGGGATTCCAATGAAGGTCGTAGTTAAGCACGACATCGCAATCCTGCATATTGAGACCTTCGGCCAATACATCAGTTGCGACAAGCCAGCGAATTTCCACATCGCCCTCACCGAATACCCATCCATCTCCCCGCTCCCCATCCATCCCTGTCCTCCCTAAGTGAAGTTGCTCTAAGCTTTGGGGCAAGGCCGGACGCAGTCGGCCACAAAGCCGAAGGCAGCAGACGGCGAATAAGCTCGCTTAGAGAGCCGGCTCTGCCGAGGCAACCCTCGCCGTCAGGCGGAACACAAAGCCAATCAATAACTATTCAGTTAGCTCATATTATGAGCGAAGCTCATGTGGACGAAGGCGAAGGGCCTGTGGACAAACCACGTTTGGAGCAAGGCCCGCGCCGAGTACACCTGCTGACTGAACACCTGAACTTTTCGTGCCCCTTCGCGGTATTCATGGT
>CAYMYK010000195.1:0-5543 GCA_964394625.1 uncultured Pirellulales bacterium
TTTTTTCCACATATCCGATAAGGCCGCCCTGCATGGAGAAGATGGGTTTTCATTATTGAATAACTCTTTGAGGGAAGAAGGCATACTGACCTCCTCGGTGACGGTCGATGCGGGTGATTTTGCCGAAGCGGTTTTCCCAGCCGATGCGGTAGCGATTGTGCCTGACCATACGGTACAGAGCGACGGGGCTTATCGCGACGGCGGCGAGCAAATATGCAAGGTCAATCAGTACCTTCATTGGCAATCTCTGCAAAGGACAACGAGATAATGATATTTTGAAAGTGCCGCTGTGTCAAATGGTTGACTGTTCGGGGCGGGGGTTGACAAATCCATAAGCCGTTGTTAGAATCGGCCCTGTAGCTAATTCAGCGGTACAATTATGACGATACAGAGGATATGCCTGAACCGGATACAGACACTCAGATAGATGAGCGGAAGCAGCAGCCGGGGTTCTCAGTTCCTCCGAGCGTGCTGCTGAGGTTTCGCAAGCCGCTGATTATTCTCGCGCATATCGTGGTTTTTGCAGTCTCACTGATGTTCTCGTTTCTTCTTGCATCCAACATGCAGTTCAGGTCGAAGTGGCTCGTTCAACAGTATCCGACTCTGCTGGTGTTCTTTATTGCCATCAAGCTTGTCGTGTTCGGATTGTTCAGGCAATACCGCGGGTGGTGGCGTTACGTGGGCATTTCCGACCTTCTCGGAATACTGCGTGCCTCGCTGGTGAGCACATTGATAATCGTGGCCCTGTGGTGGGCGGCTGTGTTGCAGGTTGACCCGATTCGCAGAATGCTCAGGAATATATCCGAGGTCAGCCAGGGCGTTTTTATGGCCGATATGTTCGGAACGGTCCTGCTGCTGGCGGGCGTGCGAATGGTTATAAGATTATACTACGAGGAGTTTCGCACCGTCGAAACCGGGCGGCTCAAACGGTTCCTGATTGTCGGGGCGGGCAATACGGGCGAATCGCTGCTGAGAGAAATTCATCGAATGCGAGTCGTCGAGTACGACGTCATCGGATTCATCGACGACGACCCGGCAAAGCAGCATACCAGCATTCATGACATACCCGTCCTCGGGACGGTGGAACGGCTTGGGGAAATCTGCGAAGAGAACAATATCGAAGAGGTGGCAATAGCCATGCCATCGGCGACGCATTCTCAGCGCAGGCGGGTTATTCAGCTCTGTGAGGGAACGAAGGTCCACTTCAGGACGGTGCCTTCGATGACCGATATCGCCTCGGGCAGGTTCCGCGTCTCGCAGATTCGCGATATCGATATTAACGACCTGCTCGGCAGAGAAGCCGTCAGGCTCGAGCTTAATTCGATAGAGGCCTTTACCAAAAACAAAACAGTTCTGGTCACCGGCGCGGGCGGCTCCATCGGCTCGGAAATGTGCAGGCAGATTTGTAACTTCAAGCCGAAACTGCTGCTGCTGATTGAACAGGCGGAAAATCCTCTGTTCTACATCGAGCGGGAGCTGAACAATCTGTTCGGTGATGTGGCGATACAGGCCGTTATCTGCGACATTACGGACAGGATACGCGTCGAGGGCATCTTCAGGTATTACAGGCCCGATGTCGTCATCCACGCAGCGGCCCACAAGCACGTACCGCTGATGGAGCTGAATCCGGGTGAAGCCATCAAGAACAACGTTGTGGGGACGCGGACGGTCGCCGACGCCGCAGCCAATAGTGGAACTGCGAACTTTGTTATGATAAGCACGGACAAGGCCGTCAACCCGACCAGTATAATGGGCTCGTCAAAACGAATCGCCGAACTGTATATCCAGGACCTGAACAAGACCAGCAGCACCGATTTTGTGACGGTTCGCTTCGGCAACGTGCTCGGCTCGGAGGGCTCGGTAGTGCCAATCTTTAAAAAACAAATCGCCCGGGGCGACCCGGTTACCGTTACCCATCCCGATATGAAGCGCTACTTTATGACGATACCCGAGGCCAGCCAGCTCGTTCTCCAGGCAGCGAGTATGGGCAAGGGCGGAGAAATCTTCGTTCTCGATATGGGCGAGCCGGTCAAAATTGTTGACCTGGCTCGCGAGCTTATCACGCTCAGCGGTTTCCGCGCCGGCGAAGACATAGAGATAGTCTTCACGGGTAAAAGGCCCGGTGAAAAGCTCTTCGAGGAGCTTTCGATAAAGGGCGAGGACATGCAGCCGACGAGACATCCCAAAATCGGAATCTGGACGAATATTCCGATGGACACCGACAGTCTGCGAAAAGGTATAGACGAGCTGGTTCAAATCGCCCAGACACAGGGCTACGACAGGATTACCGCGAAAATCAAAGAGCTTGTCCCCGAATACGTCGGCAGCAGCAACAACGATACTGCTGCAAGCTCATCGTAACCAGACGCAGCGTTTCTTTGCTTCTTACACGAATGCGCTGCCAGAGGCCTCGTCGTCGATACACCTTATTTACAGTAGCTGACTTGTCGTTAATGCTTACTAAGGATTCTGCAAGGTTGGGCAAATCCGAACTTCCCCGAAGTTTGTTTTACATACGAAAAAAAAGCCGCTTAAAAGGGCGGCTTTTTCATTGTTGGTCAATTATTCTTTGTTACCACTGCCCCGGTGAAGGGTCGCTGTCATAATCGGGGTTCGGCTCATTGCCGCGGGGATGGGCACTGTCGTAAACATCTTTGAGTTTGGATGTTGTAAGATGTGTGTAAATCTGGGTGGTCGAGAGGGACTGATGGCCGAGCAGCTCCTGGACGCTCCTTAAATCTGCGCCGCGGTTGAGCATATGTGTGGCGAAACTGTGCCGCAGCGTATGCGGGCTGATTGCAGGGTCAAGGCCGGCTATTTTGAGGTACTTGTCCATCTTTCGGCGGACGCTGCGGGTGCTCAGCCGCCCGCCGTGCTTGTTCACGAACAGGACCCTGCTGTCAAAGTTGCTGTTGTTCTGAGCTCTTTTGTTTCTGAACTCCATATAGTGCTGAATAACCTGCAGGACCGACGAGCTTATGGGTGCAATTCTCTCTTTCTTGCCCTTGCCCCTGATGTGCACAACCTCACCCAAAAAGTCCACATCGTCCATATTAAGCGCCACAAGCTCGCTGACCCGCATACCGGTGCTGTAGAGCGTCTCCATAATCGCCCTGTCTCTGGCGCCGAGCCAGCTATCCATCGGAGGAGTTTCGAGCAGCCGTTTTATTTCTTCATACTCGAGAAACCTCGGCAGCTTCTTATCCTGTTTGGGCGTCCTGATGCCGACAACAGGATTGGCTGTGATACGGTTTCTCTTCATAAGGAACTTGTAGAAGCTTCGCAATGTCGCAAGCTTTCGGGCTATCGTCGCCTTGGAGTACTGCTTTTCGTTCAGGCGGGTCATATATGCACGTATGGCACTGACGTCCACCGCGACAAGCAGTTTGTCAACGTCCACTCTTGCCTGCGTTGCGACCGCCGCTGCTGTGCCGCCGCCGGAAGCCATCATCGAATCCGGCGTGTGCGCCTCGGCAGATGGTGAAACACCCGCACTGCGGGATGTCAGGAATTCACTGAACTGAGCAAGGTCCACACCATAACACTTTGCAGTGTGCCCGCTGAAGCGTTTCTCAAACTGCAAGTAGCTGAGAAACTCGTTGATTATTACGCTGTCTTTCATAATTTACCTGCCTGTTCAAAACCTTAGCCAAACAATAACCGGGATTCCGAGTTTCTCCCTTGTTCTTCACGTCTTTATATCTTCATGCAAAAGCTCATCCGCCTGTCCGATAAGCAACTGCGTCAGCTTGAAGCTCAACACAGCCGCGTCAAAGAAGTCGAAGTCGGTTCGAGAGTCTTTGGCCTGTTCAATAAGGGAATCAAGAAGCTCATCTTCGCATCCGCTATCGTAGCGGAATATGAATTTCTGCTTGCCCTTCTTCAGGATTAGCTGTCTCTTTTTCTTCACTGCTATCCAAACCCGAGCACTAAAAGCCGAGAAGCATTTAATTGCGACAATACTTCTTATCGGCCTGAAAACAGTTCACTAAAGACAAAAAATGCAATTTTCGTTTCAAGAAGCGATAAAATCGAAACGAATCAAAAAGCTACAGTGCTTTTATCGGCCAATAAAGACGGTCTCTTTACAAATTGAACTTAAATTCGTGCAAATAAGGCACAAATTTATACGGATTTGAAGACGTCCCCCCGGCCCGATAACTTCGGCTCTACTTCGCCCTGAAGAACACCGTTTTGTCCCTCTGTTCGGAAATGACGAGTCCCTGATGCGTGAAGTGGTCGATAATTTTCAGAACTTCCAGGCGGTCGATGCCCAGACCTAAATGTATGTCCTCGAGCGAGCAGGGCCTGCGTTTCAGCATTGAAAAGACAGTTTCGGCCCTGCTGTCGCCGGGTTTTGCATAGTGGCTTGATGTAAATTCGGCAATGACCTGACAATTCGGTCCCAACTGTTCGGCTATCGAGCAAAGCCGCTCGTAAGAGGGTTTTTTGACCGCCGACTCGGCGGTGGGCCTGACCGCGGTGTTCAAATGGACCTTGTCCGGCTGAATCTGGGCTATCAATTCTCTGAATTTACCGATTTGCTCGTTATCAGTGTTGTAACCCTCAATCAGGAAAATCTCCAGCCAGATTGGGCCGGCAAATTCCTTTCTGAACGCACACAAACCCTCAACCACCTGACTCAAACTCATACCCTGGCAGGGGCGATTCACCTTCTTAAAAGTTTCTTCGTCACATCCGTCGAGCGACGGCAGCACGACGTCGGCACCGGCACAATCGGCCCGAACGTCCGCCCTGTACAGAAGTGTCCCGTTGGTAAGAACCGTTACGGGAATATCCGTAAGCTGCTTTATCCCATCGATAAGCCGGCCAAGCCCTGAGTGGAGAGTCGGCTCACCCGAGCCGCCAATGGTGATATAATCGGTTTCGGGCCCTTCGCCGAGCCGTTCTTTCAATTCGCTCAGGACATCTTCAACCGGAACGTAATCGTCTCGCTGAAGCGTCTTTTGCGTAGTTGCGCCTAACTGACAATATACACAATCCAGCGTGCAGACCTTGAAGGGGATAATATCCACGCCGAGACTTCGCCCCAACCTCCTCGATGGCACAGGCCCGTAAAGATACTTCTTCTGTTCAGCCATTTTTGCGCCCGTTGACTATCTCGAAAATCTGCTTACAAACTTTTATCAACTCCCCGAGCCACTCAATCGGCATAATCGTAGCGGCGTCGGATTTTGCCTTGTCCGGTTCGGTGTGGACCTCGAGAAACAGGCCATTAGCACCGGCTGCAACAGCCGCCCGGGCCAGTACGGGCGCCATCTCCCGCCGGCCCCCGCTGGCGGCGCCTACGCCGCCCGGCTGCTGAGTGCTGTGGGTAGCATCAAAAACCACCGGACAGCCCAATCCTTTCATAACCTCGATGCCGGTCATATCATTGACTAACCGGTTATAACCGAAAAATGTCCCGCGCTCGGTCAGGATTATCTTGTCATTGCCACAGCGGCGTATCTTTTCGACCACGTTCTCCATCTCGCCGGGCGATAAGAACTGGCCCTTTTTGACATTCACCGGCCTGCCCGTCC
>CAYMYK010000196.1:0-5517 GCA_964394625.1 uncultured Pirellulales bacterium
TCCAACGCAGTTGCTGACTACACCGCCCAGGAGCATGAACCCACCTTTGCAATAGAAACCAACGCCGCCATTATTATATGACGAACAGCCATTGACCGTACTTCCAAAACCGGCGCTGATACCCCTGCCGCCGTTGCCTGACGCTGCACATCCAATGACGCTTGACTCGTTGCCGGCCGCAATACCACAGTCCGTGTTGCCTTTTGCCGTAGAGTTCTTAATGCTCGATGCGCCTCCGGCTAATATGCCGTCATCTGAATTTGTCGAACCGATACAGCCGGTAATGACACTGCCTCCGTCGGTATGAATACCTGTTTTGCCGTTCAGACACGCAGCACAATCGGTAATCACGCAGTTAGCGCCCACCCGGATGCCGTCTTCACCGTTGCCGCTGACCTTGATTTGGCGAAGCTGGTTTGAACAGCCGGCAAGATAGACGCCGTTCTCCGCCCAGCCGACGACAGAGCCGTTTGATACAGATATTCGCCTCCGGCCGGGGTCTGCAAAAATGCCTGAACCGTTAATACCGTCGCCGACGGGACCGAATAAGCTAAACGCTAAGCAAAAACCCTTCAACTCGATGCTCACATCATTGCATTCGATGCTGATACCGTTACCATTTCCATTGAAATGGATGGATTCGGTCAGGTAGTATGAGCCGCTCTGAGTAATCGTCACAGGCAAATCACTGTGGTGAATCGCAATCTTCGGCTCGACCTCATCCAAGCTCTTCATCGTCGGCCCCGGCGGAGCCGACGGCTCCAAACTGCCGGCAAATACACCCGCTGAAAGTGCTCCAAGCCAGAGCCACACAATCAGCCATACGATAATCAATGTCTTATTACGTTTCCTGTCCATTTTACTGTCCTCCGATCAAAACTCATAATTAGCGTGCGGATTACTGTCGCCGGCAATATCGGTGTCCCCGATAACCGGACCGGCCGTGTTGCCCAAAGCTATGTCGTAGTTCGTCGTGTTACCGAACGCACTGTTTCGGATAATTAGGTTGCTGCCGGTATCAACATCGATACCCCGGTCGTTGTTGATAACATGATTGGCCTCGATGCGGTTTCCCCCGCCCGTTGCGTGGATTCCTGCAGCATTTGCAGGATCACCTGCGCCGTTGTTCTCACAGGTGCTGCCTGTCACGCGGCAGTTGCTCGAGACCAATATGCCGTCGCCGGTATTGCCGCGGGCTGCGCAGTTTCTAACCGTGCTGCCGGAGCCCGCCTGGATCCCAACGCTGCCGTTGTCCACGGCTGTGCACCGGTTCAAATTGCCGCTGCCGCCGACGATAATGCCGCCGCCGCCGTTGGGGCCGGAAAGAACCCCGAATGCATCCAACATGCCATAAACGGTAAAGACTCCGTGGCCGGTGTTGTTGCTGAAGGATACGTCCTCCATATGAGCGCAGGAATTTGCATCGATGTACAGACCATCGTTGCTATTGCCGCGAAATGACACTTGTTCCATATATGTATAGGATTCGCTGCCAAGATACATTCCTTTGCCGCCATTATTGTTGAAAGACACGTCTTCTATATGTGAACAGGACCCATTAGCTATGTGCATACCGTCGCCGCCGTTGCGGCTGAAACTGGATTGATAACTGCTATATGCATCCACATTAGTCATCATGCCTAACATAGCTCCGTGACCGGTGTTGTAGAAAGAGGACACATCTTCCATATTAATACAGGAATTTGCATCGACATACAGGCCATGGCCGCCATTGTGAGCAAAGGACACCTGCTTCATATAGGTATGGGATCCGCTACCGAGATACATCCCATTTCCGGCGTTGTCGTGGATCGAAGCATTCAGCAGCTCGCTATTGCTGTGCACTAAGACCTTTCCACCGACCAACTCTATTCCGTCATCGCCCCAGTTGTAGATAGTTCCGTTGCGGATGCCATAGGTATATGATACCTCCTCCACCGGTAACGGCCCCGCCCCCGTAATTTTGATACCGTCTCCTGAGCCGGCCACGCCAGCGATGGAAAAGCCCATCAGATCCAGCGCGACATCTTTTGCCACGATTTCGATGCCGTTCTTGCCTGCCACGCCGGTAATGTTACCGGTCAGATAGTACGAGCCAGATTCATTGATAACATAAAGCGAATTTGCGTCGCCGGGAAGCGACTGGACAGCCGTTCTCGGCTCGACCTCATCCAACCGCTTCATCGTAGGCCCGGGCCCCGCACTCGGCTCCAGATTGCCTCCTTGCGCACACAACACAAAAACCGCCACTGCGACCATTGCTGACATACACAACACTACCCTTCTTGACATTACTTTAGGTTTCATTTCTGTTCCTCCTGCAAAAAAGAATTTGACGTTTCGATTGCACACCGATAGCCCCTGTGACAAACCCCCCAAAAAAATGTAAGGTATGAATGCGCATCGGCTCCTCCTTTCCACCTGCACAAACTAATTTCTCAAACCAGTATTATATCATTATGGCAATGAAAAATCAACTCAAGAGTTCTAAGTGCTTATTGCCAAAACAGATAAAGCGCTAAAAAGCCGCCCTTGCCCGTGGCCGTACCAAAGGCCGTTCCAAACGCCAGCCCAGCACCAATTTTCGCTCAGTAAGTTGATTATGTATTGCGTGTATGTAGTTGTCGAAAAGCACAGTGCATAGCGGATGGCTTACCGGTCGAAAATAGGTGCTGGGCAAACAAGGGGATTGACAGCGTCTGCCGAGCTTTGTACGCTGAGCGATGGATGTCGAACATTATTGAATACCGGGCAGGAAATGGAACGTGATGGGCAAGTTGGCAGAGAAATCAGGCCACGAGGGCCCCGTGCGGGGACTCGGCAGTCAGCAGTCAACAGGTAAGCCGGGGGCTATGCCCCTCAGGGGCGAGTCCCTTAGGAACGAGCTGGTTGGTCGCAGTATGCCCGAGTCACTGGCGGCCGAGGCGGCGGTTCTGGGCTCGATGATAATCGACCCCGTGTGTATCGGCCAGGTGGTGGAGCTGCTCAGCCGTGATTCATTTTACCGCGTCGAGAACCAGGTTATTTTTGATGCGATTGTGGCCCTTTACGAGCGGAACCGCGCCGAAGGGATAGACGGCGTACTGCTGCGCGACGAGCTGGAAAGACGCCGAGCATTAGAGCAGGCCGGCGGCGTGGAATATCTCGGACGGCTGATGGACTCGGTCCCGAGCTCGGCGAATGTGACGTATTATGCGCATATCGTCAGAGACAAGCAGCTTCTGCGTGAACTGATAGCTGCGGTGACCGAGATATTGAACGATGGGTACGAGCCGCAGGGCGATGTGAGCGAGGTGCTGGACGAGGCGGAACGGAAAATATTCGCGGTGGCGGACCGCAAAATTAGCGGCAGCGCGGCTTCCCTGAGAGAGCTGGTGACGGGGGCATACGAGCTGATAGAAAAGCGCGACGGAAAGCATGTGACCGGACTGGCGACGGGATACTTTGAGCTTGACGAGCTGACTTGCGGACTGCAGAACGGCGAGATGGTCATCGTAGCGGGCCGGCCGAGTATAGGAAAAACGTCACTTGCGCTGAATATAGCCGAGCATATAGGTGTCGAAGACAAGATACCCATCGCGATATTTTCATTAGAGATGGGTCAGCAGCAGTTAGCAGAACGATTTTTGTGCAGCACCGGCGGGGTCGAGACGCAGCGTGTTCGCAAGGGCATGCTGAGCACAGCCGACCACAGGCGGCTTGTTGAGGCGTGCGGCCTTTTGTCGGAAGCGCCGATTTATATTGACGATACGTCGTCGCTTACCCCGCTGGAGCTGCGTGCCAAGGCCAGACGGCTGCGCAGCCGGCACGGAATACGGTGCATCATCGTAGATTATTTGCAGTTGATGCATCTCGGCGGCAGGATCGAATCTCGCCAGCAGGAAATCACGACCATATCGCGATATCTCAAAGGGCTGGCAAGGGAGCTGAGTATTCCGGTGGTGGTGCTGAGCCAGTTGAACCGCTCACCCGAGGGTAGGGAGGGTCATCGACCGAGGATGAGCGATCTGCGCGAGAGCGGCAGTATCGAGCAGGATGCTGACGTTGTGATGCTGCTGCATCGAGATGACTATTATCATCGCGGCGAGGAGGGTTACGAACCGAAGAACACGGCGGAGGTGATAATAGCGAAGCAGCGTAACGGCCCGACAGGGACGGTTGATTTGATATTTCGTGAGAAGCTTACGCGGTTCGAGAGCGCATCGTACGCCGGCGGGTCCCCGGGGCAGGGGGTATCGGACGGCGGTTTTGCCGAGCCGGCCGGTGCCGAGCCGCTGGATTCGGAGCCGGCGCCTTTTTAGCCGTCTCGGCGCGTATTGCATATAGCGTATTGCGTATCGCAGGCAGAAGACAACAATCGGCAATGAACAATGAACCATAAACAAGGATTTTTCTGTTACGTCTGCATTGCGGGATTTTGCTTGTGTCTGTATTGCGCAGATGCGGACGGGCAGCTTGCGCCTGATGGTGCTCCGGCGAAGATAGTCGGCATCAGCATCGAGGGTAACGTGCGCGTTGAGACGAGCAGGGTTTTGTCGAGGCTGCGCAGCCGGGCAGGTGAGCCGTTTGATGCAGCCGTTGCCGCCGAGGATGCCAAGCGTATAGCAAAGTTGGAGCCGGTTGAGTATAGCTACTACAATACCAGACCGGCCGAGGGGGGAATTGAGTTGACATTTGTTGTCGCCGAGCGCGAGGTGATTCGCTCGATTGAGTTTGTGGGAAACAAGGCATTTAAAAGCAAAAAACTGCTGGGCAAGCTGGGATTCAAGGTCGGCGATTATCTTGACCCGGTGCTGGCCGAGACCTATTCGAGCACGATAGTGGAGTTCTATCACAAGAAGGGATATGCCTTTGCCGAGGTCTCTCTCGACCGGTCGCAGTTGTCCTATGGTAAGGTGATTTACAAAACCGAGGAGGGCCGGCGTGTTAAGATAGCTTCGGTAAAGTTCAGCGGTAACAGCCGGCTCAAAACCGGTGCACTGAAAAAGGTGATAAAAAGCAGGTCGCGGAAGTGGCTTTTGTTCTCAAAGTATTACATTGAAGAGCAAATTGCCACCGACGTTGCAAAGCTTCAGCGGGCTTACCAGAAGAAAGGGTTTCTGAACTCGAAGGTCCAGGCCGAGCGGCAATACAACGCCGACAAAAGCAGGGTTCGCATCATCTTTGATATTGAAGAGGGGTCGGTTTACACGGTCGAAGACATAGTCTTTATGGGTAATGAGCAATTTGACAGAGAAACGCTCCTGTCCGAGCTGAAATTACGGCAGGGTGAGATTTACAGCGAGCCGACGGCGGAGCTTGACGTGATGTCGCTTCTGAAATTGTACCGCCAGAGCGGTTTTATCGATGCGGATATCGAGCAGGGCATACGTTTTGTTTCCGAAAAGAGCGTCTCTGTCGAGTTCACGATTAAGCAGGGACAGCGCTTCCGAATAGGCCGGGTAATTGTAACCGGCAACGAGCAGACGCGGGACAAGGTGGTTCGCCGCATACTGGACGAATATGATTTCCAGCCGG
>CAYMYK010000197.1:0-5510 GCA_964394625.1 uncultured Pirellulales bacterium
ATGATGCACATCGACCTCCAAATCACCCCTGGCCTTGACGAGCATATCAATTCTGCTGTGCTTGCTCAGGTGTGTGAGCATGTGGTCCAGAAAACCGACCCCGCTGTCAATCTCGTACTTGCCCGCACCGTCCAGGTTCAGCTCAACGGTAACATCCGTCTCCTTTGTCTTCCTGTGCACCTTGGCTGAACGCTTTTTCATCCGTCTTTCCTTACTCAAGATAATATCTCCTTTAACACGTCGAGCAGCTTGTCGTCCTGCCCCTTCGTCCCCACGGTTATTCGCAGCTTGTCGTTTAAGCCGGGCTTATCGAAGAATCTCACGTAGATGTTGCGCTGGATTAGTTTATCATAAACGTCTTTCGCTTTACAGCTCCTGCACTTTGCCAGGACGAAATTCGCGCAGCTCTTGGCCACATCGAATCCCAGCTTTCTCAATTCCTCGCTCAGCCGGCCTCGTTCGGCCTTGACCTTGTTCACATTTGTCCTGAAGTAATTCTGGTCCCTTATCGCCGCCGTCGCCGCCGCGATTGCAATTGCATCGACATTATAAGAGTCCTTGACCTTCATCAGTCCTTCAATCATCTCCGGCCGGGCGATTGCGTATCCGAACCGCAGCCCCGCAAGCGAATACCCCTTGCTCATCGACCGCAGGACGACCACGTTATCGAAATCCCTGACAAGCCCGGCACAGTCGGCCTCCGCAAAATCCACGTATGCCTCGTCAATCAGCAGCACACCTTTCAATTCGTCCGCCAATGACGCTAACTCCCCGGCTGCTATAAACGTCCCGCTCGGCGCATTCGGATTGCACACTATCGTCAGGGCCGCCTTCGTCTGGGCCAGCCGGGCGGGAAGGTTAAACTCATCGTCGAAAGGCACCTCGATTACCCTGCAGTTCTGCACCTTTGCCAAAGCAGGATAAAGCGAATACGTCGGCACGGGATACGCACAGGCACGTTTTTTATCGCAAAATGCGCTAAAAGCCATCCTGAGCAAATCGTCGCCACCGTTGCAGCAAATAATCCATTCCGGCTCGACGCCGTTCAAATCCGCCGCCGCCCGGCGAAACGCCCCGCCCCTCGGGTCCGGATACCGCCGAAGCTGCTCAGCCGATGTCTCCACTATGGCCTTTATCACCTCCGGCGACGGTGGGTAAGGGTTCTCATTGGTATTCAGCTTTACCACACCGGCAGCGGCCGGCTGAATGCCCGGCTCGTATCCCTTTGCCTTTTCAATGTTCTCACGAAAATAGCCCATACCTGCTCCAATTCTTGGATTGTCGATTATACGTATCTCCGGCGAGAAATAAAACTTAAAGATTTTGCAATTGTCGCCGGTGTTGGTTTTTTCGCTTGGTGATAAGGGGTAAAAATGCTATAATAGCTCTTTTGGGAACCGTGATGAAAGGCCTCGATATGCTTAAAAGGATACTGTTTGTTCCTGTTGCCTGCTGTCTCATCCTGGGTGGTGCACCCGCCCTGGGGGCCGGGGACTGTGACGTAAACACATCTGCGGCCGACTGCACCGCAAAAAACATCATCCTGCTCATTGCAGACGGCTGCGGCTACAATCACATCGACGTCACCAGCTTCTACCAGTACGGCCAAAGTGGCGTCCAAATATATGAGGATTTTCCCATTCAATTTGCGATGACCACCTATGCCGTCGGCGGCCAATACGACCCGAACCTGGCCTGGCAGAGCTTCAATTATGTTATGTCCGGCGCCACCGACTCGGCAGCGGCGGCGACAGCTATGGCAACCGGTGTGAAAACCTATTCCGGCTCGATAGGGCTCGATACCAATGACAATCCCGTAATGAATGTCGTCGAGCGGGCCGAGCTGCTCGGCAAGGCAACAGGCGTCGTTACAACCGTCCCCTTCTCCCACAGCACGCCCGCCGGCTTCGTCGCCCACAACGTCTCACGCGACAACTTCGCACAAATCGCCGAAGAGATGATTTACGACAGCGCCCTCGACGTGATTATGGGTACAGGCCATCCAGCTTACAACAATAACGGCGGCAGGTCAAGACCGGGTGATTTCTCTTATTTCGGAAAAAATAATTGGCTCGGACTGCTTAGCGGCACAGCAGGAGCCGACGCCGACGCCGATGGCATCGACGACCCCTGGGTGTTGATTACCACCCTGCAGGAATTCCAGCTCGCCGCTGTCGGGCCGGCCCCGAAACGCCTCTTCGGACTCCCGCTGGTCTTCGAGACCCTTCAGCAGATGCGCAGCGGTAATACCAACGCCGCTCCGTATCAGGTGCCCTTGACTGAGACGGTCCCCGCCCTCGATGAAATGACTCGTGCGGCTCTTAATGTTCTCGACGACGACCCCGATGGCTTCTTTGTTATGATTGAAGGCGGTGCCGTGGACTGGACAGGCCACCAAAATCAGCTCGGCCGACTCGTTGAAGAAATGCTCGACTTTAACCGTGCGGTACAGGCCGCCGTCGAGTGGGTCGAGCTGAACAGCGACTGGGACCAGACCCTCGTGGTTGTCACATCCGACCACGAGACCGGTTATATCACCGGCCCCGGCTCCGGACCGGGACCCACCGGCCCGGCATGGAACAACCTCGTCAATAAGGGCCAAGGCAAATTGCCCGCTATGGAATGGCACAGCCCGGCTCACACAAACTCGCTCGTCCCCCTCTTTGCAAAAGGATGCGGCGCCGGGCTCTTCAGCGACTACATAGACGGCAACGACCCAGTCAGAGGCCCTTACATCGATAACACCGACCTCGCCAAAGTTATCTTCGCTCTCCTCAATCACGTACCAGTCGCTGATGCCGGCCCCGACCAGACCACCTATGTCTGTCTCGATGGAACCGCCGATGTGCTTTTGGACGGCAACGATTCCTGTGACGCCGATGCCGACCCGCTTACGTATCACTGGTCCTGGACTGTTGACGGCAACTCCTGCGAAGCCAACGGCATCACTGCCGAAATCGAGCTGCCCGCAGGCGAGCACAGCATCGAGCTTGTCGTTAATGATACATTTGCCGACTCCTGTCCTGATGAGACAGTCATAACCGTTGTCGGCCCGGTGCGGTCTTACCTGCGGATTTTACCGCGCCGGCTGAACCGACAGAGTCACAACAGCAAGGTACTGGCAATCCTTCGTCTGCCCGCCGGTATCGGCAAAGACCAAATCGACGCCAATCAGCCGCTGCTGCTTTACCCGCCTGAAATCAGCCCTGCGGCACAGTATGCCTTCCAGTCCGACAGAAATGGTTCCCTGCATTCGACCGTTTTCGCCTTCTTCTATAAATCCGACATCACAAAAGGCATCACTGAAGACGGCCCGGTCGAATTGCGCCTCACCGGCCGGCTCAGGACAGGCCAATACTTCTACGGCTCGGACACGGTCACAATAGCGCCGTATCCGCCGAGACGCCACTGGCGCCGCAACTTTCGTTCAAAACGGTAATCTCGCTGCCGCCCCAAACATCGCAGCGATATTCTCCACCGGCACGTATGCCGTCCCCGAAACGTCATTGACAAACACCTGTCTGCAGACCATTATACTCCTGACACCGGGATTTGCCCGATTGCCTAATCAAGTGTATTACTCTGACTTCAAAGGAGCAACGATATGTCGCAAAAAGGAAAAACTTATACCCGTTTGTTGTCCTTCTACGCCATACTCGGTGTACTTTGCATCTCAAGGCCGGCATCAGCCGATGAGCCGCTCCACTGGTCCGTTTCTTCGCCGGACAAATCTCTTACTGTCATCATCACACAACAACGGCTCAATAGCCCCTATCTGCCGCAAAACAACCTTTACTACAAGGTCGAGCTAAACGGCAGAGATGTCCTGCCATTCGCTCCGCTCGGCTTCATTATGGGCCACGACCACGGCAACTTTGTATCCGACCTGGCCTTCATCGGCGAGAAAAACTCGACCGTCAACGAAATCTACTCCGTCCTCAGCGGCAAAAAGAAAATCCACCAAAACCACGCAAACCAAAAGACACTCATCTTCAAAAACAACCTCGGCACCGAAATGCACCTCGTATTCCGCGCATACGACGACGGCATCGCCTGGCGCTACCACATTCCCGGCTCAGGCCCCGCACAAATACTAAACGAACGCTCCGCCTTTCGACTGCCCGCCGATTCCGTGGCTTACCTGCTCAAATACACACCAAACTACGAGGGCTACTACGACAAAACAACCGCCGATGATATAACGCCTCGGCAGTTCTGCTTTCCCGCACTGTTCCATACACCGGCGGGTATATGGGTCCTCTGCACCGAGGCGGCCGTCTATGGCGACTACGCCGGCTCGCATTTGCTCGGCTCGCTCGCAGCACCGGCCATCCTCTCGGTAGATATCCCTCAGCGGCTCGGCTGGAAGCTGCCCTGGTCAACACCCTGGCGTGTCGCAATCGTCGCCGATACCCTTGCCCCAATCGTCGAATCCGTCATAGTAGAAAACCTCAACCCTGCCTGCGAGCTGAAGGACACAACCTGGATTGAACCGGGCGTCTCGACCTTCCCCTGGTGGTCCGACCCGATGGTCAACGGCAAACCCGAACGCCTCAAACAATTCATCGACTTCGCCGCCGATATGGGCTTCGAATGGCTCGAATTCGACGTCGCCCTCATCGGCACGACAGGCAACGCAAACAGAAGGTGGATGACCGCCGACTGGGTCGGAGACGTCGTTCGCTACGCCGCCGACAAAGGTGTCAGCGTCTATGGCTGGGACTCGTGGAAAAACCTCGATTCACCGGGGAAAAGAGAGAAGCTCTTCTCCCTTTACAATCAAATCGGCTTAAAAGGAATCAAAATCGACTACCTCGATTCAGACCGCCAGCAAATGTTTCAGTTCCGCGACGCCGCCGTCCAATCCTGCGCAAAACACAAGTTAATGGTCAGCTTCCACGGCGCAACCACCCCGCGAGGCCAGCAGCGCCGCTGGCCGAACATTATGACCGTCGAGGCCGTCAGAGGCGCCGAATACTACCAATCCTGGTCCAAAACCCCGCCGACGCCGGAGCATAACTGCACGCTGCCGTTTACCCGAAACGCAGTCGGCCCGATGGACTACACCCCGGTCGCCTTCTCGACCGACAGAAGAAAAACCACCAAAGCCCACGAGCTTGCCCTGTCGGTCATCTTCGAGTCCGGCTGGCAGAACATCGCCGACAAACCCGAAGCCATTCTCAGCTCACCCGCAAAGAATTTCTTAAAAGACCTGCCTGCCGCCTGGGACGACATCCACTTTATCGACGGCTACCCGGCCCGCTTCGTTGTGCTCGCCCGACGAAAAGCAAACGACTGGTTCATAGCCGCCATAAACGCCGCAGCCGGGCGAACAATTTCAATCCCCCTCGACTTTCTCAGGGAAGGTATTTATTCGGTAGAACTCTACTGCGACGACGACCGGGCAAAAGACATCGCCGTAAAGGACATCACCCTCCACACGACCAGCCCGTTCACCGTCTCCATCCCGCCCAACGGCGGCTTCTGCTTGAAAGTGCCACACTCATACG
>CAYMYK010000198.1:0-5507 GCA_964394625.1 uncultured Pirellulales bacterium
CAATTTCAACCTCGGTATACGAGAAACGGTATGATTATGCAAAACGAACCCAATTCGAGCCCAATTCGAGGGACCCGCCAGAGCCGCGCCAACCCCGCACCTCCCTTGCCCCCGCAACACGGGACCCCCGCTACCTTCCTAACTTTCTATTTGCTTGTCACTACTCACTAGTTGTTACTCTCTCGCATTCCCACTGCCGCCGTCGCCTCAATCTCGAAGAGCAAATCCGGCCGGCAGATATCGCAAATTACCGTCAGCCAGGGCCAGTCAAAGCCGCCTTTTAGCCCATCAAGCGCCTTTTTCACCTCTGTTGTCTTGCAGTACGCCACCATTTGCACAACATCTCCGTCGCTGCAGCCCATATCTTTGAGCACGGCCCGCACGTTCTCTATCGTGCTGGCGATTTGTCCGCCAATATCGCCAATGTGTGTCGTAGCGCCGCTGGCGTCGATAGACGCCGTGCCCGATACGTAAATCGTTTCGCCGCCGGGTGTTATCGCCCGTGACGCCCGCGAAAACGCAGAGCCGTAATCAAGCGCGCACTGCTGCTTGCCTATTGCCTCGAGAAACTCGATTGACTCAACCGGCTCGACAACAGCGGTCAAATCCATACCGCAAATCTCGTCGTCATACAGAGCCAGCCCAATACCCGTGCTGGCCGGCATCGATTGCCGGCTGCCTGTGCCAATCAGCCCTCGCTCGGTAAAAAACGCGTTTCTGACTTGATTAAAATCGTCGTACCACGAAAGAATATCCCCCAGCCACATCCACGTCCTCGCCACCGAGAGAAAATCGACACCGGCCCGTTTCAGAACAAGCTCAGCTTTTTCAAGCATAGCCCGTGCCCGCTCGGCGGCTGGGAGCGGCTCACTGGCCGCCATAGCCGAAAGCGTGAGAAACGTACATCTGGCCGTCTTTAGAAGTCGTCCGCACGCAGCTTGGTTGTGAACAAGGACTTGAGGCCTGCCGCAGCCGCTGACTGCGTGAACCTGCACGCCGGAAAATCCGCCGCCGTCGTCCTTGCCGCCGATTAGCAAACTCGGCGCTACGCCATCGTCAATATCGCCATATTCCCCGGACCGCACATCGCGAACAAGGCCCATCGCATCTTTGCCCGTGAAAACCCGCTCCTGCAGCAGCCATGCCTGTCTCGAGCGCAGCGTCCCGGCAACCTCGCTGAAGAGCTGCTGTGCCTGCTTCTGCGGCGATGCGCCCGGCTGCGGAACAGCCGTTATGTAAATCTCTGCCGCCGCGGAAGATTCTATGCTATGTACCTTGACAGCCATCTTTACCTCTCAAACCGGCTCTTGTTACCTTAATAACCGGATAAGCCGGCTCATACACCGCCGGAGCGGTTATTCTAACATATCGTCAATACGGATACCAGTGTTGATTTCGGATTTGTGGTTTTGCGATTTATCCGGGACAGGCCTTTTATTGCGTGAATTCAGCCGACAGCCCGATAATATCCGCAAAAGTCGCGTATGGCATTATTCGGGCCTCAAAAATTTGTCAATGGTCGGGGGTCATACGGGCCTTCGGGGTGGCGGCGGTGACGGGGATTAGGCCCACGATGGGCTCGTGTTTTCCACGCACAAGCCGGGCGAGCCGTTCTCCTGTTACTGGTACCGGTCCGGTCGCAAGCTCAGGCAGTGAATAGACGTTCATATATGAATCGTAGAAGGCGGGGTCTTTCTGAGGCAGGATAAAGGGCTTGTGGAATCTTCCGTTTTTGTCAACGTAGCTGAAGTAGGCCCTGGTGAACATACCGTCGTCTCTCTTGGTGCTGAATACTATCCAGCGGCTGTTTGTTGAGAAGCTTTTCCAGTAGTCGGCCTGGTCGCTGTTTATGTCGAGCCGGCGGTATTGGTAGTGTCCGGTTTTCTCTGCGGCCTTGAGGTCGGTAACGTAGAGGTCCGTATCGGGCTGGAAGCCGGCCCAGTCGCCGTAGCCGCTCATACAGAACAGCAGCCATCGGCCGTCCGGACTGATTCGCGGCATCAGGACGCTTTTGCCGGTTTCGTCGGCGGATATTACGGTTTCGAGTTTGCCCCAGGTATCTGTTGCCAGGTCGTAGCTTATTCGGACGATACTGTACCTGAGCTTGCCGAGCAGCTCATCCGGCGCCTTGTTCTGGTGGGACCAGAGCATAGGCGCCAGGCAGAAGTACAGATACTTGCCGTCCGGCGACCAGGCGGGCCAGGTCTCCAGCCGGTCCTTGCGTGAAAGCTCGTCGGTGGTCTTGATGGTCTTCGAGTCGCAGAGGTAATAGCCCATAGCGGAGTCCTGGTTCAGGACATCGCGGACCTCCGGGCGGGCGGTATGATAGAACTGGCGCACGTCATAGACTGTAAAGGCAATGACCTTTCCGCTCGGGTGCCAGGCGGCGTGGCCCATCGGCTTGCCGCCGAAGCCGGTTCGGGAATTCACGCAGGACGCCCTGCCGTTTCGGATGAGCAGCATCGACAGGCCGTCCAGACAGCGGACGTGTATCAGCATATCGCTGCCGTTGTTATTACAAAAGCTGTGGCAGTTGACACAGCCGTAGTTGATGGAGGTGTTGCTCAGAATCGTTGACTCGCGGTAGGTTTCGAGGTTGCGCTGGCAAATCTTCATATCGGTGAGGATGTTGTGGCCGGCGTGGATTTTTCTGTACGCCAAGTAGCCGTCTATATCCTCGTCGGCGATTTTGTTGGCAATGCGGGCGAAACGGTTCCACCCGCCTTGTTTGGTTCTCACGAAGACATCGAAATACAACTGCCGGCCGCGGTTTGCTTTGAGCAGCTTGTGCCAGGGACGCAGGGGAATTACTATCCTTGCGGTTTTGCCGGCTGTTTCGATTGGCTCGCCCTGCGAGGAGTAAATCTTCACATAGTAATACGAGCCGTCCTCCCGCACCGTGAAATTCAGAGGCGCGATGTTGGGCGGGATAACGGTATCGCTGTAATCGGGATGGATTTTGGCGGGCCGGGGCACAGAGGCGTATTCTGATATAGAGACCTTTTTGCCGCGCAGCACATAAACCACCGCGCCGGCCGACAGTAATACGAGCGCCAGCAGGGCGAGGGTTGAAATCCGCACGGCTAATTTCGGAATTCGTTTTTTGTGTTTTTTGTCCGGGATTTTCATCATCTTTTTGGTCTTGAGTATCCGTAGATATAGTAAAAGAAATAAGTGTCTGAAAAGCTTTTAGCCAGCTCATTAAACGCCGGTTTTTTTTTCGCTGCGTACTTACCGAGGTAAACCCGGGAGAAATCGTCGAATCGCATGCGTGATTCGGAGCTGATTGTCCTGCCGTTCAGGTCAACCGGTTCTTTTTTCAAAGACTGATAAAGCAGTATTGCCTCTTCGTACGCCAGGGGGATTTTTTTATAGTTAAAATCGTTCAGCCGGTAAAGGTTCTGGATGAACTTGTCGAGCCGGCCGGTCTCGAGGTAAAAAGCCATCAGGTACTCGAATGCCATCCGGTTATGGCTGTTTCTATCGAGCAGGGCGAGCAGGTTCTGCTCGGGCGGCGACTGGATGCCGAAATACTCGTTCTGGCGGGGCCCAATCATCAGTTTTCGCAGGTGCTGTATCTGCTCATCGTCCGACAGGTTCGGGTCGGCCTGCAGGCGGGTGAGGTATTTATTTGCCCAGCCGGCATAGAACAGCGTCCTGCTCAGTTTGGCAAGGTATATCCGGGCAACGGGGATTTTGTCCTTGACCATATTGATCAGGGCCAGTTTTTTGAGGATGAAAGGTCTCATTCCGAACCTTTCCGTTGCCTCTCCCAGCCCGTGTTCGGCGAGGTTCATCTGGCCCATATCGAAATAGACGTCGTATTTTTTCCAGTCGAGGATTTTGCGGACCTTGGTGAAGAAGAGCGAGTCGGGCGTCTGCGGATAGCCGAACATCTCATAGCCCAGCCGGCCGGTATGATACAGTGCCCGGTTGACCATATATGCAACGAGGGCGTTATCTGTCGGGCGCCGGCGTACCGTTTGGAGCACTTGAGGCCACATCTGTTTTTCAGTAAAGCAGTCAACGGCAAAGAGTGTTTTTACCTGTCGGTTGTACGAGAGGAGCACGGTCGCGCCGGCAATTACAAAGACGACAGCCGTCTCGAGCAGCCATCCTGTTATGCCGGTTCCGGTATCGCGGGCGGCGGACGCGAGCCGCCTGCCGAAAGAGATTCGCCACAGCCCCGATGCAAGTATTATAATGGGCAGGAACAGATAAAGGACATAGACGGTTTCTATTGCCCTGCTGCTGGGCCGGTAATAGAGGGTCGCGCGATAGAAGGGCAGCACATTACTGAAGGTCTCGGCGATACTAACATTGAAGAGCAGCACGGCCTCGACGTACGGCAGGGCGGCTGCCGAGAGCAAATATAAAAGTGCCGTTAGCCAGCGGCCTGACCGCCCGCCCGCGCGGCCGGGCCCGAAGGCACACTCGTAAATCAGGCACAACACCGCATAGGGCAGATAGGCGCCGCCGGCGATTGTATATACGATGACGAGGCCGGCGGCATAGGCGACGAAGCGAGCCGGCCTGTTATTCGACCTTAGTTTCAGGTACAGGGCGGCAAAAGCGAGCGAGACAAGCAGCGCCATCGTGGTAACAAAGTAGAAGGTGTATTGCGTATAGGCGCTCAGCTGCAGTATCGGCGGTTTAGATCTGAGGATACTAAGGCGCGGTGAGCAGGCGTCTTTGTTAATCGAGTCGGTAAAAACGCAGAGCAGCAGGGTCTGGGCGGTAACGACGAGGGCGCCGCCGAAGCCGATGTAGAAAAACTGCGCCAGCAGCGAGCTTAGGTATTGTACGGGCCCGCCCGGATAGGACAGGAACTGCCGGAGGAAGGGCCAGCCCCGAAAAAAGGCCGGAAAGCGCACCATTGCCCCGGTGCTGTGGTGATAAAGAAAACGCAGGTCAACGATTAGCCACAGGTACAGATAGAACAGGCCGAAGAACAGCACGTCCCGCACAGGCCCGGCGATTCGGCCGGCGTACAGGCCGGCCGGCTGTGCATCGCGGGCATCCGCCCCACCGGCTGCGGGAATGGCGGATTCGGCTCGGCTTGATTGATTCTCTGCAGTTTTGTTCGTTCCGCAGTTTTCGATAGTTTTCACCTTCCTGCGAACGGTACGCACCACCGACGCAAATCAAATAACCATTGTACGATAACATACATATCGAACAGGGATAAATCAAGCTTGAACCAAACCGGGATTTTTGCCGGAATAAAACGTGCCTGGCAATACCTCGATGAATTATAAAATCCCTTGCCGCCGGCTGGAAGTGATATTAGAATGCACCTCTCCTGAATACGGTAATAGAAGGGGAAATGCTATGTTAGCCAGGTTGCACAGTGTTACGCTTGACGGTATCGAGGGTGTTATCTGCGAGGTCGAGGTCGATGTCGCCCGCGGCGGGTTTGAAAGAACGCTGATTGTAGGCCTGCCCGATACGGCGGTCAAGGAAAGCACCGAGCGGGTCAAAAGCGCAATTATCAACTCGGGCTACAA
>CAYMYK010000199.1:0-5215 GCA_964394625.1 uncultured Pirellulales bacterium
ACGTTCCTGTTCGAGTAGCATCAGGAGAGTGTCTAAGGGGGCCAAGGAGCGTATAAAAAAAAAGTGGGCTGAGGCCAGGAGGGAGGAAGAGGAGTAAGAAAACCTCAGCCCGTGGTTCGATACAAAGCCGAAACCGGCTTTAACTTCTCAAAATTGCAGGTTAAGACCCTTTAAGGTCTAACGTTCTTGACCCTCCCTACGAGGTATCAAGCGCCCCACACAACTTCAGTATATCAGAAGGCGGGGGGATTGCAACAGAAAAATCGAAAAATAGTAAAAAATTTTTGGCATATTTTGTCCGGCACGAAAGGCCGTTTTTGTTTCGTTGTAAGCTCTTAAGACCGGGGGATTGCAGCGGGTTCTAATGGCTTTATTTGTGCGTTGGGGCTATAATCGGCCTGCCGGACAGAAAAAATTATTGTCAGGAATCGGAAAGGATTACCCAGATGAGGATTAAAGGTATTTTTGCTGTAGTGTTAGCGGCGGGTCTTTTGGGTGGTATTATCTGCACCGGCGTGAGCACGGCGGGCGAATCGAGCACGGCGGCTTCGGCAGGTGCGAGGACGGAGCTATTATGGCCCGATGGTGCACCCGGTGCGAAGGGCGAGGAAGACAAGGACAGGCCGACGCTGACGATTTACCTGCCGGAAAAAGAGAAGGCCAGCGGCTCGGCGGTTGTGATATTTCCGGGCGGGGGCTACTGGACGACGGCGATGGACCACGAGGGGCATCAGGTTGCGCGTTGGCTGAACGGGCTTGGCATAGCCGGATTTATCGTGGATTACCGGCATCGCGGGAGAGGTTACGGTCATCCTGCTCCGATTCAGGATGCGCAGCGGGCGATACGTATTGTTCGCAGCAGGGCGGGCGAGTTCAATATCAGGCCGGACAAAATCGGCGTCATCGGGTTTAGTGCGGGCGGGCACCTGGCATCGACGACGGGGACGCACTTTGACGAGAAATTCTACGAGCCGAGAGGGGAGATTGACAGGGTAAGCGCCCGGCCTGAGTTTATGATTTTGATATATCCTCTGATTTCGCTGTCAGAGTGGTATGGCCACGAGGGCGCCAAAGAGACTTTGTTGGGCAAGGGAGGGGACAGGAAGCTGTCAGAGGATTTTTCGAATGAGAAACAGGTTACTTCACGGACGCCGCCGACGTTTCTGGTTCACACGACGCAGGATACCACCGTGCAGGCCGAGAACAGCATCTATTTTTACCTTGCCTGCCGAAAGGCGAGAGTTCCGGCTGAGATACACATCTATGCGAGGGGCAAGCACGGCTTTGGCTTAGGCAAGCCGGGTACCGCCGTATCGAGCTGGCCCGGTCTGTGCGCCAGGTGGTTAGCCGGTATGGGAATGTGCAAGCCGGGCCGGTAGATTGCCTGCGGCGGGTGTTCGAGGGCGTTCTTGACTCAATCAGGTACATCGGCTATCCTCTGGCGGGTGTAATTGTTGATTTTGTAAGGGTTAGCAACATTTTTTTGGCGGTATTTTAATGCTCAAGAGGACGAATAGCTGCGGCGAGCTTCGGCTCGGTGATGTCGGAAAACACGTGGTAATCGCCGGCTGGGTCAGGTCATATCGGGACCACGGCGGGCTGATTTTTTTTGACGTTCGGGACAGGGAGGGGATAACCCAGCTCGTCTTCAATCCCGAGAAGTCGCCGGATGCGCACGAACTCGCCCAGACGGTTCGCGGCGAGTGGGTAATCGCCGCCGAGGGGCAGGTTCAGCCGAGGGGTGAAGGGCTTGAGAATCCGAAATTAGCGACGGGGCAGATTGAGGTTGCGGTCGAGAAATTAGAGATTTTAAATACCGCAAAGACGCCGCCATTCGAGATTGAGCTTGCGGCGAAGACGAACGAGGAGATTCGGCTGACGCATCGGTATATCGATTTGCGCAGGCCCGCGATGCAGCAGAACCTTCGCGTCCGTCACAGGGTATCGAAGCTTGTACGGGACTACTTCGACGAGCGGGGTTTTTTAGAGATTGAGACGCCGATGCTGGCCAAGAGCACGCCAGAAGGGGCGCGTGATTTTCTTGTTCCGAGCCGGCTTTATCCGGGCAGTTTTTACGCCCTGCCGCAGTCGCCTCAGCTTTTCAAGCAGATACTTATGGTAGGCGGTGTCGATAAGTATTTTCAGATAGTGCGCTGTTTTCGCGACGAGGACCCGCGGGCGGACCGACAGGCGGAGTTCACGCAGATAGACGTCGAGATGAGCTTTGTGGACGCCGATGACGTTATCGAGATTCATTCGCAGCTTGTTGCGAGGATATGGAAGGAGATTTTGGGCGTGGATATTGGTCTGCCGATTCGGCGGATGAGCTATAAAGAGGCGATGGCTGATTACGGGACGGACCGGCCTGACTTACGGTTCGATATGCGGCTGAAGGACATTTCCGATATAGCCGGGCAGAGCAGTTTCAGGGTATTTACCGGTACCGTGGAAAAGGGCGGGGTCGTCAAAGGGCTGTGCGCGCCGGGCGGCGGCAGGTATTCGAGAAGCGATATCGAAAAGACGTTCACCAGCTTTGTCGGCGACTACGGAGCGAAGGGTTTGGCGTGGTTCAAGGCAGCGGTGCAGGACGGCAGGGTTAGTCTGGCCAGCAGTATCGCAAAGTTTTTCAGCGCCGAGCAGCTCGACGAAATAGTAAGGCGTTTCGAGGCGAAGGACGGCGATTTACTTTTGTTCGTGGCCGACCGAGAGGATGCAGCCAACAAGGCGCTGGCGCCGCTGCGCTGCCGGCTGGGGGCCGAGTTGAAACTGTACGACCCTAAGCGGTTCGAGTTTGTCTGGATTGTGGATTTTCCTCTTTTCGAGTGGAACGCCGATGAGAAGCGATACGACTCGCTGCACCATCCGTTCACGGCGCCGGTAGAGCAGGATATACCGAAGTTAGACAGCGACCCGGGGGCGATGACCTCGCGGGCGTACGATATTGTTGTCAACGGCTCGGAAATCGGCGGCGGCAGCATTCGTATTCACGCACCCGAAGTGCAGGCGAAGGTCTTCGGGCTTTTGAATATTTCGAAGAGCCAGTCGCAGAAGCGATTCGGCTTTTTCCTTAAGGCGCTCGAGTACGGGGCGCCGCCTCACGGCGGGATTGCCTTCGGATTAGACAGGATGATTATGCTGCTTATCGGCACGGAGAATATCAGAGATGTTATCGCCTTTCCGAAGACCCAGCGGGGGCAGTGCCTGCTCACGGATGCGCCGAGCGAGGTGGATGCCAAACAGCTCGACGAGCTTAACCTGCGCACGCAAAAACACTCTCACAAACCGGACGAGCCGAAGGAAGCGTAGAGAACCGTTAGGCCCAAACAGAAGCGAAAGGAGGTGTTCTTATGTTGGCAGCGATTGAGACCAAGCTATCAGGAGAAGCACAGTTGTTGATTTTGGTTGTGGCGGCAGCGGCAGCGGCGGCAGCGGACATCGTCCTGGCGTTCATCCTTCGCCGCGTCGGCAAGGGGCTCAAGGCCGTACCGGAAGGTTCGCTGAACCGTCGGCTCCGCGGGCCCATTCGGGCAACACTGATAGTGGTGGCAGTGCTGTTTGTGCTGCCTCTGATTGCGGTGCGGGGTATTCCTGACGAGTTTGGCCGTCACCTCCTGAGCTTGTGCCTGATTGGTGCTATATCCTGGCTGCTCATCAAAACCACCTATGTGCTGGAGGATTGCGTAGTTCACCGATTCGACGTAGAGCAGAAGGACAATCTTCGCGCGCGAAAGATTCAGACTCAATTCAAGGTTCTGAAGCGTATAGTGACGGTGATTGTGTGCATCATCGCGCTTGGTACGATGCTGATGACATTTCCGAGGGTTCGCCAGCTTGGGACAACGATTCTGGCGTCTGCGGGGATTATCGGGATAGTGGTCGGGATGGCGGCCCAGAAAACTATAGGGACGTTCATCGCGGGGATTCAGATAGCGCTTACGCAGCCGATACGGCTCGACGACGTTGTGATAGTGGAAAACGAGTGGGGCAGAATCGAGGAGATTACGCTTACATACGTGGTGGTTAAGATATGGGACCTGCGTCGGCTGATTGTGCCCATAACTTATTTTATAGAAAAGCCGTTCCAGAACTGGACTCGGGTGACGGCAGACATACTGGGAACGGTTTACCTTTACGTTGACTATACGGTCCCGGTTGATGCCATTAGAGAGCAGCTTCAAAAAATGCTGAACGAGTCGGAGCACTGGGACAGGAAGGTCTGTGTGCTGCAGGTAACGAAAACAACGGAGCGGAGTGTAGAGCTTCGAGCATTGATGAGTTCGGCGGACGCTTCTACGGCCTGGAATCTCCGATGCGAGGTGAGAGAGAAGCTTGTGGATTTTGTTGCGAAGAGCTATCCGCAGTCGCTGCCGCGGTTGCGAGGTGGGTTCGACAGAGTGGATATGTAACGTGTCTTTCAAATGCTGAAGCGTATAACGACAATATATCATAAGGTTCTGGCTTTTTTACATCTCTCGCCGCTTTCGTTGGCGGAGAAGTGTCGGCTGTGGTTTGGCGGTGCGGTGGTGCTGATTTTGGCGCTGGCTCTTCTTATACCTTACGCGTGGATGCGGCAGTTGACGAAGCAGATTTGCCTTGACGCCGGCAGGGCAAGGTCGCAGACGCTGCTTAGGCGTCATTTCCAGACAAGTCAGGCACCCGAGGCGGCGCTGGCCGGCCTTGACGATGCCGGTAATGTTATGGAAGCCAACGAAAGCGAGGTGAAATGGATTCGGTTTGCCAAGGACGAAAAGCCCATTGGCAAGCTGACGGCAGAACAGAGGGAAGCTATCGAGACGCTGATGGACAGGGCTGAGCCGTTCGACCAGGTGCGGTTCGTCAAGAGGGGCGGAGCGCTTTACAGCGATTACGTGCGGCTCTTCAAGGCGACGGACAGCTGCATAAGCTGTCACAATCCGCAGGGCTCGGCCGGGGCGTTCAATCGCAACGAGGTGATAGGCGCAGCGGTTATCGAGCACCCGGCGGCGGACATAAGCAGGACGATTTTGCTGAACTGGGTATGGATTGTAGTGGCGGGTCTTATCGGCGGGGCCGGCGCCATTGTGGCATTTTACGTGATAACGCAGCGGGTGATTTTGCGACCCATCAGGCAACTCCGGGCACTGGCGAACAACGTTGCCGAGGGCAATCTGGACATTCGCAGCTCGATAAAGACGCGGGACGAATACGAGAAGCTTGCCGATGCGTTCAATCATAT
>CAYMYK010000199.1:5225-5473 GCA_964394625.1 uncultured Pirellulales bacterium
CTGGACCATTTGCAGGCGACCCAGGAGAAGCTGCGTCAGGCGAACAGGCAGCTTGACGACAAGATAGCCGAGCTGTCGGAGCGTAACATCGAGCTGTTCAAGGCCAACAAGGTAAAGAGTGAGTTTTTGGCGAATATCTCGCACGAGTTCAGGACGCCGCTTAATGCGATACTTGGTTTTGCGCAGGTTCTGCGCGACAAGCCGGAGGTTCTGAAAAAGGAAAAGGCCAGGCGTTACGCGGAGAACAT
>CAYMYK010000200.1:0-5416 GCA_964394625.1 uncultured Pirellulales bacterium
CTTTTAGCTACCTGGATAGTAAAAAAAGCCTTTTTTGCTATCGTGTTGTACAACAAAAATATGTAACTTCCGTATTTGCAAGTAGATAAAACGCTGCGCTTCAAATCAAAATGTGCCGCAATAAACTGAAGCGATATTTTTCACCTGAGCAGATAGCTGGTCGTTTTGAAATTGACTATCCTGAAATCCTCAAATGCGTGTAAGCTCTTTAACGATATATAATCAGCGAGCGTCCAAAAGCGGTTGATAAGCGACGGGATATTGACAAAGCTGCGGCTTTGCTAAATAATAGACCTCGCAAATGTTTAAGCTATCGGACACCCGCAGAGGAGTTATGGAGCGGAAAGATATGTTGCGCTTCAGATTAAAATTTGGTGAGGATAATAAAATGTTGTTTCCACAACAGGAGCTAAATAGAGACTAAGCGGGCGAGGGTCGGCGCGACGGTGTCGAGCTGTACGATTTGAAGACGGACCCGGCGGAGAGGGAGACCCTTGCCCGGCAAAGGTCGAAGCTGTGTGACAAGATGGTGAGGGGATTGGAGGAGATGTCGGCTTCGATTGGGGCCCGGCGGGGGCAGGGCAAGGCGCCGGCGCTTTCGCAGGAGGATATCAGGCGGCTGCGTTCGTTAGGATACGTGAAGTAAATGAGCAGGGGCATTGGATTTTGGGTTTTAACCGGGGACCCGGCGTGGTATAATGGAAGGGTTGAATTTGGATTATACCCTTAAGGGTAGTAGATGACCGCGAAAAAGAACGTAACTGCTTGTTTTTAAGTTAGTTACCCGCGGATAAACGGGAAATTCAATTGAGAGTCAGTATAAATTGCTTGGGCGTTTTAGGAGCTTGAATTATGTCGAATAGCTTGAATCGACGGGGTTTTTTGAGAAAGACGGTGGCGTCGGCGGCAGGTGCGACGTTGGGTCTTGGTCTTGGCAATAGTGAGGTGAAAGGTGAGCCGGCTGAGAAGAAGTCGGGGAAGGGGATGCCGACGGGCAAGATTGGCAAATTGACGGTGAGCCGGTTGATATCAGGGGGTAATCTTCTTAGCGGCTGGGCGCATTCGCGGGACTTGATGTATGTCGATGAGCTGATGAGGGCCTACAACACGGATGAGAAGATAATGGATACTCTTGAGCTTCTGGAGGAGAACGGCGTCAATACGATGGTAGCGGACCCGAGCGAGCGGCCTTACAGGGTATTCCCGAGGTACTGGAAGGAGCGAGGCGGCAAGATGCAGTGGATTGCGGAGGGTCATCCGACGGTCGGGGACCTGAAGACCGATATAACGACGTCGATAGAGAAGGGTGCATGCGGGATTTACATCCAGGGCGTGATTGGCGACGAGTGGCTTCGTGACGGCCATCTGGATTTGTTAGGTGAGTGTATGGAGATAATCAAGAGGCAGGGTGTTCCGGCGGGTATAGGGGCTCACGAGCTTGAGGTGATTGTTCAGAGTGAGGCGTCGGATTATGGAGCGGAGTTTTATGTAAAGACTCTTCATCAGCACAAATACTGGTCGGCGAGGCCATCGGAGCAGAGCAAGATGGTGGTAGAGAGTCGAACGGATAACTACTGGTCGCGGACGCCGGCTGAGACGATTGCTTTTATGAAGGAGGTGTCCAAGCCGTGGGTGGCGTTTAAGGTACTGGCTGCGGGTGCGATTCATCCGCGAGACGGCTTTAAGTATGCGTTCGAGGGCGGTGCCGACTTTATCTGCGTTGGGATGTTTGACTTTCAGGTTCTGGAGGACATTGCGATTACGAAGATGATAATGTCGAGAGGCCTTGGGGAGCGACAGCGGCCCTGGCGGGCGTAGGAAAGGTGTGGAAAAGTTATACCCTTCAGGGTAATAAATTCCCGCGAGTGAGATTTTAAGTTGTTGTTCTAAGGTTGCTTACCCGCGAACGAGCGGGAAATTTCGACCGAGAGCACTATAAAGAAAGGGGATATGTTATGGCTGATGATATGGACAGGCGCAAGTTTCTAAAAGGGACGGCGGCGGCGGCTGGTGCGGCGATTGGGTTCAGCTTTGAGGAGCGTGCGCTGCTTGCGCAGGCGGAGAACAGGGAAGCTGCGGCCTTGAATGCCGGGTCTGCCGATAAGATGCCGATGGGCAGGATAGGCAAGGTGAAAATCAGCCGGCTGATATGCGGGGGGAATTTATTTAACGGGTATGCGCACAGTCGGGACTTGATATATGTCTCGGAATTGCTGAAGCATTATTTTACGGACGAGAAGTGTTGTGAGACGTTGGAGATATGCGAGGAAAACGGTATTAACACCGTTATAGCGAGCAACGGCAAGGGCGCGAACAGCATCAGGGTTTTGCGAAAGTACCGGGATGAGCGTGGCGGCGAGATACAGTGGCTGGCCCAGTGTGACCCTGACGAGCGAGATATAAAGGCGAATATTCAGTTGGCGATTGATAACGGTGCAGTGGGGGCGTTTGTGGTCGGCAATATCGGAGACGAGTGGGCGCGGAGCGGCAAGGTGGATTTGCTGGGCAAATGTGTGGATTTCATCAAGGCAAACGGGCTGATAGCGGGAGTTGGGGGTCATTCGCTGAGGACGCCGAAGCTGTGCGAGGAAGCGGGACTGAACTGCGATTTTTATATGAAGACGCTTCACAGCGGCAAATACTGGTCGCACCGCAGGCCCGGCCAGAACAAGGAGGTGATTGACGACTACGAGACGGACAACTACTGGTGTATGGAGCCGGCAGAGACGATTGAATTTATGAAAAAGGTTGACAAGCCGTGGTTGGCTTATAAGATACTGGCTGCCGGTGCGATACATCCACGGGATGGCTTCAGGTACGCATTCGAGAATGGCGCCGACTTTGCGGTGGTTGGAATGTTTGATTTTCAGGTCCGAGAGGACATTGTTATAGCAAAGCGGCTTCTGAGCGGTCTGGGCGGCCGCCAGAGGGCATGGCGTGGCTGAGGCGGGCTTTGAATCGCCGGTAAAACTGGAAAGGATACTGGATGTCGAGAGTGTGTTATTTCACGGGCAAGCGGACGCGGGCGGGCAGGAGCATTGCGCGTCGAGGCAAGGCCAAACACCTTGGCGGCGTGGGCCGAAAGGTTACGGGGATAAGCAAGCGTAAGTTCAAGCCGAACATACAGAAGGTGCGGGCGGTTATCGACGGTAAGATTTGCCGGATTAGGGTATCCGCCAAGGCGATAAAGATGGGATTGGTTGAGAAGCCGGCGAAGCGAGATTACAAGCCCGCCGAGCAAATAGCGGACAGGCCCGCCGGTCAGGCGGCCGGCTGAGGGCGATTTTATGCGTGGATTTTTGCTAATTTCCCGGTTATGATGGTTGCGGTTTGAGTAGAGAATGGCAATGCCCGGTGGTCGCGGAAAGAAAGTCAGGAAGGCAAGACCAGAGACAAAGAAACATTTGTCAACACACAAGAAGCCGAAGAAAATGGACAGGCGAGGAAAGTTAAGGGGGGATGCGAGTTATCTTGGGATATGTAGATCGAACCTCGTCATTGGGCTGACCGGGCCCTTTGGAAGTGGTTGCAGCACCATGTGTGAAGTCCTTGAGAATAATTTTGGCTTCGCAAGTTTCAAGATTTCTGACGACATCCGGGAGGAAGTGAAGGGAGAAAGGAGATCAATTCGGAAGGGAAGCCGGGGTTGGCGCAAGATATTGCAGGAACATGGGGACAAGCGTCGGAACGAAGATATAGCATACTGGGTGAAAAAGGCGCTTGGCAAGGTCGATGCGGGAGACATCGGAGAGGGCAAAATTGTGATTGATGGGTTCAGAAATTTCCGGGAGGCACAGGAAATACGCAGGATTTATCCGCGTTTTTTCCTCTTGGCAATTTACGCGGAAAAGGATGAGAGATGGAAACGGGTGCACGATGACTATAAAGGGAGACAAAACGAATTTGAGGACGATGACCGAAGGGATAAGAGCGAGGATTTTGAATGGGGTCAAAGTGTGCAGAAGTGTGTAGATGACGCCGACTATGTTTTCTACAATAACGAGCATCACGTTGTCACAAATCAGGGAAAGGAGTCTCCGCGCTTGGGGACAATAAAACGGGATTTCGAGAGACAAGCTGAAGATTTCGTTTCTCTGATGGAAGGAACCGGCGTCGCAGGAAGGGGACCAAAACCTGAGGAAGTTCAGATCGCTGCAGCCTATGCTCAATCTCACTCATCAGCTTGTATGAAAAGACATGTGGGGGCAGTGATCACGGTCTATAGGAATGGCCAGGAATTTCCCATCTCAATGGGGTATAATGAGAATCCTCCAGGAATACCTACTTGCCTAAAGCAGGGCGAATGCTACAAGGACGAAGATATGGATGCAAAACTTGGGGCTCTGAAGAATATTTGTTGTGTGTTATGTGGCAAGAAGTATAATGAACTTAAGCCCCCATGGATTTGTGACTGTGGGGCAAGTTTTAAGGAATGGCTTCATCGTAATCGTAATATGGAACTGTGCACTGCAATTCATGCTGAGGAACGGGCGATATTATCGCTTGGCGGACGTTCGGCCGACGGTGGCACACTGTATGTAACGACGTTTCCATGCTTCCAGTGCGCCAGACTAATAATCGACGCTAAAATCGAGAGAGTGGTTTTTGTTGAAGCATACCCGGTTGCAGAAACTCGGCGGTTTCTTGAGGGCAACGGTGTTAAAGTTGAGCCGTTCACAGGTTTTACAGCCAGAGCGTTTTTTAGGGTATTTTCAAAGGTGAGCTGAAGATATGATTGTGAGGTTGATGAGGGTAGGGGAAGGAGCAAAAAATGTGCAGGGCCGGCAAAGGGAAAGAAGTGAAGAAAACTGAAGCTGAGAAAAACAACACAAGTAGGACAGCGCATAACACTCGCAGGTCTGAGAAAAGGGGTTGGGGTCACATTATTGACAAGGAGAAGTACTCCAACGGCCCCGGAGACAACATTTATGTCTTCGGCTAAGCCCCAGATGTTCGGCGTGTGTGATTGAGAGGGTTGGAGAGGAACGGACCTATCCGTGTAGTTTGTTGGTGATTTGAGCAGTTCCCGCTACGGTGGGGGCTGCTTCTTTTGGTGTGCCGAGCATGTTTGATAACCTGGAGGTGAAAGTCCTCTACACAACCTGATGGAGGTGAAGCGTTAGCGAAACGCAAGAGCGCTGCCGTGAGGCAGGGTTCTAAGGAAGCGTGTAGCAAAGCTGTGACGAAACCGGATATGAGGCAGTTCCGGCTGGACGAGTTGGCATAAGACAACGAAGTCCAGAGCCATCAAAGCCCGCCGGCCTTTATGGCAGAGGGTAGGGGTGAAACCCCGATGGCTGTCGGTAAAGGGACTGAAGTGTCCAAGGTGAAGCGTAAACCCGAAGACCCGGCGTTACCTGTTTTTTTAGCAGAACGGATAACAGCTTAACCAGCCGAACCGCCGTGGTACGGACCC
>CAYMYK010000201.1:0-5411 GCA_964394625.1 uncultured Pirellulales bacterium
CGGCGTGCAGGACCCCGCCGTGATGCTGCGGGCGCTGAAGTACGCCGGTATGTTCGATGTGGTTGTTGCGCAGCACTGCCAGGACGACAGGATTGCAGCAAACGGGGTGATGAACTCGGGATATTATTCGACAATACTCGGCCTGCCGGGAATAGACAGGCTGGCCGAAGAGGCGATGCTGTGGCGGGATATACAGCTTGTCAGAAAGACAAATGTGCATTACCACGCCCAGCACGTATCGACGGCGGGTGCGATTCGGCTGATAGCCGATGCCAAGAAGGATTCAGTGCCGATTACCTGTGAGGTAACGCCGCACCATCTGCTTTTGACCGAGGAAAACTGCGGCGACTATGATACGAATTTCAAGGTCAATCCGCCGCTTCGGACACAAAAGGATATCGAGGCCCTGAAGGAGGCGATAGCGGAGGGAGTGGTCGATGCGCTGGCGACCGACCACGCGCCGCATCTGCGGAGCGAAAAGGAGCTGGAGTTTCTGGCGGCTCCGTTCGGGATAGCGAGCTTGGAGTGTTCTCTGGGGCTTTATGTCAGGGCATTGATAGAGCCGGGGATTCTCGATTGGCCCGGGCTGATTCGGCTTTTGACGGAAAAACCGGCCAACATAATAGGTGTTGATAAGGGAACGCTGGCCAAGGGCAAACAGGCGGATGTGACCATTATCGACCCGGATGCCGAGTGCAGGGTTGACGCGGCGGCTTTTCGCTCCAAGAGCAGGAACTGTCCTTATGACGGCTGGACGCTCAAAGCCAAGGTTGACAAAACAATCGTCGGCGGTGAGGTAAGATTTTCTGCGGATGGATAAGTGATGCCGTTTATTATTGACGGTTATAATCTGCTTTGGGCGATTCGTAAAACAGACCGGGACGATGAGCCGGTCGGTGAGCTTTATCTGTGCCGAACCATAGGCAGGTATCTGGAGCTGATCGGCGATAATGGGCAGGTTATCTTCGACGGTATAGGGCCGCCCGACAAGAGCGGATTCGATAACATAACCGGCGTGGAAGTATCTTTTTCCGGTCGCGCGGTCGATTGCGACACGATAATCAAACATAAGATAACCGCGAGCACCGCGCCGAAGAGATTGACAGTTGTCAGCAGCGACCGCGAATTGCGGGATGCGGCCCGGGCACGAAGGGCGACAACGGTGAAATCCGAAGTTTTCTGGAAGGATGTTCTCAAACAGTTGAGCCGCAGGAAAAAGAGATTTACCGAGCCGGACGGAAAACGCCGGGGCCTTAGCGAAAGCGAAACCGAACAATGGCTCAGGTTTTTCGGCCTTGAGCGGTAGCCGGGCCGCAGCAGAGAAGGGCGAGGGCGTTTTCGGTGAGGCAATGATGCGACAGAGGGGCTGAAACAGACGTATGGGTGATTCCGAATCAACCAAAGAGAAGCTGCTCGAGCAGGTGAGGACTCTGCGCTCGCAGGTGGAGCGGCTGCGGGCCGAACATCAGCACGCCGAGCAGATGTTGCAGTATGAGCAGCGATACCGGGCGGTTGTCGAGAACACGCAGGACATCATTTACTCGGTAACGCCGGACGGGACACTGACGCTTGTCAGTCCACAGGTATCGAAGCTGGGGTACTCTGCGGAAGATGTTGTGGGTCATAACCTCAGCGAGTTTATTCATCCGGATGATATAGAGCACGTGATGCGCGACCTGGCCAAGACGGTTGAGACGGGCCGGGAGTTTCCCACCGAGTTTCGGCTGTCGAGCAAAGAGGCCGGCTGGGTGTATGTCGAGGAGGCCGGCAGCGCGATTTATGAAGGCGGCAGGGTCGTGCAGATTGTGGGCTCGATAAGGGACATAACCGAGCATAAGCAAATCGAGCAGGGGCTTGCGCGGGAGCGGAATCTGCTGCGATGTGTGATTGACAGTTTGCCGGACCGGATTTATGTCAAGGATACGAAGGGGCGGTTTGTGATATGTAACCGGGCTGTCGCCGCCGAGGCCGGGCTGGAAAATCCGGAAGATTTGGTCGGCAAGAGCGACTTTGACCGTTATCCGAAGGAAAAGGCACAGGGATACTACGAGCAGGAGCAGCAGATAATTCGGACAGGCAGGGCGATGATTAACGAAGAGAAGCCCGGTGTGAACGGGACATTTGATGCGGCCTGGGCCTCGAACACGAAGGTGCCGTGGCGTGACAGTGACGGCAGGATAATCGGAATTATCGGCTCGAACCGTGACGTTAGCGAGCGTAAGAAGGCGGAGGAGGCGCTGGACAAGGAACGAAGGATGCTTCGCACCCTGATAGACAACATACCCGACCAAATTTATATAAAAGACAAGGAGAGCAGGTTTGTGCTTTACAACAAGGCCGTTGCAGAGTTTCACGGGATGGCAAATCCGGAAGAGATGGTCGGCAAGACCGATTTTGATTTGTATCCGCCGGATGTAGCTCAGCAGTGCAAGGAAGAAGAACGGCAGGTGGTGCGAACGGGCAGGCCGGTGGTCAACCAGGAGGAATCCGGTACGGATAAGGACGGAAATTGGGTATGCGGTTTGACTACCAAAGTTCCGCTGGTTGATAGTGAGGGGAAAATAATCGGCATTGTGGGCGTGAGCCGAAGGATCAGCGAGCGTAAGAAGGCGGAGGAGGCGCTGGACAAGGAACGAAGGATGCTTCGCACCCTGATAGACAACATACCCGACCAGATCTATGTAAAAGATACGGAGAGCAGATTTGTGCTTTGCAATAAGGCCATTGCGAAGTTTCACGGGATGGCAAATCCGAAAGATATGGTCGGCAAGACCGATTTTGATTTGTACCCACCGGATATGGCTCAGCGGTACGATGAAGAAGAACAGCAGATGCTCCGAACGAGCAAGTCGGTGGTCAACCGCGAGGACTCCGATACGGATAAGGAGGGGAATTTGGTCTGCGGTTTGACTACGAAGGTTCCGCTGGTTGATAGTGAGGGGGAAATAATCGGCATCGTCGGCGTCAGCCGTATGATCACGGAGCGAAAGAAGGCAGAGCAGGCATTGCGCGAGTCGGAAGAGAGATACAAGGAGATGTTCCGCGCTGCGGCAGAAGGGATTGTGGTGGCAGATGTTGAGAGTAAGAAGTTCAGATATGCCAACCCGGCTATATGCGAGATGCTCGGCTACACAGAGGAAGAACTGACCAGCATGGACGTGCCGGACATTCACCCAAAGGAAGATCTGGATCATGTTATGTCCGAGTTCGAAGCGCAGGCGAGGAAGGAGAAGACTCTGGCGGCGAATATTCCCTGTCTGCGAAAGGACGGAACGGTCATATATGTGGATATTAATACAACGAATGTGACGATAGACGGAAGGTCGTCTAATGTAGGTTTCTTCACGGATACGACTGAGCGGAAGCTCGCTGAAGAGGCGCTGCAGAGGGCGCATGATGAGCTTGAGGCGAGGGTGGAAAAGCGCACGGCTGACCTTGCGGCGGCAGTCGAAGAGCTGAGGAACGAAATTGCCGAGCGAAAGCGTGCCGAGAAGGCGCTGCGTAAGGCCGAGGAGCGCTTCAGAACCATATTTGAGAACACCGCAGTCGGTTTGTATCGTACCACTCCCGACGGGCGGATACTCCTGGCAAACCCCGCGCTGGTAAAAATGCTCGGATATGAGTCGTTCGAGGAGTTAGCGAAGATGAATCTGGAGGAGCATGGTATCGACGTATCCACTCCGCGTTCGGCGTTCAAGCGGCGTGTAGAAAAGCAAGGTCGGGTGATTGGTCTTGAGTCCGTTTGGATAAGGCGTAATGGAACAAAACTTTTTATTTGCGAGAGCGCCGTTACTATCAGAGATGAGAAAGGCAATGTGCTATACTACGAAGGCACGGTTGAAGATATCACGGAGCGGAAGAAGGTGGAGGATAAACTGCTGGTTTATCAGGAGCAGTTGCGGTCTTTAGCGTCGGAGCTGTCACTGGCGGAGGAACGGTTGAGGCGGCGAATAGCGACGGACCTGCACGACAACGTCAGCCAGAACCTGGCTATCAGCAAGATAAAACTGGATTCTTTAGTTGAGTCTGCTGCGTCAAAAGACATTCGGGCCCTGCTTGAGGAGATTCGCGATTTGATAGCTCGAACCATCGAGAGTACGCGAACTTTGACGTTTGAGATGAGTCCGCCGGTATTGTACGAGCTTGGGTTCGAGGCGGCGATGGGCTGGCTGGTCAGGCAGATGAGACATCGCCACGGCTTACAGGCGGATTTCGAGGACGACGGCCGGGACAAGCCGCTGGGTAATAATATCCGTGTTCTGCTTTTCCAGGCGGTGCGGGAGCTGCTGGTCAATGTGGTTAAGCACGCAAAGGCCAGGCAGGTGAAAGTCTCGGCTCGAAAGGTTCGCGACCGGATACGTGTGACCGTCGAGGACGATGGGGTTGGGTTCGACGCGTCAAAAATCAGCGCCGATGAGCAGGCAGTGGGGGGCTTTGGTCTTTTCAATATACGCGAGCGATTAGACCATATCGGCGGGCAGGTCAAAATCGATTCCAGGCCGGGCGGGGGAACTCGTATTACCCTGACCGCACCGCTGGATAATAAAAGCAAAGTAAGTATGGGAGAAAGCAAATGAGTATAAGAATATTGCTGGCGGACGACCACAAAATTACTCGTCAGGGGCTGCGTTCGCTGCTCGAACAGCAGGACGATATGGAGGTGGCGGCCGAAGCGGAAAATGGTCGTACAGCGGTGGCTCTGGTGGACGAGCTGCTGCCGGACGTCGTGATTATGGATGTGACTATGCCCGATTTGAACGGAGTCGAGGCGACGCGTCAGATTGTGGCGAAATACCCGGATGTTAAGGTCATCGCCCTGTCAATGCATTCGGATACTCTCTTTGTAACGGAGATGCTCAGAAGCGGAGCGTCCGGCTATCTTCTGAAGGACTGCGCCTTCGAGGAGATGACCAGGGCCATCAGGGCGGTTATGAATGATAAGACATACCTTAGCCCATCGATATCGGCAGTGGTTGTGGAAGACTATCTACATCGGCTCTCGAAGGCGGATTTTTCGGCTTCCGGGATACTGACCGACAGAGAACGAGAGGTGCTTCAGCTTATGGCCGAGGGCAAATCCACAAAACAGATAGCACTCAAGCTGCACATCAGCATCAAAACGGTCGAAACGCACCGACGTCAGATAATGAATAAGCTGGATATCCATACGGTGGCGGAATTGACCAAATATGCGGTTCGCAAAGGGCTTACATCGCTCGATACGTAGCCGCTGAGGCGAGTTGTTGCGTATTATCGGCGTAAGAAAAAATAAGGTATTTCGTCCCACAAAATAAGGAATAACCTGATAGCATCGACTGACCCCTGTGTGTATAATTAGTCGTAGAATAAGCCGAAGCCGAGGATAATTAAGAAAGTAGTATTGCGTCTTCTTTGACAATTTACTGGCGAAT
>CAYMYK010000202.1:0-725 GCA_964394625.1 uncultured Pirellulales bacterium
GAGTTCGCTTCGCTCACGCAGTGTTTTTTACGGATTTTGCAGACTGCCGCCGCGACTCAGTAGAGGGGGATTACCCCGTCCCCGATGCAAAGCTCGCTCCCCGTTCGCCATCCCCCGTCTACTGAACCGCTCTGCATCTGCAAAATCCGGATCCCGAAACCCATGAGGGTGAAGAAGTACCGCGACGTTAAATGGCGCGCCGAGCCTGTCGATAATCCCTGCGTACTCGAGGTTTCGCCACCCCGCCCGCCCGTGCTCAGGGCTTCGTGGCCGTGGGGGGGACGGGCTGCGCTAGTTTATTCGCTCGGAATAGAGCGGAGAGTTACTGCTGCGCCGCGCCCCCCCCGCGTCCACTCAGCGAGGCCCGCCGCCCCCCTTAGAAAGCTTCTACTGAGCAAGGGCTAACGCCCTAGTACTGTGGTGTATTCTATTTTGGCGGGTGTTCTTCTTTTGGTTTGACGTGCAAGTCTTTGACCCCGACCGGGTCTGTCCAACTTCTCGGGAACGCGCGCCTCTCGAGCCCGCCCCGCCGCGAAGGACTCCCCCTGATATGAACCCGGTTAACCACCACGCAAACCGCCACGACCACCACGTTAACCACCTGACCACCCGTACACTCCCACAAGGCAGAAGCCTAAAATCCAAAACCCACCACCAACCAGATCCCAAATCCCCTCTCCCGGGGCGCGGGTGTCCGGCGCGGATGGGGGCGCGGGGGGGGGGGG
>CAYMYK010000202.1:735-5395 GCA_964394625.1 uncultured Pirellulales bacterium
CCCCCCTCAAAACCAGCGCTCAAAACCTCCCGACGCCGCCCCGCCCCCCGAAAGCACCAAAAACCCCCATCGCAACACCACCCGCCCCGACCCCGACCGAAACCAGGCCGCCCAGGACGCCCGTTAGCGGCCTCAAATTCCCAAGGTCGAATCATACCAGCCACCCCGCCCGACGCCCCAAATGACCCCTTCTCGCAATCCCCACGCCCAACGCCGCCCACCTCGACCACCTAAACCACCATCCGCCCAGCCAAACCCAGTCGTGCCACCCAAATCAAACACACCTCCGTCAGAGACCCCTCAGCAACCACCTACTTCCAAGATGCCCCACAAGACGCCCGATGACGATGTCTAAGTGCTTTGACAGCCCCGATATCTACCAAAGATGCCGTATGCCTTACATTCGCATGTCTGTCATCGTCATCGACATCTTCAGCACGACGTCGGGGACGCAGGACTTAGCGACTAAAGGCTTAGAGGGTTATAGCACCCAGCCCGAAAAACCCGCTCACCACAACGCCCACCCCAAAATCGACCACCCTCCGCCCGTCCTACCAGTCGCCTGCGGTGCCCCTTCTACAACCCAACAAAGGCCAAAAACACCCTTCAACCCCTCCCCCCATCAAGACCACGGAACAAACATTCACCTAGACACCGACCCGCAAACGTCATACAACCGCCACTGGGACCGCCGCCCCAACAACCGCCCCCCAGCACCAACGCCGCCACCCAGACCGCGCCATGAACTACCACCTCCAACAGCTCTGCTTTCGCGTCAAACCATCAACCGCCACCATCCTCCAAACCCTGGTGGACAACCCCGATCAAATCGAACTCAGCCACCGCCTCGTACTGGGCGACGGCCCGGCATCCAAGAGCGAAATAGCCCGCTACGCTCTCCACCTCGGCCTGCGACTAATGCGGAAAACAAACCCCCCAACCACCACGGAGCACTAACCATGCCAACCTTCGACCACCAACCACCCACCGACATCGGCCGATCGGGCTACCGCCTGATCCGTACCCCGCCCGCCGCCGTCCTCACCGCGCACGTCATAAGCGAGCGCCTCGTCGGCTGCCGGACGCACTTCGTCGGCAATCGCACCATCCCGTGCGAACACCCTAACTGCGATCCGTGCAACTCCGGAGTGCCCTGGAGATGGAAGGGTTACATGGCCATCATCATCGACGCCACGCAGGAAATAGTCATCTTCGAGACCACGGCCAGGGCCGCCGCACCCTTCACCGAATACCACCAGCGCTACGGCACAACCCGCGGCTGCCACTTCCGAGCCAGCCGACTAAACCAGCGCCCCAACGGCCGCATACTCGTACAATTGAAACCGGGCGACCTCGCCAAGGTAAACCTGCCGCCGGCACCCAAGGTCGAAAAACTCCTCTGCCACATCTGGAACGTGCCCGAGACCCAAGCCGTCATCGCTCCAACCACGCAGCGGCCACCCAACCCGGAAATAAAAATCGACCGCTCCACCTGCGACGTCATCCACCTGGACAGCTCACCCTCGACCATCGCCGCGGCGGTCAAACTCGCTCAAACCCGCAACGGAAACAACCGACCCAAATAACACCACCCGCCCTGCACCGCCCACGCCAAACAAGACGCCTCCGCCAACACGCCCATGAAAAACCTCGAACCGACCATCTGGCAACTCATCGGCGTCGTCACAAACGGCGACTTCGGCCCATACACCTTCTACACTTCGCGCCGAGGCAAGCTCGTCATGTTCCTCAAGACCTGGCCGCACGACCCGGCCACCTACCACCAAAAATTGAACCGCGACAAGTGGAGGCACGCTGCCACCAGGTGGCGAGGCCTCGACCAATCAACCCGCGACGACTGGTCCGAGCTCGCCAAACGCGCGAACCTGACCATCAGCGGCTTCAACCTCTACATGCACTACATCACCGGAAAAGGAACGCAGACCGTCGAGACCTGCCAGCGCCAAACAGGACTCGACGTCCTCACGCGCACGGGGCCGCCGCTCCCCTACCTCAAAGCCTGACGCCTCACGCGCGCTCACCCCAATCAAAACCACCCGCCACGCGGAGCAAAACCATGTCCACAAAATTCTCAATCAGACCCGCGCCCAGGAAAAGACCTTGGATATGCAAGCGATCGCCGCCTTGCCTCGTGCCGCCGCCGACCCCGCCCAGCCTGATCGCAAGCTTCACGCTGCAACGCCACACGCCTCCGGGCTTCGGACCGCGCATCAGCGGTTCAACCACGCTCATATGGATGCCGGGGCCTGGCCACTTCGCCGGTTCCTGGCGCGACGGCCCCAACTCCTGGGCCTGCCAATTCCGTTACGACCTGGCCAACGCAACCGGAGCCGCCCAAGGCCAATGGATCACCGCGCTAGTCAACGACTTCGGCAACTACCCGAAAATCGCTATCCCCGTCCACCCAAAACTCGAGTACCACGTCTACTCCGTCACCGCCTGGAACTTTACCTGGCTCGCGGAGCTCCAAATAACCGGCTGACCACTCAAGCCAACCACTCGCAACCAACCCAACCAAACCAGACACCGCCTCCGAGGAACTCATGGTAAAACTCAAAGGACCAGGCCACGCAATCGCCGCCAGCGGCGCCCTCGCAGACACCGTGATCTTTTCAACCTGCAAAGGCCGCGCCTACCTCAAGACCCACGCCACGCCCACGAACCCCAGATCGGGCACGCAGACATCGGTCCGCGTAGCGATGACCTTTCTCTCGCAGGTCTGGCAAAGCCTCTCATTGGCAGACCAGGGCACCTGGATTTCCCCCGCCTTCGATCAAAACACCACCCCATACCACGCCTTCATCCGAGAAAACCAAAAACGCTGGCGGACCTTTCGCACACCCAGCAAAAGATACCCGGCCGCCGAAGCCCCACCGGCCGTCTTCACGACGAGACTCTGGAACATCGCCGTAGGCTACCGCATGGTAACCCACACGATCACGCACACCGGCGACAACTATTGGGGATTCGTCATCTTCCGCGAACTCGACCACCTCTACACGCCCTCCCTGCAAAACGCGATCGCCCTCATCCCTCGCGCAGCAGGCAACACGTCAACATGGATAGACACCCCAATCAAACCGGGCTCCTACCGTTACATGTTCGCCGTCTTCACCGCCACAGGCGTCTCAATCGTGCAGCCCACACTACGCTACGCGACGATCACCTGACCTACGCCGCGACGCCTCACACCTCGCTCACCGCTAGGACCAGGCCCCACACCTCCAAACCCCGCCGCCGCCTCCGCCGCCGACGCGCCCCCGACCAACAAACGCGCTTGACCGACCCGCCCAAACGCCCTACAATCGAAGAAACTCTCCACACCCTACACGAAAGGTGACCAACCATGGCCATCGTCAAAGGCCCTGCGATGTCTCTCGACGCCTCCGGGAGTCTCGCCGGGGCTGTGGTCTTTTCGAAATGGAAGGGCCGCAACTACATTCGCCAACTCGTGACACCAGCCAATCCGCGATCGGGCGCACAAACCGGGTTTCGCGCCTCAATGAAGTTCCTGGCGCAAAACTGGGCCGGACTCACAGCAGGAGAACAAGCCACCTGGCTGGAGCGCGCCCAAGACATGATCGTGAGCGAGTTCAACGCCTTCACCTCCTACAACCAACTGCGATGGCGAAACTTCCTCACGCCGTCCAAGGAGGACCCCGCCGCCGAAGCCTCCGGACCAGCAACCGCGCCAACTGGTGCAGCGGTCGCCGGAGTCCGCATGTCTACCGTCACCTTGACGGACTCCGGCACCGCTCCCGACTGGGGCTACCTCCTCTTTCGCTCGGACACCACCGGCTTCACACCAGCCATCTCCAACGCGATCGCACTCTTCCCATGGGACGTCGCCGGGGCCACCGTCCACATAGACACGCCGCTCGACCCGGGCACGTACTACTATCGCAGTCGCGGCTTCAACGATGACGGCGTAGCAGGCGCTCTCGACGTGGAGTTTTCTGTCACGATCACCTGATATTTCCGGCCGCCAACGCGGCACCGTCGTGGCTTGCGGATCGACCGCTCTGACCTCCATCAGGCGGTCGATCTCTTTGGGACCAGGTCCGAGCAAAAAACTCTCCCCTCCCCGCCGCAAACCTCGACACGCTCACTCCACGCTCACTCCTCACGCCACCACTACTCAAGAGTCTCCAGCCAGTGCAGGATGGGTCTCCGGCAGTCTTCGTGACTGCCTGCAACCCATAGGGGTCTCGGTTTGCGAAAGGGGAGCGGGGAGGACGCCGAACATTGTGGGGGAGCCTCGCGTTCCGAGCGGCCTGAGCGTGACCTTCGGATGGGGGTACAGCCTTCCAAGGGGTGTGCGGAGAGCTCGCGATTCGATAACAGCGTCGTGTGCGTGGCGTTCTGAGCGGGCGTAGGGGGCGTCCAATCCACAGCTAGAACGCAGAATCGGCGTGCTGGCGTCATACTGCGTCGGCGGCGGCGGACGCGCGGAGAGCCGCCCTGGACGCGATTCGGGAGACCTTTGCAGCCGTGATAGGAGCCCGTCTGCGAGCGCCTGCGATCGGTGGGGATTCCGATGGAGCTTGATAGAGCGGCGTCGTGGTTTTTGGGGCGCCCCGGGGTGGGTGCGGGGGGGGGCCGGGGGGCCCCCCCCCCAAACCCCCGGGGGCGCCCCCGG
>CAYMYK010000203.1:0-5389 GCA_964394625.1 uncultured Pirellulales bacterium
TCGATGGCCCTTTGAGCACTGAAATGTACGTCGGCTATTAGCGGAACGCTCACCCTGCCGACGATTTTCGCAAAGGCGGCGGTCTCGGAGGCGGTGGGTACGGCAATCCTCACTAACTTACAGCCCGCTTCGACAAGCCGCCTGACCTGCCTGACGCACCGGCTGACATCCATCGTGGGCACCTTGGTCATTGACTGAATGACTACCGCTGCGCCTGAGCCGATTTTAACAGAACCGACCTTGACCGTTCTGGTTTTTCTTCGCTTTATCATAGAGGAATTGTAGCTTGTTATATCGCTCTGGGCAAACTAAAATGAGCCGGCTGTTCACCATAGTGAAAGGGCCAAAAAAATGGACAAGCTAAGCAGACGCGATTTTGTCAGGCAGGCGGGGGCCGCCGCGGGGCTTTTGGGCTTTGCCTCGCCGTTTGCCGGCTGTAATCTGCAGGCGGGCGGCCACAGCGGTAAAGGACGAACGGCCCGGCCGAATGTCCTCTTTATTTTCACCGACCAGCAGACGCTCACGGCAATGAGCGCCTACGACAATCCGCTCCTGAAAACACCCGCGATGGACAGCATCGCCGCCGAAGGCGTGGCCTTTCGCAGGTCGTATTGTACCTCGCCCGTCTGTTCACCCTCCAGGAGCAGCTTGACTACCAGCAGGATGCCGCACGAAACGGCTGTCAACTATAACAACCGGTCCCTTGACGGCAGTATCCGCAATATGGGGGACATATTTCGTCAGGCCGGTTACAGAACAGTCTGGGGTGGTAAGTGGCATCTGCCGGAAAGCTACCCGCTTCGCGCTAAAAGCAAACAGCACGAAATACGGGGCTTCGAGCTTTTGAAGTTCTACGACTCGCACAAAAACTGGCCCCAGTGGGGACTCGGCGACATCACCGATGAGCCGCTTGGCGACGCCGCCGCGGAGTTTATCAGCGGTTACTCGGATGACAGGCCGTTTCTGCTCGGCGTTTCCTTCTGCAATCCTCACGATATTTGCGCCTGCCCCCGAAAGCCACAGGGGTACGGGCAGCCGGATGATATAGAGGTCTTGCCGCCACTGCCGGCGAACTTCGACGTTGACCCGAATGAGCCGCAAATGGTCCAGTGGAAACGGCAGCAGCATTACTACGGCGATGAGATTACCTACACCACCGCCTGGGACCAGAAGCGATGGAAGTGGTATATCTACAATTACTACCGGATGACCGAAAGGGTTGACCGTGCGATAGGAAAGGTCCTCGACGCCCTCAAACGTAAAGGGCTAAGAGAAAATACCCTGATAATTTTTACGAGCGACCACGGCGACGGCTGTGCCGCGCACAAATGGGTGGCAAAACTGAATCTTTATCAGGAGTCGGCAACCGTACCGCTTGTTGTCAGTTTCAAAGGCGTAATACCGGCAGGGCGACTTGACGCAGAACACCTCGTTTGCGGGCTGGATGTTCTGCCTACGATGTGCGACTACGCAGCCGTAAAGCAATTGGACAGCTTCAGAGGCCGAAGCATTCGCCCTGTTATTGAGAACCCGGATGCCGCCTGGCGTGATTTTGTCGTAACCGAGCTGGCCACCGACCCGAAAAATGAGCGGTACAAGGGTCGTATGATTCGCACGGACAGATACAAATACAACCTCTACTCGGCGGGCGAGAGAAACGAACAGCTCTTTGATTTGCTAAACGACCCGGGAGAAACTCAAAACTTGGCCTATGAGCCGTCGATGCAGGCCGTAAAGCAAAGGCACAGGAAACTGCTGGATGACTGGATGCGACAGACGAACGATGATTTTGAACTAATCGCCGGCGCCTCCGGAACCGGCGCATAACCCGGCCCGGCCACTGACCGGCGTTATCTGGTCGTTCTCGGTTTGCAACGGGTTGTCTGTCTGTACAAACCGGGCGAGGTATTCAGCTCACGGCGAAAAACCTTGCTCATCCGTTCGGGGCTGCTAAAGCCAACCTTGAAGGCAATCTGCTTAATCGCGATGTTGGTTTCACGAAGCAGACGCTTTGCACGTTCTACTCGGCAGCGAGTGATTTCCTGAGAAACGGTTCGCCCGGCTGCTCTGTTGAATCGTCGGATGAGCGTCCGTCTTGTTGTGGAGAGGCCGCCGGCTATGGCGGAAACCGAAATCTTGCGATGGCTGTGACTCCATATCAATTCGATGGCATCGTTCACAAGGGCGTCCTTGTAAGAGGGCGCAGCCGCATGCTGCGAAACGGGTTCGACGTCGGCCGCCTGAATCGTGGCAACAAGGATTTCAAGACAGAGGACTGAGAGCATCAGTGAGTTTTCTGTCGGCTTAGCTTTGACCGAGCAGAGCAACCCTTTGAAGGCCTTGAGTATGGATTTCTCCACTCCTGTGTACAGAACGGCGTTTTTGGGAGAGATGATACCCTGCTCGGCGAGATGGTACAGATATTTTCCATTCAGTGCGACCCAGTATTCTCTCCATCCTATTTCAGGGTCAGGTCGGTATGTGTGCCATATATCGGGGAAGAGCAGGAATACAGTTCCGGCTTTAATCTGCATTTTTCCTGTGGGCTTTGATTCGAATGTGCCGGCTCCCTCGGTGATGTAAACAATTGTATATTCCGGCAGAGTTCTGCCCTCCTGCCATTTGAAAGAGTAAAGTGCGGGATGGTCCTGTGGAGGGTACTCTCTGTGGGGCGGGATAAGGCCTTCGCCTGCTCCGGTAACATACAGGCCCCAGGATATGTATTCGTCGCTTACGGGCAGATATTCGAAAAATCTCGTATCTTTAACAGGCATATCAATTCCACAAATGTTGGTTTTCCCGGACGTGCCGCTCTTGGCTGACTCAGCTTGTAGTGCAGCCGTCAATCAGGCCGTTTAGTTTCTCTCTGTAATACTTGAAATGGTCCCAGTGGACCTCAGGCGGTATCAGGTGGTCGCCGAAGGGAACGTAGCCGCCGGTTTTCAGAACGTGGGCGACCGGCTGGAGTATCCGGTCGATTCTTTCTTTGCCGTATTGTATTTCAGACTTCGCAATGCCGCCCATCAACTGTAGTTTTGGAAAGTCCCGCCTTACCTTAACAAGGTCCATTCCGCAGCTTACTTCAATCGGGTACATTCCGGTTACACCGGCTTCGAGGAAAATCGGTATCAGGTCGGCGCAGTAGCCGTCGGTATCGATAAATATTATGTTCACTCCGTGGGCCTTCAGGAAGGAGGTAATCCTTTTGTAATAGGGCACCATAAACTCCCTGATTGTTGCCGGTGATATCATCGAGCCGGTACCTGCCGAGAGGTCTTCCCAGAAAATGAACATATCGACTTGTACCTCTGAGAGGACCTCCTCGTACACGGCGAGCCACACATCGGTGAAGGTCTTCTGCATATCGTGCAGCAGGCCCGGCTGGTCGCTGTAGTTGTAGAATAGATGTTCATAGCCCATCAGGTGTGCCGACGTGCCGAAGCAGCCCTGTGGATAGCCGCCTAAGGTGATGACGAGGTCGGGATTTTTGTATTCTTCGACGAGTGTTTTCCAGTTAGAAGGAAAACGCGCCCGTATATCCTTAACGCTGAGCCGTTCGGCCTTCAATTTCTCCCAGCTTTGCCGGTCTTTGATGACCCAGTCAATGCCGACAGGCAGCACGCCGGTGCTCTTGGAAAACTTTCTCGTCACGCCGTCTATATCAACGTATGTCAGGAACCGCTCGTTTTCCTCGAGTATCTTTATCTCGAACATCGGCTCGAACAACAGATTTACATCGACCAGCCGCTGTCCGGTATCCATATTGAGCGTCTTTCGGACATCAACGTCTTCTGTGAAGCTTTGTGTGGGCCAGTACAGGCCGCCGCCGGTTATCGCAATTCCTGCGGGCAGCTTGCCGACCTTGACTGAGTGCCAGCACGGGTTGTACAGCGAGGCGGTTGGGGTGGTGACATCAGTGGGGATTTTCGGATAGCTCTTCTTTTGCAGTCCTTCTTCATACCAGTTGTCGATTGTTTCGCCCCAGTAGCCGAATTCCCATTTCGGGGCGCTCACGTCCGTGTTGAAGTTCAGCATAACTTCCAGAAATCTGTCGCGCAATCTCATCGAATTTCTCCGGCTTTTCTTAATTATCCGTTATGATTTAGCAGGACCTATGGCTCAAAAAGGCATATTCGGTCATATCGTCTCCGACCTGCGAGAATTTTCACGCGAAGGCATCGGCATCTTTTGCATACTGTAGTATAAATGGTTCAAGCCGTTTCTTCAAGTTTTTTTGAACATTTCGATTAGATAAGCTTTGGCAATAGTAAAATGCCCGACTTTGATGAGAGGGATAACAAGTGAAAATGGGTTGCGCAAAACGGAATACGGTTGTCTCATACAGGCAAGTAAATTCTCTTTGGCTCGAAGGGCTCAGGCGTTATAATTAAAGAAAGCCGGTGCATCCTACTATACGAAGATGAGGTGACGAAAATGAATGGGTCAAGTGGCTTTACGTTAATAGAGCTTCTGGTGGTCATTGCGATTATCGCCCTTTTGATGGCGATACTGATGCCCGCATTGAGTAAGGCCAGGGAGCAGGGTAAGCGGGCCGTGTGCATGAACAATCTAAAACAGCTCACCTACGCGTGGACTATGTACGCCGATGGAAATAACGACATGCTTGTCAACGGCAGTTCCGGTTTTACAAAATCCCTTGACCTGAAGACCAACGTGGCCATTGGCTCGCACCCGGAGCTCGGAATCCCACCGTGGGTCGATACATGGAATATGCTCCTGAAACAGACAGCGAAGCAATGCGAAGAGGCCAAGGCAATGCTCAAAGGGCTGAAAGATGTGACGACATTCGGCACAGTTCGGATAAAGGGGACAAATATGCTCTATCCGTACGCCCCAAATGTGAAGGCATACAGGTGCCCGGCTGCCCTAAGTTCTGTGATGGTAACTTATAATATAGTGGACTCGATGGCCGGTGCCGCAACATGGGAAGACTGGAGAGGACCCACTGAAAGATCAAGAGGATACAACGGAAAGGCAATAATAAACATAATGAAAATCCCCAGGCCGGCTGAAAGACTTGTTTGGGTGGACACAGGTTATACGACCTATGACAGTTGGACAATCTGGTACGAAAAACCGTCGTGGTGGGAGAGCCCTCCTAACAGACACAGTAATGGGAACAACTGGGGGTTTGCAGACGCCCATGTCGAATACTACAAGTGGAAAGACCCCGAGACACTGAGGGCTGCAGAGTACGAATGGGTTCCGGGTATAAAGATACCTGATGAGCTGGCCATACAGCCATGCAACCCTGATATCGAGTGGGTACAGAGACGTTCCTGGGGCGATCTGGGATACGACCGCAGCGGGTATGGCTGCAAATGAGAATCGGTCGCCACCAGTGACAGACCCTGCCCCGGGGAGCAGC
>CAYMYK010000204.1:0-5387 GCA_964394625.1 uncultured Pirellulales bacterium
CCGAAAGGACAAGAAAATCGCCATTTCCTGCGCCCCCGAAGAGCTCCAGGAGCTCGGCGCCCAGATAATAGCCGACCTGTTCGAGAGCGACGGCTGGGACATCAGATTCCTCGGCGGCGGCCTGACTAACGACGACATTTTAAGCTACGTCCACGAATTCGCACCCGACATCCTCCTGATATACGGCACAACACCAAAGCAGGCGCCCGCCATCAGGCGGCTGATAGACAGAATAAAAGAGGTGGACGCCTATCCAAACATGCGTATAATGCTGTCAGGCGGTTTGTTTGACCGCGCAGAAGGCCTCTGGCAGGAAATAGGCGCCGACCTGTTCGCTCCTACAGCCGAGCAGGCACTGGAAATCGCATCCGGCAAGGTGCCCATAGAGCCGGCCACGAGAACCATTAACCAGAGAAAAAAGAAACGCCGGGCGCTGACCGAGCGGCAGTCCGCACAGGTCGCCTGACGAACAGATACGACAGCCGGCAAAAGTAATTGCGGCCCACACCCTTCGTAAATCAGGTTATTGGACGGATTCAGATTAAGTCTCTACAGAAAAGTGTCGAAATATATGACAGAACCGAATTTACGCTCAATTTGGGGGGCGACAAATGCGAAAACCGTGGACAGAAGCTGAGATAAAGCTGCTGAAAAAACTCTATCCCTCGAGCAAGACAAACGACCTGGCCGAGCGGCTCGACAAACCCTTGTATGTGGTTGCATACAAGGCAAGATGCCTCGGTCTAAAGAAGCAGGAAGGTCATTTGCTCTGGACCAAAAAGGAAATCGGCGTGCTCAAGCGAATGTTTCCCGATTACCGGCTCAGCATAGAGGACATCGCCGACCGTATCGGCAGGGGTATCAAGGCAGTGAGAACCAAGGCCAATCAGATAGGCCTGAGACGCGGCAAACGGCCCAGGTAAAAAAGGCCGGAACGCAAAGCATCAAGCTCACTCCATATCCCGCCGACAAACGGCGGTTATACGGCAGCCGTCAGCTTGTGTTTGACAACCTCCTGCTGCAATACACAGGGGCTGCAGGGTAATTTCTCTGCAGCCCCTGAGCTTTCAGCTTGTAATTTTACGACGGCCTAATTGAGCCAGTAATCGGCAAACATAGCCAGGTCCAGGCAGTCTATGCTGAAGTCCTTATTCAGGTCGCAATTGTAGAACCAGGGCTCCGTATGGTATTCAATTTGGACATTATCCACATAGAGGTACATCTTCAGTTGTGAACCGGTCTCAAAACGAATCATAGTGTCTGGGCAGGCGTAGGCGGTAACGTCGAAACTCGCAGAGCCGGCCCCGGCGCTGTAGTCATAGTCAGCCAGCGTATCCCAGGTTTGTCCGCCGTCCCTGCCCCCACTGCGGCTCAAGACCTGCCTCGTGCATCGCACCAGTTATCGCCTTGCCCCCGCCGCGCACTATCACAGGCCGCATCCCAACCGTCGCCATAAACGCCACGTCAGTCAGAAGCTGCTTGCGCAGAGACTCATCATCGAGCACACTGCCGCCCAATTTCACGACCACTATCTTGCCGCGGAACTTACGTATATACTCCATCGCCTCGATAAGTCCGCGGCCTTCGATATTGCTTCTTCCGTGCCCATAACTCCAAAAATCCCCTACCCAAGCCAAGCCGAAAGTCTATGATTCCCACCCCTGCGAGTCAAACCATAATTCCACCGCCCCAAAATACATGCCCAGGCCCATTTTTGGCTTGCTTTGTCGGGAGAATCGGGTAAACTAATGTTATGAGAGTCTTGACAGCGTTCCGGCGGTGCCGGTACTGTAGCTGCCTTCTGGAATCTCTAAGGTAGCTCATAAACTGTACTGCTTAACTAATTCAGAGGAGGAGTATGCAGGCAGCAGCACAATTCGCACGCGCAGAAAAGAGGAATATCATTTCTTTCAGGAAAGGGTAATAAGATGAAGAGTCTCTGTAAACTAATGTTGGTCGCCGTAATGATTATTCAGGTCTCGTCTGTCTTGGCGGGAACAGGATTGGTGGAGGATTTCAATGATGACACGCTCACCAGGTGGACCGGAAGCGGATACTATCAGCTCACCGAGGCAAACCAGGAATTAAAAGTTGTCGTCAATAAACGGAATAATTCGTGGGCTTCGTTCTACTGGTCGTTTGCGGTGGATATGGTTGATATGTCTGAAAATCCCTACGTGACTATCAAGGTCAAGTCCGACGTGGATATGAACTTCGACTTCTCGGTGTGGGATAACTACAGTCATTATGCCTATCCGGTCATCGGAGAATGGCAGGGCGCAGAGATTGTGGCTTCGGACGACTATCAAACGTATTGCTTCAACTTTACAGGCATACCCGATGTTAACCTTGTAAACGTTTTCAGACTTAATTTCGTCTGCAATCCGGGCAGTCCTGTAGCCGAAGGGACTGTCTATATCGATGATATACGCCTCGGCAGCGCCGCGGTGCTGACGCCCACGATTACAAACGTTGCCACCCAGCAGCACGTTATAAATGCAGGCCCGAGGACAATTCCTTTCAGAGGAGTCTCGGACGGCACAGGGGGGACTAACCCGATTACGATAACTGCCGTCAGCTCCGACACTAACCTTATCCCGGACCCGGTCGTTGATTATACCTCGCCGGACTCAACCGGCTATTTTGTTTACACGCCGGTTGCAGACCAGACCGGTGCTGCCACGATAACCGTCAACGTTGCCGCCATTGGCGCCGATGCCAATGCGGTGATGACCTTCGATATCGAGGTTGAAAAAAACTTTGCCCCGAGAATCGATGCTATAGACAACCAGAACGCTAAAGCAGGCCGGCACCACTCGCTTGAGCTTACAGATATTGACGACGGAAATCCAAATGCCAGACAGTCTATAACCGTCACAGCCCAAAGCTCGAATCCCGCTCTGATACCCGACCCGAACGTCGAGTATAACTCCGACGACTTCACCGCGATTCTGACATACACCCCAACCCTTGGTCAAACCGGTTTGGCTGCGATTACCGTAACCGTTCAGGACGATGGGGCTGCCGTAGCGGGCGGTGCGGACACCAACCAGGTTGTCTTCGACGTCAATGTTTATGAGCTGCTCAACAATCCGCCAACGAGTTATGAAGTGGGAGATATCTCTGTTCTTCAGGACGATGGCGAGCAAATCGTTGTATTAGCCGGTATCAGTGACGGCGACGACGACGCAAACCAGACCGTCTCGATACTCGCCGCCAGCTCGGATACCAATCTCATTCCCACACCTGCGATAGTCTATACTTCACCAGACCAGACGGGCGAGTTGAGATTCACACCCGCCGCCGGACAGATTGGAACATCCACTATCACCCTGACTGTCAGCGACGACGGGGGACTTCCCAACAATAACGGCAACGAATCAATCGAGACAACTTTCGACATCGAGGTTCGCGTCCGACCTATTACAGGTTTCGAAGATGATTTTGAAGACGGTATCATTGACCCCACCTGGTTGGAAACCGGAGAAGGAGCTCATACCTGCACGGAAGAAGGCGGCGCGCTTAAAATCGTCGTTGACAAAGTCCCCACTGGAAATAAATGGGCCGGCCTCTGGTATGCCATACCAGATGAACTCGATATCTCCGAAAACCCGTACATAAGCATAACGATGAAAACGGACAATCCGGACGACATGCTCATATTCCTGTGGGATTATCAGGACCACTACAACACAGCAGGCACCGTCTGGCAGAGTGTAGGAACAAACTATGTCGAATATTACTTCGACTTTACAGGAAAAACCCTCCAGGGCGACGGACAGGAAGTGGATATATCGAGATTGAAGGCGCTGCTCTTCAACTTCGACCCCGGCGGCTTGCCTCTCTATCAGGGTACTTGGTGGTTCGACGACCTGCGGGTCGGCGACCTTGCACATGTACCATTCGTCATGCCCGATTGCACTATCGACCCGGCTCCGGATTGTGCCATCGCAGAAAACTCCCCCGAGCAGAACGTTTACCTTACCGGCATTACCGACGGAAACGACGGTACAAATCCGGTCGGCTTAAACATCCAGAGCAGCAATACATCACTGATTCCCACACCGGGGGCCGGAAGTGTCGTTAACGGATGCGCAACTCTCACATACACCCCAAATCCCGACACAACAGGAAGCTCGACAATTACCGTCACCGCATCTGCCGACGGCTCAAATGATAAGCAAATCGCCTTTGATATCGATGTTGTCACCGTCGATGTCGGCTCAGCCGTCAACGTCAGCCTTGACCTGACTACAACCTACCAGACTATCGACGGTTTCGGCGCCTTCCTCGGCTGGGGCCCCGATCTGCTTATACCTCATGTTATAGACATAGGTATGTCAATGCCGAGATTCGGGATAATCGGCACCGAGCTCGAACACACAAACGACAACAGCGACCCCGACATTATCGACTTTGACAACCTCGACTATTCCGCACTGAATATGGACTTCATGAAGCACCTAAAAGAACAGGCCGACTGCATTGACAAAATTATCCTTACCTACTGGAGCCCGCCGGCATGGATGAAAAAGAACAAATGCCTTCCCGCCGATAGCTGGGCCACCGACAACATAATACTGCCGCACTTCTACGAAGAATACGCCGAAGATGTTATAGCTCTCATCAAGGCTGTCAAAAAGGAAACCGGCTTCGACGTCTATGCCCTCAGCCTCCAGAACGAACCGCAGTTCAACGAGCCATACGATTCCTGCGTCATACTCTGGGACCAATATGCCGAAATGCTCAGAGTCATAGGACCCATCCTCGAAGCTGAAGGCATTACTACAAAGCTCTTCTTCCCTGAAGCGCTCCTCGCTCAGGGTAGAATCGACGATTACATCCACACCCTTAATGCCGACCCAATCGCAAGACAGTACATGGACATCGTCGCCGTACACAATTACGATTCCGACGGAATCCAAGTCGGAGGACCAGGTGCTGATGGCTGGGCGAATATCTGGAGCTGGGCGCAGGAAGAGCCTGCAAAACCAACCTGGATGACTGAAACTTCCGGACACGCAAATAACTGGGATGGGGCATTGACTTTAGCCGGCAACATATACAACGCCCTCTACTACGGTAATGCCAGCGCCTGGGTATTCTGGTCATTTGCCGTTTCCTCAGGCAGCGACGTTTTCGGGCTTATCGTTAACAACGAGCCAACCTCCCGATATTATGTCTCAAAGCAATACTATAAGTACGTAAGACCCGATGCAGTCAGAGTCTCTGCTGTTTCAGCACATTCCGATATCCTCGCTCTCGCTTTCCACCACGAAACCGACGGCAAAGTCGCTGTTGTCCTGACGAACCGCGGCTCCACTCCGCGCGTCGTCAAGACAGCCGGAGCTGACCTGCCACAAACCTATGAATCCTATACAACTTCC
>CAYMYK010000205.1:0-5337 GCA_964394625.1 uncultured Pirellulales bacterium
GCCGGGGGTTCAACACTTCTGCCCCCAATGCCCCGGCTTTATGCCGGGGTTCATCCCCTCCACCCCAGCCGATTGGTTTTTCCTCGTTTATACGCTACAATCAAGCCTTCGCAGAGACCATGATGGAACCGGATACGCAAGATAATAACGGTATTGACATCCGCGATTGCGGCACCGCCGACTATCGGCAGATTCTCCAGCTTCAAAAAGACCTGCACGACCAACGGAAGGCCGGCTCGATTGGTAACACCGTTTTGCTCGTTGAACACAATCCGGTCATTACTCTCGGTGCCCGCCAGGCCGCAAACAAGCTCTTCGCCGACCGCAACACCCTCCAGCAAAAAGGCATCGATCTTGTCAGCATCCGCAGAGGCGGCGGAACCACCGCGCATAATCCGGGCCAGCTCGTATTCTATCCAATCCTTCACCTGGGCCAGCTTAAGCTTGGCATCACAGAATACATAAGAACACTCGAACAAATCGGAATCGAACTGCTTGCCCAACTCGGCGTCATCGCACAAAGAAAGAAAGGCTTTCCGGGCCTCTGGGTAGGCGAAAGAAAAATCGCCTCAATAGGCGTCCGAGTCTCAAAACAAGTCACCTACCACGGTATGGCTGTCAACATCAATAACGATCTTGGCATATTTGACTCGATAGTGCCGTGCGGCCTCGACAGTGTTGTCATAACCTCCGTCAAAAAAGAAACCGCCCAAACTAACGACATTCGGCAGGTAAAGAACCAACTATCCCGACTCCTCCGCACACATTTAGCAAATGACCATCACGGCGAGACACGAGCGACGAGTAACAGGCGACGAAGACTGCCTCGCTGGCTGCGAAGACCAATGCCCGCAGGCGAAGACCACGACCGCACCGCAAAAATCCTCTCGGACCTCGGCCTCGAAACTATCTGCACAAATGCAAACTGCCCCAACCGCGGCGAATGCTTCAAGCGCGGCACCGCAACCGTACTCATCCTCGGTAATATCTGCACCCGCAACTGCAAATTCTGCTCGGTGGCCAAAGGCAAACCAAAGCCGCCCGACCCCACCGAACCAAAACGCCTCGCCCGGCTCGTGCAGGAACTCGACCTCAAATACCTCGTCATTACCAGCGTTGACCGGGATGACCTGCCCGACGGCGGGGCATCACACTTCCGTAACTGCATCGACGAAGTTCGCAGTCAAATCCCCGATACGAAATTTGAAATACTCGTCCCCGACTTTCGTAACTGCCAGAAAGAAGCAATCGAGATTTTAAGAGATGCCCTGCCATTCGTCTTCGCACACAACGTCGAAACCGTCCCCTCACTTTACCAAAAGGCACGTATGGGCGGCGACTACCGGCGGTCGCTCAATTTGCTCAAACTCGCCAGGCAAAGCTACAACTCTGTCCCCACCAAGTCCTCGATTATGCTCGGCCTCGGCGAAACCGATTCAGAAGTCGAACAGGTCCTAAAGGACTTGCGAAGCGCCGGCGTTGACCGAATCACCATAGGCCAGTACCTCAAACCCTCGAAAGATTCACTCGAAGTCGTCGAATACATCACACCTGAAAAATTCGACTACTGGAAACAAAAAGCCCGACAACTGGGCTTTAAATGGGTAATAAGCTCACCTTTTGCCAGGTCTTCTTACTTTGCCGAGCTTGAGATGCCCGGCTGAACCGCTCAATGTGGCGTGCGAACCTTCTCCATAAACACTAACATTATCCCATCCGAGTACCTCTCTCTCCTGAACTCACTGTACCCTAACTTGCCGTACAAATGCAAATTCTTCTCGCTCTTGTGCCCTGTGAAAAGCTCGAGCCTGCTCGCCTCCGAGAATATCCTCTCTAACTCGAACATCAAACCCGTCCCTATGCCCTGATTCTGAAATTCCGGAGTAACCACCAGCCGTTCCACAAAACATGTCTGCCCGTCCAGAAATGCTCTGACCGCTCCTATAATTTTTCCTCCAAGCTGAACCTTCAGAAAGAGCTTTTGTGAGAAGTCGGTCTTTATTTGCTCGGGACTTTCGGTCAATGCCGGCAGGGCGAAGTCCCCGTATATCAGCGCCTGCTCGCGGAATGCCAGCTTCTGCAGCTCCAGAATTGCCTCGGCATCATCAATATCGGCCTGCTTAATCAACATAACAGAGCAAATTGTAATTCCCTGCCACCGAAACGCAAGGAAAAGACCCCCGGGTAAGTCGCCCGGCCCGGCATCTTTTTTCACATTTTGATTAAATTGCACACACCCGCAAGCCGAAGCGTATATATGGGGCCGCGGCGAAAAAGCTCGCCCGAAAGCGTGATTTTCTGCGACAACTCTGGCTTTTCGCCTTAAGTTCCGGACGCTAATAGTGTATCATTCTGTTCTTACGCGGAAAATTGACACGGAACGAATATGGCAGACAATCTGAAAAACTTTTTGTTTCCACAGGACGCCTGGCTGCTCGAAATGGCCGTCGAGGACACACCGGACATCCGGCACCTGCTCAACACCGACAACAACCAGAGCGATCAGAACAGCCGGCAGCCAAATGTCCCCGAGGTCATCGGTATTCTGCCTATCCGAAACGCCGTCGTCTATCCCGGAACCGTCACGCCTCTGGCCATCGGAAGACAAAGGAGCAAGGCCCTGCTCGACGAGACGACAGCCAACGAATCCGTCATAGGCCTGCTCACGCAGCGCAGGGCCGAGACCGACCGCCCCGGCTTTGACGATCTCTATACAATCGGGACCACCGCAAACATCCTCAAAATCATCAAGATGCCGCAGGGCTCCATACACATCGTCGTACACGCCCTGAGCCGCTTCAAAGTCCTCGAACGCATTGCAACCGAGCCGTATCTGAAGGCCAGAATCCGGCTGCTCGATTTCCGGGCCAGGTTGACAAAGAAACTCCGGGCACTCATCGTCAACGTCAGGCAGACCGCACACCGCGTCATCGACCTCAGCCCCAACGTCCCCGAAGAAGCCGCCGTCCTGCTCGAAAATATCGAAGACCCCTCCGCTCTCGCCGACTTCCTTGCCGCAAACCTCTCTCTCAAAATCGGAGAAAAACAGCAGCTTCTCGAAGGGCTTAACCCTGCCAAACGGCTCGAAAAAATATCCGTTACACTCGCTGACCAGCTCGAAGTCCTTGAGCTAAGCCACAAAATCCAGGGCCGAGTCCGCCAATCCGTCGAAAAAAGCCAGCGCGAATATTTTCTCCAGGAGCAGCTAAAGGCAATCCAGACCGAGCTCGGCGCCGAGGACGCCAGAGGCGAGGAGTTAAAACAGCTCAAGAAGAACATCAAAAAGGCAAAGATGCCCGAGAAAGTCAACGCCGAGGCCCTCCGAGAGCTCGACCGACTAAGCAAAATACCACCCGTCTCGCCCGAATACAGCGTCATCCGAACGTACCTCGACTGGCTCTGCGAGCTACCCTGGTCAATCCAGACCGAAGACCGGCTCGACATCAACAAGGCCCAGCGCATGCTGAACCGCGACCACTACGACCTGGCCAAGGTCAAAAAACGCGTCCTCGAATTCCTCGCCGTGCGAAAGCTCAATCCAAAGGGCAAAAGCCCCATACTGTGTTTCATAGGCCCGCCGGGCGTCGGAAAAACCTCACTCGGAAAATCCATCGCCCGTGCTATGGGAAGAAAATTCATCCGGATCTCCTTAGGCGGTATCCGCGACGAAGCCGACATCCGGGGTCACCGCCGAACCTATATCGGCGCACTGCCCGGAAGGATTTTGCAGGAGCTGCGAAAGGCCAAAAGCAAAAACCCCGTATTTATGCTCGATGAGCTTGACAAAATCGGCGCCGATTTCCGCGGCGACCCCTCCTCGGCACTATTGGAAGTACTCGACCCCGAACAAAATTTTACCTTTACCGACCACTATCTCGACCAGCCGTTCGACCTTTCCGCGGTAATGTTCATCGGTACCGCCAACTACGCCGAACCCATCCCGCCGGCGCTGCACGACCGAATGGAAATCATCGAGCTTCCCGGCTACACCGAAACCGAGAAGCTGAACATCGCAAAAAGATACCTTGTCGGCCGCCAGCTTGCCGAGCACGGCCTAAAGAAAACCCAGCTAACGATAAAAGATGAAGCAATTCTCGCCGTCATCCGCAGCTACACGCGCGAAGCGGGCGTCAGGAATCTCGAAAGGAACATTGCCGCACTGTGCCGCTGTGTCGCCACCGAGATTGCGAAGGGCAACAAGAGAAAAGCCACCATCAACAAAAGCGACCTGGCCGGAATTCTTGGCCCTACACAGTTCGTATCGGAGCTCGCGCTACGAACGGGGATACCCGGCGTCGCCACCGCACTTGCCTTCACCCCCGTAGGCGGCGAAATACTCTTTATCGAGTCCGCCTCTATACCCGGAAAGGGAAAGCTCCAGCTCACGGGCCACATCGGCGACGTTATGAAAGAATCCGCACAGGCCGCGTTCACAATCGTAAAGGCGAACGCCAAAAAATTAAAAATCGCCCCCGAGCAATTCGCCAAATCCGACTACCACATCCATGTTCCCGCGGGCGCCGTCCCCAAGGACGGCCCGAGCGCAGGGGTGGCTATGTTCACCTCGCTCGTCTCGCTGCTGCTGAAAAAACCCGTCCGGCCCGACGTCGCTATGACCGGCGAAATAACTCTCCGAGGTCTCGTCCTGCCCATCGGAGGCCTCAAGGAAAAAATCTTAGCCGCAAAGCAGGCCGGTATCAAAACCGTCATCCTCCCTCACCGGAATAAAAAAGACCTTCCCGACGTTCCAAAAGAAGCAAAAAGAAACATCAAATTTGAGTTCGTAAAGAATACCAACGATGTTCTAAAAATCGCCCTGAATACCGGCTAAACATCCCCTTTCTCTTTCCCCGGCCTTTCCAGCAGCGACGGCTTGCCCTCATCGTGCCTTTTGACCTCTATCGCGGCTATAACAACAACACCTATCACCGTTACCACGCCCACCAGAACCAGCAGAGCCATCCCAAAATGACTGCTCATATTATGTCACTCCTTCATACGCTCTATTGCACTTGCCACCTTCACCACATCGGCCATTTCAGCTACATCGTGGACGCGAACGATTGAAACTGACGCTCAACTTTCACCTTTATCACTTATTATTTGGGTAAGTTTCTGCTTTAATTCCGGCAGGTCTTTGTGCAGGATTTGCCATATAATCTCAAGGTCAATGCCGAAATATTCATGAACAATCCGGTGCCGCAGTCCTACGACCTTATGCCATTCTATTTCTGAATATTTTTCTTTGAACTCATCCGGCAGCCGGTTTGCGGCTTCTCCTGTAATCTCAAGATTTCTGACAACAGCGTCAACAGATTTCCGGTCCTTTGAAAAGGC
>CAYMYK010000206.1:0-5295 GCA_964394625.1 uncultured Pirellulales bacterium
CAAGCTGGTCGTATGCCTGTATCCCTAAGGTCATCCCCACAAACGCGCCGGTTATCATCACTACAGGAACGCTGCGGACACCGATTATCAGCATCTGGGCCAATACCAGCGGATAGGTCTCACGCGTCCCGATACTGCGAGCCGAGCTGACCCACGACCGCCACATGAACCGGCCGAACTGGCCGACGTCATAAACCGCCGCCGCCGCCTTGCCTGCCACAGAAACCGTCATAATCGCACCCCTTAATTTTGCCATTCAGCCAAATCACAATACCCGCACAAAATACTAAATCCTATCCCCACCGCCGTCAACCACATTCACTCGCACAAGGCGCATCTCACCGGAGCAAAGCCGCACTCGAAGCGTCTGTCCGCCGGCAGCCGCGTATGGAAAGACGGCGCAGCCGGGACGCGTAAATATCTTGTTGACATCGCAGGAAATCTGCCGACAATACTGATGGAAATTGATACCTCCGACGGCTCTATAAAAAGTACATACGTTTATGCCAACGGGCAGATACTGGCGCAGCACGATGGCGATACGTCGGCGGCAAGATACTTTTATTTGCACGACCGGCTCGGCTCGGTGAGAATGATCATCGGTACCGATGGAGCCGTAGCGAACTATTACACATACAAGCCGTTCGGCCAAATCCTCGATGCCTACGCAACAATCGACAACCCGTTCCTCTTCACCGGCCAGTATTACGATGCCGAGATAGCCCAGTACTACCTCCGTGCCAGGATATACGACCCGCAGGTTATGCGTTTTGCTGGTGGAGATTCCATCCTCTGTGGAGCGATACAAACCGGCGGCTTATAGTTACTGGATTTTGTCGCTGTCGTTGTCGCCCGGCTCTTGCCCGACGTCTGAGTCAGTGGGTTTTGGCTCTTCAATGCCAAGCTCAGTTTCGATTCTCGCTATCCTTTCCGACAGCTCATCCAGCTTGGCTTCGACGGCATCGAGCTTGCTCAGAATCGCCCTCGAATCCGAGCCGAGCCGGGTAAAATTTCCCGCCGTCAGGTTCATATACCGCTCCATCAGACGCTCATAAGCATCGATGGCACGGGCGGCGTCTGTCCTGTATTCCGGCAAGGTCACTTCCGGGCGAATCTCATACACCTTCTCTTTGCCGCCTGTTGCCGGCGAAAACCAGACTATAAGCGTACAGATAACCGCCGCACTGCAAATGAAAATCAGTTTTTTTCTTGCAGTCATCAAATTGTTTCCTCGGCGGCTCATCCCGCCGTCGCCGCAGCAATTCTTAAAACCTCAGTCAGCGACGCCCACCGGCAACAATATACTCGGGGCTGCCTTTATTTCTTTCGGCATCGTGAACAAGAACGTGCTTCCTTCACCGGGCTTTGACTGAACCCAGATTTTTCCTCCGCAATACTCCAGTATTTTCCTGGCAACCGTCAGCCCGATACCCGTACTTTCGACCTTGTCACGCGGCGAGAGCGTCTGGAATATTTGGAAGATTTTCTCGAAATGCCTTTCATCTATGCCCTGCCCGTTGTCGGCTACACTGAATTTCCAGAAGTCTGCTTCTTCGCTCCAGTCAATCCTGATTCTGCCCTTGGGCTTGTCCATATAGCTGATTGCATTGCTCAGCAAACTATTAAAGACCTGCCTGACAGTGTTTTCGCCGCAGACAATCGCCGGGAGCTTTTTCTCAATCTCTATCTCTATACCGGCCGGGGGGGCAAGCTGTTCAATCACATCCGAAACAACTTCATTCAAATCGACTCTGGACTTTTTTTCCTTCAACCGTGTGATTCTCGAATACCAAAGCACGCCGTCTATGAGACTATACATTCTGCGCACCCGGGTAAGCAGCAGTCGAACGCGTTGCCTGCCCTGGTCATCAAACTTCTCGGCGTAATCCGTCAAAAGCCAGCTTGCCAGCGCGCTTATACCTCTCAGCGGCACCTTCAAATCGTGGGAAGCAATGTGTGCAAAATCGCGAAGTTCCACAGTCGCCTGCCCGAGCTCGGTAAACAACTGCAGTTGTATCTGTTCTCCAAGTTTGAGCTCCGTGATGTCCTGCAGCAGTCCGTCATACGAGATAATTCGGCCCTGTTCGTCGCAGTTGCGCACGAGGGTTCTTCTGACCCAGCGAATACTGCCGTCTTTTCGTATGATTCTGTGCTCGATTGGCTTTATCTCCTGTCCCTGTATGCACTGTGAGAGCTGCTCACGCACCGGTTCCCAGTCTTCGCGATGAACCATATCAAACCACAGGTTGGGGTTTTTGTTCAGCTCCTGAGGTGTATAGCCGGTCACTGCAAAGCTTGCCTCGCTGTGCACTGTTTCGACTGCTTCGCCGTTCTCAAATCGCACCGTAAAGATGTAATCCGTCACCGCCTCGATAATATGGCGATATCTTTCCTCACTTGCCTGAAGCGCTTTTTGCGCTTTCTTTAAGGCCATCAATTCCTTGTTGTTGGTAACATCCTGAACGACCCCCCGGCTGCCGTTTATTCGTCCTCGAATGTCACGCGTGAAACTCGAGAAAACGGTCACGTCAACTCTTTTACCTGTGGCGCTTCTGAGCGTCAAATCTCTGATTTCAACCGTCCCTTTTCGAAGCTTGCTTAAAAACTTCCTTTTGTCCCGCCGGTCGAACCAGAATCGCTCCGGCAAGAACGGCTTGTCGAGCAGTTCCGCCCTGTCGGTCACCTCCAAAATCTTCATAAACGCCGGATTGACATAAGTGACATTGCCCTGCAAATCGAGGTTATAAACGCAGATTTTTGAGCCCTCGAGCAATCTGTAGTTGTTTTCTTCCTCTCGTTTCAATCGGTCTTCGACCGCGCGGAATATATCGGTTTGTGTCACAATCCCGCACAGGCGTTTATTGTCTTCGACAACTAATCTGCGGATGTGCCTTTTCTCCATAATCCGGCTGGAGCTGAACACCGAATAGTGCGGAGGCACGCTCACAACGGGAAAGGACATTATCTCATCCGCCTTCACCTTCGCGGGGTCTTTACCTGCCGCAATTACCTTTCTAAGCAGGTCTCTCTCGGTTATGACCCCCGCTACTTCGTTTGCCTGCATCACGATAATGCCCGATATACCCCGTGCCGACATTAGCGCCGCCGCCTCTGCAATGCTTGTGTTTCTCTGGACCGTGGCCACGTTCCTGCTCATAATCTCGACCACATCCCGCCACATTCCGTACGAGCTCAGAACACGGATAAGGTCGGTCTGGGTCACAATCCCGACGAGCTTGTCCCCATCCAGTACGGGCAGGCGCTTGACGTGTTTGTCCTCTGCAATTTTGCCGGCGTCGAGCACCGACATATCGGGGCAGACGCTGATTACCGGAGACGACATTACCTCGCGTACCTTCACATCGTCGGCACTTATTCCCTGGGCTGCAATTTTTTTCAGAAAGTCCGTCTCGGTTACTATTCCGACCGCTCGCCCGTGCTCGGTTACGACAAGCGACGATACCCTTCCCTCGGCCATAATCATCGCGCCCGACGCTAAGTTCTGGCCCGGCGAGACCGTGGCCACATTCCTGCTCATCATGTCACTTACCTGAAGCCACACTCGGGATGACGTTAGCAGGTAGCTCGAGGAAACATCTTGTTCTCTCTTTTTAATCAATTCTCTCAGCTTTTCGCCATCTAACATCTCTCTGTTATTGTCCTCTATTTTTCGCTGCTGGCGCTGCTCGACTGCCTCGCTAAATAGAGTCCGTAACCGAACCGGCCGACAAGAAGTCCACGCCAAATATTTATCGGGCATCCCAGCCGCCCTGTTTAGTATCGTCGATACTCTGATTCGACAACACACGCCTGCAATGCAACAATTATTATCGAGTCGGAACAGCGCTTCTTAAGCGATGTTGCGGCAGAAATACGGTTTTGAACACGCTGTGGTGCATCCGCGGCGCTTCACTCAGCGAAGAATGTTACCCTGCGATAGTTCACCAGCCCCCACACGATATGCCAATATGGGACTTTTCTGCGGCAGCTCAGCCGGCCCGCCGTTACGAATTCAACGTTGCCGCGACGCGCACCTGCCTGTATGCTTCTCGGATAGAACAACAGTGTTATGCTTGCCCGGGGCCGGCTCTGAAATGCACATAGATTCCTATCAATTCGGAAAAATCGTAATCGACGGCACAGCGTACTGCAGCGACCTGATTGTCCTTGCCGATTCTGTCAAACCGAACTGGCGCCGGAAGCGGGGTCATTGGCTGTCCGTAGAGGACCTTGCCTGCGTTATCGATGCGAGACCCTCTGTTCTCGTGGTTGGCTGCGGTGCTTATGGAATTATGAAAGTCCCCGAGCCGACCAGACAATTCCTCGCTGAAAAAAACATAGAATTACACATCTATAACACCCACAAGGCCGCACAAAAATTCAACGAGCTGGCGCAGACCGCTGTAAATGTCGCCGCCGCCCTGCACCTGACCTGTTAATTTCACACAGAAATAAAACGTGGACAACTTTCTGACTGCACCTGGTACATAAAAAGAGGTCGGGTCGGCATTACATTCTGTGTGTATTTCTGTCAGGTCTTTTTTCTTTTGGCAATAGACTGTCTGCGTATTTTATATTAGAATTTTGGCGGTTCTGTAGATTCTTGTTTTCCGATTGGTGTCGAGGGCGGTTTTCGCGGTGATGATACGTCGAGAACACAAATGACAAGTGAGGTTATAATGGAGCCGAAGCTTTTTTTGAGGCGGGGCTGTGATGGCTAACGGTGTTTTGAAAATAGCAACCTGTCAGTTTGCTGTCGGCGGTTCGATAAGGCGAAACGCCCGCCAGATTGTCGCTTATATTCGCAGGGCCGGCAGGGCCAAAGCCGATATTGTTCATTTTCCGGAATGTGCCCTGAGCGGCTACGTGGGGACGGATTTTCCGAACTTTGCCGGCTACGACTGGGCGCTGCTTAAAGGGCAGACTCAGGATGTGGCGGCACTGGCCTGCAAGCTCGGGCTCTGGGTTGTGCTGGGCAGCACGCATCCGCGCAAGGGCTCGAGCAAGCCGTACAACAGTTTGTACCTGATAAGCCCCGAAGGCAAAATCGCCAGCCGCTATGACAAGAGGTTCTGCATGCCTGGCGACCTTCGCCGGCTGACGCCGGGCGGCCATTTTGTATATTTTACAATCAACGGCGTGAAGTGCTCGCTGCTGATATGTTTCGATTTGCGCTTTCCCGAGATTTACCGGCGGCTCTATAAGCAGGGTGTCAACTGTATATTTCAGTCGTTCTATAATGCCAGGCAGGCCGGGCCGAGCATTCATACTCATATTATGCGGCAGTCGATGCAG
>CAYMYK010000207.1:0-5247 GCA_964394625.1 uncultured Pirellulales bacterium
AGACGTCCACACCCCCAACGTCGGCTCAATCGAGGCCGTCTGCAAATTCCTCGGCACCGGCCCCGAGCAGATGGTCAAAACCCTGATTTACTCATCAGAGGGAAAAATTGTAGCCGTGCTTGTTCGCGGCGACCACGACGTCAATGAAGAGAAGCTCACCCAGGCCGTCGGCGGCAGGCACATCGAGCTTGCGGATGAAAAAAGCATCGAAGAAGTCACCGGCGCGAAGGTCGGTTTTGCCGGTCCCGTCGGTATAGCCGACAAGGTTGATACATTGCTTATAGATTACGCCGTCGCCGCAATGCCAATAGGCGTCACCGGCGCAAATAAAACCGACTACCACACCAAGAACGTGGTGCCGGGCCGAGACTTTCCTCTCGAAGGCGACAACATAATAGTAACCGACATCCGCAACGCCGTCGAAGGCGATACTAAAGACGGCAAGAAACTGCTCTTCAAGCGCGGCATTGAGGTAGGCCAGGTTTTCAAACTCGGAACCAAATACTCCGAAAAGCTCGGCTGCAAATTCCTCGATGAAAACGGTAAGGAAAAATCCTGCTTTATGGGCTGTTACGGTATCGGAATAAACCGCATCGTCGCCTCGGCCATCGAAACCGGCAACGATAAAGACGGCATCGTCTGGCCGATTTCAATCGCGCCGTTTGAGGTAATCGTCGTTGCCGTAAACGCCGACGAGCCCGATGTTACCCGGACCGCCGAAGAAATATACACCAAGCTGACCGACGCCGGCGTCGATGTCCTCTTGGACGACCGCGAAGAACGCGCAGGAGTAAAATTCAAAGACGCCGACCTCATCGGAATACCCGTTCGCGTCACCGTCGGAAAGAAAGCACTCGCCGACGGCAGCGTTGAATTAAAACTCCGCGCAGAAAAAGAAGTTGAGAAAGTACCTGTCGCCGCCGCCGTAACCAGAGTCGTGGAAATCGTAAACAATATGAAAGCCAAACTAAGCGCTTAAAGCTCGAAATACGAAATACGAGTGACGCGATACGAATTATGTGGAACCCGAAACCACCTGAATCGGTTAAACTAATCATCGGCATCTTAGCCACCGACAAAACCTGCCTAAACGCCGCACGTAAAACTATCTCCGCCCGTCTCGGCGCCATCGACCTGCAAAGCGAGACCTGGTCCTTCACCCACACCGATTATTACGCCGAGCAGACCGGCCCGGACATTCTCCGCCGGTTCGTTTCAATCGAAAAACTCATCGACCCCGGCCGGCTCGCTAAGCTCAAGCACAAGACAAACCGCCTCGAACAGCACCTCGCCGACCGACTCAACCGCGACGTCCCGCGGCCCGTGAACCTCGACCCGGGAATAATCGAGCCGGCAAAGCTCGTCCTGGCCTCGACAAAAAACTACTCGCATCGAATATACATAGGAAATAAAATCTACGCCGAGGTAACGCTAATCTACGGCAAAGGCGCCTGGAAACCGTTCGAATACACCTACCCCGACTACAGACAGCAGTGCTACTTCGATTTCTTCACCGAGGTCCGAACAAAACTCCTGGAGCAATTGAAACACTGACGCCTGCTGCCGACATAACGTCGTTGTGAGACGTCCCGATGCAATCGGGGCGACGCGAGAATAATGGGGACAGCAGGGCTGTTAAAAAAACGCAGTCATCTGTTTTGGAAAGACAGAAAAATGTCTCAGCGACCGACTTTCTTTGTGACTTCGTGCCTTGATGGTGAATTCTCTGTGTACTCCCTGGGCACTGTGGTTTAAAATAGGACTATGGGCTTAACTGTTCCGGCAATAATACTGCTTCTGGCTTCCTTCGTCGTCTCGGCGGTTTTGACGGGCATCGTTAGACGGTTCGCCCCGGGTGCCGGTTTTGTCGCCCGGCTAGGCGCCGACCGCTACCACCGTTCGGTCGTCCCGCTCGGCGGCGGCATCGCAATATTCGCAACAATCGTCGCGTTTTTGCTTGCTGGTATCGCAATAGTCAAATTCGTCATCGCACCCGGCGGGGCTGGCTGGCTCGGCGGCTCCGTCACCATCCACGCCACCGGCTTCATCGAAAAAACACCCCAGCTTCTTATCGTCATCGGTTGCATAACGGCACTGTTTATCCTCGGCTTAATCGACGATTTAAGGCATCTCGGCCCGTTCTCAAAGCTCGCCGTCCAGTTCGCCGTCGCTTTTGCCGCGGCCTTTCTCGCCGACATCCGGGTCGAGCTGTTCATACAGAACAAGCTTTTAACGGCCGTGCTCTCGGCCTTCTGGATTGTCCTGGTCATCAACGCATTCAACTTTCTCGACAATATGGATGGCGCCGCCGCGGGTATCGCAGTGATAACCGCTGCCGTTCTCTTTGTCGCCGCCGTCCAGAGTTCGCAGGTCTTCGTCGGGGCACTGGCAATCGTTTTCACAGGCACCCTTCTGGGCTTTCTCGTCTTCAACTTTCCGCCGGCTAAAATTTTTATGGGCGACTCCGGCTCTCTGCCGCTCGGCTTCATCCTCGCTCTTCTGTCCATCCGCACAACGTACTACCACCAGGCCGGCTCAGGCCCCTGGTACGCCGTCCTCATACCGCTAATCGTAATGGCGGTACCCCTCTACGATTTTCTAAGCGTTACCATCCTGCGTATAAGCCAGGGCAAAAGCCCCTTAGTCGGCGACACGCAGCACTTCTCACACCGCCTGAGCCGGCGCGGCCTCAGCGATACACAAACGGTCCTGACGCTCTACCTCGCCACGCTCTGCACGGCGCTCGGCGCAACGTTTCTCTACCAGGTCAACCTCACCGGTGCTATACTCATCTTCCTCCAGACCGTTATGATACTGGCAATCATCGCCGTTTTTGAATCGACTGCGAACAATGAAAAACGACAGGGCTGAGACAACCGATTTCAAACCGCGCCCGCTGCGAATCATCGAGGCCGTTCTCTTCTGTCTTATACTCGCCGTCATCGTTCTGCGTGCGACCTTCACCGAAGGCCCTGGGGCGGTTTCAGCGGGCCTGCCCTCGACAATCAACGACACCGTCTATACACTCTGTATTTCAGCCGGTCTGTTCTTTTCATTTCTGCTCTGGCTCATCTTTGCTGTCTGCAGCCGCAGGTTCACCTACCGCCGCACCGGCATCGAAATACCACTGCTGCTGTTCATCGCGGCCGCCGTGCTCGCCGGCTGCTTTGCCTCCGACAAACGCGTCGCCGTCACCTGCTCACTAACTCTTCTTGGGCCGATTTTTATGGCCCTGCTGCTCGTCCAGCTGCTCAATTCCGTAAAAAAAATAGTCATACTGCTGATTTGCATTGCCGCACTCGGCGTCGTCAACGCCTGGCAGTCCGCAGAACAGTTCTTCATAACCAACGATATCCTCGTCAGCCGGTACGAAACCGACCCGGCGACTATCCTCACGCCGCTCGGCATCCAGCCCGGCTCACTCAACCATATGCTGCTCGAGCACCGGCTCTACTCGAAGGACGTCCGCGGCTTTTTCACCACGTCCAACTCCGCCGGCTCTTTTGCAATCCTCGCCTGCTCGTCCGCACTGGCCCTGCTGCTAATCGCCTTCAAAAGCCGGCGGGACAAAACCCGGCACCGGCCATCCATTCTCTTTCCCACCTTTGCCTTTATTCTTGTCGTCTTTTTACTGCTTATCGTTCGAAGCAAAGGCGCATCGGTCGCCTTTGCGGCGGGGCTGCTCGTCTTCGGAGCCCTCATCCGGTTCGGCACTTTCTTCTCGACCCACAAAAAAGGCATTCTGCTCGTATTGCTGCTGCTTGCACTCGCCGGGGCATTGACCGTAGCCGCCTATGGGCTCAAACACGACCGGCTCCCGGGCGGTAACTCTATGCTCGTCAGGTGGCAGTACTGGACGGCCTCGGCTAAAATGGTCGCCGACCACCCGTTCACGGGCGTCGGGCCCGGAAACTTCGCCACTTACTACACGCAGTACAAAACGCCCGCCGCGGCCGAAACCGTCTCGGACCCGCACTGTTTTGTTCTCAGCATACTCGCTCAGTACGGCCCGCTCGGACTGCTCGGCTTCGTCGCACTGTTCTTTATTCCCTTAGCAAGGACAAAGACCCGGCCGCAATTAGCCGCCGACCATACATCCGGCACCGGCATCGCCCTGTTTTGCTTCGCCGCCGCCACTGTGCTTATGCTCGTTGTAAGGCCGCTGCTTATACCGTCCGGCACCGCCTACACACTCGATGAAAAGCTGTACGTCATTTCCATCTCCTACGCCGCCCCGGCGCTTTCATTTGCGCTCGGCTGCTGGCTCTTTTCTCCCGCCCTGCACTGCTCAGGCAATACGCAATACGAGCTCCGCAATACGAGTATCCTCACCGCCGCACTGTTTGCCGCAATTATCGCCCTTCTCATACATAACCTCATCGACTTCGCCATCTTCGAGCCGGCTGTGTTCACGACTGTCTGTGCGTCCCTGGCCGCCCTGCTCGCGCTAAATACCGCTCAGAGACCGGGAGCAACACTCACTGTCAAAATTCCGCGTTCCGTCAAACTGCTCGTCATAACCGGCGCAGTTGTGGCCGCGGACGTCTGCCTGGCCTATGCCATCCTGCCGGTCGAAAAAAGCACCGCTAAAATCTCGCAGGCCCGGGATGCCATCGCCACAGGCCAGTTCGAGCTTGCCCACTGCCTCTTCGACGCCGCCTCCGGAGACGACCCGCTCAGCGGCGAGCCACTGCGGCTTAACGCACGATTCTATCTCGACGAATTCGCCCTGGCCGAGACGGATAAAGCACAAATGCTCCTCAACGCCGAACAGGACCTCTTTCTCGCAATCGACCGAAACCCCGCCGACTACAGAAACTTCCGGATACTCTCACGAATGTACATCCTGCGCGCGGAACAATCCCGGCGCCGGGGCGTCTCAGGACAGGATTTTTTGAACAAGGCCCTCTACTGCGCCTCCACCGCGGTCGAGATCTACCCCGGCTCAGCGGCCCTGCACTTTACGTTAGCACAAATCGCCGAACAGACGGGCCAGGCCGACAGTGCCCTCGAACACTACGAACAAACCGTCCGGATTGAGGACACCTTCCGCCGACAATTCGCCCTTATGTACCCCGACCATAAACCCTTCCGCCGACTCGCACCCAATAAATACGAACTGGCAGAACAAAAAATCAAGGCCCTCTCGAAATCCCCAACCCCCTGACGAAACTGGCCGGTGGCAATTCTCGTTACGATATGCGGCCGATTATCTCCTGCGGTATGTCAAAGTTTGCGTAGGTATTT
>CAYMYK010000208.1:0-5215 GCA_964394625.1 uncultured Pirellulales bacterium
GAAAAGCGAAAAAATCCCAAAAAACAATTGACCCCAAACACAGCCGCTCTGTGACCTCTGTGGCTATAAACCTTTCAGGTATTTCTGGTATTGAGAAGCGTCCATTAAGTTCTTAATTGACTCGGTATCGGTAATCCGGATTTTACATATCCAGCCGGCGCTGTAGCAGTCCTCGTTAATCAATTCCGGCCTTTCGGCAAGGGCTGAATTGACCTCGGTAACCTTGCCCGTAACGGGCGAATAGACGTCGCTGGCCGCCTTCGAGCTTTCGACAACGGCCAGCTCGCCCTTTTGCTGTACGTCTTTGCCGACCTCGGGCGGCTCGACAAAGGTAAGCTCTCCGAGCTGGTCCTGCGCATAGTCGGTTATTCCAACGACGGCGGTCTCACCGTCGATTCCGGCCCACTCGTGGTCCTTTGTGTAAAGCAGACCTTCAACAACCATAACATTTCCTCCACAATCAGAATTTCTCGAATCGGCTGACGATCCTGCCGGCAATATCGGCTTCGAGCTTTTCGCCCGGCCGGACGCCTTCTTTTTTGCCTTTGTCCTTCTGGCTCCGGCTCCTCGCAAGATAATAGATTCCCACGCTGTTCCCTTCGCCAACCTGTTGTTCGTCTGCAAAGACCAGGGCAATTTGATTTTCTCCCGCCTTTGCGCAGCTCAGCACCCAGCCGATGCACCGACCGTTTGCGTTGAGCACGCCGTCATTTGGCCTCACGGGCCTTATACCCTTCGCCCCCGGCAGCTCGAGCCGGGCCACTTCCATATTGCTGTCGGAGATACGACGCTGCAGCGGCGCCCTGCCGATGAAGAACTCTTTGTCGAGCTTGACGGCCCAGCCGTAGCCCGCCTCGAAGGGCGAGATATTGAACGGCCCGGCAAGCTCGTGACCGTAAAGAGGCAGACCCGCTTCTATCCGCAAACTGTCCCTTGCACCGAGACCGCACGGAACTGCACCGAACTTTTCCCCCGCCTCCAGCAACCTGCGCCAGAGCCGGGCCGCACTATCGGGATGAACAAAAAGCTCGAAACCGGTTTTTGCACCCGTATAGCCGGTCCGCGATATGATGCAGTCAACGGTGCCGATTTCCGCTTCGATAAAATGGAAGGACTGTAAGCTCTCGATTCGCTTTTTGACGTTTTCATCGCGGCAAAGCTCGAAGAGAATATCGGCTGATTTCGGCCCCTGAAGGGCGATATCCACTCTACAGTCCCCGTCGGCGCTCGTATCCCGCATATCGCGAATACCGGGTTTGTAAGGCAGCTGCCTGCCGGGCTTATCGACATCCAGTATCGCCCGGCCGGCAAGTAGTGAGGCGAGATAGCCCTTGATTTTCGGCTCATTTGCGGCGTTGACAACAACCATAAAATTGTCCTCGCCGCGACGGTAGATGATGATGTCGTCGAGAACGTTGCCGGCTGCATCGAGTATGTAGCTGTACCGCGCCGAACCGGTACCGAGATTTGCAATTTGGTTCGTTGTAACGGTGTCGAGAAATTCCCCGGCCCCGCCGCCTGATATTTCGACTACGCCCATATGGGTACAGTCGAACAGGCCCGCCCGGCGGCGCACGGCCGCGTGCTCGGCGCTTATCGAAGAGTACCACAGCGGCATAAGATAGCCGGCGAACTCGGCAATGTGGGATTTGTCGGTGAGCTCAAGGTGCTCGGCGTAAAGAACACTGCCGACAGGCGGGGTACGTAACGGCTCAAAAACGAACGCTCCTGCGAGTGTATCGGCTTTCAACACTGTGCCTCCATGCTCAATGTATAACGAACCGGCTATTATAGACGGGATTTACCGGCCGTCAAGGGGCCGGCTTAAAAAAGCGAAAATATTTCACTAAGCACGCAAAGTTTGCTAAGATATGCCGGCTTGCAATAGGCGCTATTGCGGTTGGTCACGGCACATTCAGGGAGGTTTTGGTCGTGGGGCAGTTGGAAAAACAGCTCGGATTAGCCGGCGTTTTTTCGATAGCGGCAGGTGCGATGATAAGCTCGGGCCTGTTCGTTCTGCCCTCAATTGCCTACGCAAAAGCCGGTCCCGCCGTCGTGCTTGCTTACTTTCTCGCTTCGCTGCTTATAATACCCAGTGTTCTCAGCAAGGCCGAGCTGTCAACCGCAATGCCGCGAGCGGGAGGCACGTACTTCTATGTCGAGAGGTCTCTCGGTGCTCACTGGGGACTCTTCAGCGGATTCGCAAACTGGTTCTCCGTCGCCCTGAAAAGCGCCTTTGCCGTCGTGGGTATGGCGATTTTCATTGAGCTGCTGGTGAATTTGCTCTTCGACGTCCGGCTCAGCCAGCTAAATCTGAAAATCATCGCCGTCGCCTGCTGTCTTTTTTTCACACTGCTCAACATCGCAAGCGTAAAGCATACCGGCAGATTCCAGGTTTTTTTGGTGGCCATCCTGCTTTTGCTGCTGACAATATTTGTACTGCTGGGCGGCAGAAACATCGAGCCGGCCAGGTACGTCGATTTTATGGAAAAGGGCTCGCCCGCTGTTTTTGCGACCGCAGGGCTGGTCTTCATAAGTTTTGGCGGCCTGACAAAGGTCGCAAGCGTTGCCGAAGAGGTCAAGCAGCCCGGGAAAAATCTGCCGGCAGGGATGCTCCTGTCCTGGTTTGTAGTCTCGATTTTCTACGTCGCGGTGATTCTGATTACCGTTGGCCTGCTGTCGCCTGACGAGATGAAGTCGAGCTTAATGCCGATTTCGACGGCCGCCTCGAAGTTTATGGGCAAGACCGGCTTTGTCCTGCTCGGCCTTGCCGCGCTTGCCGCCTTTATTACAACGGCTAACGGCGGGATTTTAGCCGCATCCCGTGCTCCTCTGGCTATGAGCAGAGACCGCCTCCTGCCGGCCTTTCTCGCACGCGTCAATGACCGATTCAAAACCCCGCACTATAGTATATTGCTTACCGGCGGCTTTATGATTGCAGCAATAGTCCTTCTCGATATCGAGAACCTCGTCAAAACCGCCTCGACACTGATGATAATACTTTTCATTCTGGACAACGCCAGTGTGATAATTATGCGCGAAAGCAAAATCCAGAGCTACCGGCCAATGTTCAAATCGCCCCTCTATCCTTATCCGCATATCTTTGCCATCGTTGTGTACGGCCTGTTGATAGTTGATATGGGCGCAGTGCCTCTGGTGATTTGCGCCGGCTTTGTAATCTTCAGTGCCGCCTGGTATCGGCTGTACGTGGCCAAACGCGTCAGCCGGGCGTCGGCGGCTATGCATATCGTTGAGCGAGTCACCGACAGGCAGCTAAAAACGGTTACGCTCGAAAATGAGCTCAGAGACATCCTGCTCGAACGAGACCAGGTCATCGAGGACAGGTTCGACCGGCTTATCAAAAACTGCGTGATTCTGGACATCAAGGGCACTCAGCCGGCGCAAGAGATTTTCAGGCGGGTTGCAAAAATAATGGAGTCGCGGCTGGACACAAATGAGTATGTCCTGCTCGAAAAATTCCTCCACCGCGAGCAGGAAGGCGGTACCGTCGTCCAGCCGGGCCTTGCCATACCGCACGTCGTCGTTGACGGACAAGGCAAATTCGATGTCCTGCTTGTCCGGGCCCTCGATGGCATCGATTTTGCCAACGTCCCGGAACCCGTCAAAATCCTGTTCTTCCTCACAGGAAGCAAAGACCAGCGGAATTATCATCTCAGGGCGCTTATGGCAATAGCACAAATCGCCCAGGAAAAAGACTTCGAGAAGCGCTGGCTCGCCGCAAGAGACATCGAAGCAATCAGAAACCTGATTCTCCTGTCAACGAGAAAAAGGGACACCAATACCTGATAACCATCCCTGTCCCCGCCTTCCTTCAAAAGCTCAAGATACCCCCGCCGGTCATCATCGACAAAGAACACACCCTGCCATTATCTATGCTTTGGTCGTTCTTGGGACTCCCGCGAACGTCAAGGCGCCGCTACTTTCAAAAACTCAGCGATCTGGTCTGGACCTGTCAGAACAGTAAGCTCCAGGTCATAGCTTCTGCTCTCTCCGGCGCCGAGATATATGAGCTTTCCTTCTTCCCTCGCTTTGTTCTGACCTGTTGGTGGATTTGTGCCGGGCTCAAGGCCGGTCACATACTCTCCTATGCCCCAATGCTGCCAGTTGCTGAGTACGGGCAATTGCTCCTTCTTGTACCGCATCATCAAGGCCATGTTCAACTTGCTGTTGTGAAAACCGACCGTACAGATACCATCGCTATCGGCAGTAACATCGATGAAGGCCACCGCCTCCTCGCTACCCCTGTGAATCTCCAGGGGCTTCTGGCATTTTCGGAAATTGTGCTTGTCATTGAAGATGGCGTTGTCCATGTCGAGACCCCGCGACTGCCACTTCCCTTTCCAGACGATGTCGGCACCTTCATCGACCAGTGGAAAGCCAAAGTTGCAGTGGTAGAGAAACATGTGAGCAATACGTGTATTTCCCCTGTTTGTGACAACGTCGTGAATCCTGATAGTCGGCTCGCCCAGCGTGCTGGATATCGTTCTTCTGAGTTCAAGATTAGGCCCGAATATCTTAGACTGCTTCATTAGACCGGTTATGCTCATATCGAACTTACCGTTTGCAGGGTCAGGCTGGATAACCGATTCTATTGACGCCGGGATATTGCTGATTCTTCCGTGGAGCCCCCGCTCCTCATTCTCGTCCGTTTCCGGCGGGCCGAAATGAGTCAGCCCGCACGTCGTCAACAACCCTCCGCCGAATGAATAGGCCCATTCAATTCCGCGATTGGCATCGCGCCTCGGTGCCGTGACGCCGGCATGGCTTAGCCAGGTAAGACTATGCCGAGCAAAGAATGCATCTGCAATATCAAACCCTCGGTCTATCACGACCTTGTATCGCAGGCCACTACCTGTGTTGAGCCACGCGATCCTGACGGAACGACCGGGACCATCAGCGAGAACAGACGTTTCGATACCGCCAAGCTGAGCAGGGTTACATATTTTGTTGCGCCACCGCACGTCAGGATTCATTCGTTTATCCATACTGCAAATACCGGAACTCGCTGCAATTAGCACGCTGACCAAAACACCATGTGCGCTAAACCATCTTCGTGACCCCTATCATAACCGATCTCTCCTAAGTGCTCAACAAAACTTAATAATGGGGACAGTGGAGCTGTTGAAAAACCCTGTAAACAAAAAATAACCTGCGATTTCAGGCCGGAATCAGGGCTAAAATTCTCATTACGCCA
>CAYMYK010000209.1:0-5201 GCA_964394625.1 uncultured Pirellulales bacterium
CAGGTCACCGCATCCTGACCCTCGAGCCATTTCGCCAGCGCCAGGGCATTTTCGCTGTGCCTGGGCATCCGCAGGTGCAGCGTCTCAAGGCCCTGCAAAAACAAAAAGGCGTTGAACGGCGACATACAGCCACCCAAATCCCGCAAAAACTGTGTCCGCGCCTTTATGATATACGCTAAGCTGCCGAAGGACTCGACGTATTGGACGCCGTGGTAGCTCGGGTCCGGCTCGGTCAGCTCGGGGTACCGCCCGTTCGTCCAGTCGAATCTGCCCGAATCGACGATTGCTCCGCCGATGCACGTGCCGTGGCCGCCAATAAACTTGGTGCAACTGTGAACCACGATGTCGATGCCATAATCAATTGGCCTGAACAGTATCGGCGTCGCAACCGTGTTGTCGCACATCACCGGCATTCCATTGTCCCCGGCAATCCCGGCAATTCTCTCGTATTGCAGAATATCGTTCTTCGGGTTGCCGATTGTCTCGATGTAGAGCAGCCGGGTGTTGTCCTTTATCGCCTTTGCAAAATTCTGCGGCTCTTTCGGGTCAACAAATGTTACTTCAATGCCGAGTTTTGCAAACGTTTGGCTGAACAGCGTCACCGTCCCGCCGTACAGTGAGCTTGACGAGACTATGTGCTGGCCCGACCTGCATATATTCAGCACGCCGACAGTTATCGCCGCCATACCGGAGCTAAAGGCCAGTGCCCCGACGCCTCCCTCCATCGCCGCCAAGCGCTTTTCCAAAACGTCCGTCGTCGGATTCATCAATCGGGTATAGATATTGCCGAATTCCCTCAGGGCGAACAGATTGCCCGCATGTTCGGTGTCCCTGAACAGATAGCTCGTGGTCTGGTAGATTGGCACCGCCCGGCTGAGCGTATCCGAATCAACATCCTGGCCCGCGTGCAGCGCCAGCGTCTCTAAATGATATTGCCTGTCCTTTTCCATAAAACTAAATCCTTGCCTATGCTTTGGGTAAAATCTCCACCATCCTGTCCAGTGCCTTTTTCGCTCTGATTCTTATTTCTTCAGGCAAAACAATCTCGTACTGCATATCCTCCAGCGACCAGAGCACCTTATCCATCGTGATTTTTTTCATATTCGGACAGATTCCTCTTTCGCTGGCGGCAAAGAACTCCTTGTCGGGGTTCTGCTTTTTTAGCGAGTGAATAATCCCCGTTTCGGTGGCGATGATAAACCGCTTCGCCCGGCTTTTCGCCGCCGATTTCAGCATCTGTCCGGTGCTCAGCAGCTCGTCGGCCAGATGCTTGACCGGCTCGGTGCATTCCGGGTGGGCCAAAACGGGCGCATCGCGTTCCTTCTGCCTGGCGTTATTGATGTCCTGCTCCGTTATAAGAATGTGGGTCGGGCAGTAGCCGGGCCAGAGTATAAGCTCTCTGCCGGTCCGCTCGGCGGCAAATTGCCCAAGATGCTGGTCAGGTACAAATATAATCTCACTGTCCTTTGGCAAAGAATCCACCACTTCGACCGCGTTGGCACTCGTGCAGCAGTAGTCGCTTTCCGCCTTGACCTCCGCCGTGCTGTTGACATAACAGACCACCAGTGCATCGGGGTGTTTTCGTTTAAGCTCGCGAAGCTGTTCTGCCGTTATCATATCCGCCAAAGGACAGCCGGCTTCTCTTTCCGGCAGAAGCACCGTCTTGTCCGGCGAAAGGATTGCGGCGGTCTCCGCCATAAAGCGCACGCCGCAAAACACAATCACGTCCGCGTCGGTCTGTGAGGCCTGTATGCTCAAGCCCAGCGAGTCACCCGTGAAGTCGGCCAAATCCTGTATTTCGCCGGGCTGATAATTATGAGCCAAAATTACGGCGTTTCGCCGCTGCTTGAGACGCCTGATTTTCTCAAGTAATGGTTCGTTCACTTTCTCTGCTCTCGCTTGTTCTCTTTTGTCGTTTTCTTATGTCTTTTATAAACCAAATCGGGCTGCGGCGTGGCGACGGTAACACCGGCAGGAACCGATTCCTTTATCCACACGTTACCGCCGATGACCGCACCTTTGCCGATTGTAACGTCGCCGAGTATCGTCGCCTCCGCATAAATCGTAACGTTGTCGGCGATTGTGGGATGTCGCTTGCCGCCTTTTATTATCCTGCCTCTTTCATCTTTGGGAAAGCTCAGAGCGCCGAGCGTGGCGCCCTGGTAAATCTTGACGTTATCACCAATAATGGTGGTCTCCCCTATCACAACACCCGTGCCGTGGTCGATAAAGAAGTTTCTGCCTATCTTCGCGCCGGGATGTATGTCGATACCGGTCCTGGCGTGCGCGCATTCGGTCATTATACGCGGTATCAAAGGCACCTGTTTTACGTAAAGCTCGTGTGCAATCCGGTATGTTGCGATTGCAACGATACAGGGATAGCTGATGACGATTTCCTCGAACGATTTCGCGGCAGGGTCCCCGTCGTAGGCGGCGCCGACGTCTCCCTTGAGCAGCTCGCGTATCCTCGGCAGCGAATTCAGCAGATGTTCGGTCGCCTCTTCAGCCATCCGCCGACAGTCTCCGGTATCGCACTGCTCCATCTTGCAGCGGTATTTGTAAGCCCGCTCGACCTGTTCGCTAAGCTCGGTATAGACATGGTAAAGAATGTCTATGACAACAAAGTTGACGTTCGCCTTTGTCACCGTGCGTTTTCCCGTATATCCCGGGAAAAGTAGCTCCGTCAGCAAATCAAGTATCTCGACAATCTTGTCCCGCACGGGCAGATTCGAGGCGTCGATGAAGTTTATACCCGTATCGTTCCTATACGTCGCCGCTATATCATCTACCAGCTCTTCGATTCTCTTGTTAGTGCCTTTACCGTGTGCCATTACATTCGCCTCTCAAAAAACCCGCCGCATACGATAACTTTACAGCCCCTCGTACATTTCCGTCGATATGTACCGTTCGCCCGTATCGCAGATAAACGTTACTATTGTCCCGCCCTCAGCATCGCGGCGACGTGAAAGCTGCATCGCCGCCCACACATTGGCCCCGCCGCTTATTCCCGAAAGAATCCCTTCCCTGCTCGCTAACTTCCTCGCGGTCTGCAGCGCATCGGCGTTCGAGACCTGTATGATTTCGTCGATAATCCCGACGTTGAGCACCTCGGGGACAAAGCCGGCCCCGATGCCCTGGATTTTGTGAGGCCCGGGCTTGCCGCCCGAAAGCACCGGCGAATCCTTCGGCTCAACGGCAACGACCTTAACGTTCTTGTTCTTCTGCCTTAAAAACTCGCCGCAGCCGGTCAGCGTCCCGCCCGTGCCCACGCCGGCAACGAGGATATCGACTTTGCCGTCGGTATCGGTCCATATCTCTTGTGCCGTCGTCTCTCTGTGAATCGCAGGATTCGCAGGGTTCCTGAACTGCTGAGGCATAAACGCCTTCGGATTTTCCGATACGAGCTGCTCTGCTTTTGTAACCGCACCGGCCATACCCTGCTCGGCGGGCGTCAGAAGTATCTTGGCTCCGAAAAGCTTCAGCAGCTTGCGCCGCTCTATACTCATCGACTCAGGCATAACCAGTATCAGTTGATATCCCTTCGCCGCGCAGATGAAGGCAAGCCCTATCCCCGTATTGCCGCTGGTCGGCTCGATTATCACAGTGTCCTGCTTAATCAAACCCTTCTTCTCAGCGTCTTCTATCATCGACAGTGCGATACGGTCTTTCACACTGCCAGCCGGGTTCTTCGACTCAAGCTTGGCAAGAATCGTCGCCTTGCCCGAGCCGAGCTTGTTGATTCGAACCAGCGGCGTGAAACCAACCGCAGCCGCGACATTCTCAAATATCGCGCTCATTTCAATCTCCTCTGTCTATATCTGATAATTCGATGATTTTCTCTGTTGTGTCTGCTCAACCATATCCTGCAGCGTCTTCGACTCCAGCACATTCATAATTGCCTGCTGCACCTCAAGCCATATCTGCCTGGCCATACAATCGGCAGAGCGACCACAATAATCGCGACTGATAACACACTCGACCGTCGCTACAGTGCCCTCGAACGCGACAAAAACATCACTGAGCATAATCTCATTCGGCGGCTTTGCAAGGACATATCCGCCCCGCGCGCCCCGCAAACTCCGTACAATACCCGCCGACCGAAGAGTCGCCAGCAACTGCTCAAGGTATTTGACGGATATATCCTGGTTCGCGGCAATTATCCTGGTCTGAATCGGCCCCCTGCCATAGTTCTCCGCCAGCTCAAGAACCGCCCTTATCCCATATCTGACACGAGTCGATAGCTTCATCAAAAATTTTCCTATTATTCCTATGCTTTTGGTAGTATATTATACGCCCCCGGGTCTTTTGTTTGCAAGAAAAATCAGAAAAAATCAAAAAAACTTCCGATTCCTTTGGCTCGGATCAAGGCGAGGCGGCGACGGGAGCTACGTTCCGGCCCGGCCTGCCGACCGACCGTCGGCCGGCTCATAACTTACGCCCAGGCCGGGAACCGCTCCACGGCAGCATTTACCCGGATGAATTATGATTTACCCGCCTCCGAAGGGCATTGCGAAGGTATGGGCTTACCAGGCAGCATACTCTGTAACCTTGCTGCGGGCTCCGTTTTTGAGCGTTTCTATCTCTTTTAAGCTGTGCAGTTTGCCTCGATTAACGCCGGGGCACTTTTGCCCCGCGTTGTTCCACGCGGTCGCACTTTTCAGGTTTTCGGGCCAGAAAGGCCAGCTTCTGCACTGGCTCGGCCTGACCGGGTATATCATACAGCGCTTCTTACCCTCGATTTCACGCAGAAAAATGCAGTCTTTCGTTGTCGGCTGCTCGATAATCGTCGTCCGCGAGCCGACACACTTAAGGTAGTTACGGCGCAGCCGCCCAGCATCCAGCTTCAGAAAATCCGCAATAATCTGGATTTCCGGCCTTGTCACCCAGATATACCCCTCATCAGGCCCCGAGCAGCAATTTCCGCACTGCACACACTCAAAATGCAGACCTCCAACATACCACGGCATACCATTACCATCAATCATCCGACAAATCTGATTTCAGCCACTCTGCAACTTGGTCAACAAATCATCGGGCACTTTCAAATGCACGGTGGGCATTATCTTCTAATATTGAAAAGTTAGACTCGTAGTCACCTAATTGTCTCTCATCAAAAATTATATTGAGGTCTCTGCCCAGCCGTTTTTCAAAAATCCCTGTTTTCACAAAATACTGACCAAAAGCAGAAATAACAGCTTTGT
>CAYMYK010000210.1:0-5193 GCA_964394625.1 uncultured Pirellulales bacterium
CCGTCCTGACGATGCCCGAAGACGACAAAACGCATCCCGTTCCCGACCTGACCGGCTATATCACCGAAGGCCAGATTATTCTTTCGCGTTCGCTGCACAGAAAGGCGATTGCCCCGCCGGTCGATGTCCTGCCAAGTTTGTCACGGCTGAAAGACAAGGGTATCGGCGAAGGCAAAACACGCGAGGACCACGCCGACCTCTACAATCAGCTCTACGCCGCATACGCCCGCGGCAAGGAGGCACAGGAGCTGGCGACCATTATGGGCGAGGCCGCCCTGTCCGAAGAGGATAAAAAATATATGACATTCGCCGACCGCTTCGAGGCGCGCTATATCGGCCAGGACTACCACGAGAACCGCACCGTCGAGCAGACACTCGACCTCGGCTGGGAGCTGCTCAGTATGTTCGACAACGCCGAGCTAAAGCGTATCGACGTCAAGCTAATCGAAAAGTATATGCCCAGATTCCGAAAGGCCGAGCCGAAAGAACACCCGTCCCAGCGCGGTGACGAATCGCATGAGCAAACCCAAAAGGAAAGCAGTGACTAAATGCTGACAAACGTCAATGCCACGAGAATGGAGCTTTTGCAGTTGCGAAGGCGTGTAGTGCTCGCCACTCGAGGCCATCACCTTCTCAGCGAAAAAAGGGACGAGATTTCCCGCAACCTGATTAAAATTGCAAGGCAGATTCGTCCTCTGCGAAAGAAGGTCGAGACCGAGCTGCTCGAGACCTGCAGGCGTTTTATGTTGGCCCGCTCGTCCGTTGAGCCGGAAGACGTAAAAGCCGCCCTGGCTGTGCCTACAAAAAAATTTACGCTGGCCGTCAAATTCGCCGGCATAATGAATGTCAGGGTCCCGCAGCTTGCCGGCCAAATGGAAGGACAAATAATCTGCTACGGCTACGCCGCCACCTCCGGCGAGCTGGACGTCGCCCTGCTGGCCCTCGAAAGGGCCTTTGATTCTCTTATCGAGCTTGCCGAGAAGGAAAAGCAGGCCCGTCTGCTTGCCGTCGAGCTGCAGATGACCCGTCGAAGAGTCAACGTACTCGAACACGTCGTAATCCCCGAGATGCGCCAGACCATAAAATTCATCTACGATAAACTCGGCGAAGCCGAACGAGACAACACCTCCCGCCTAATGAAAATCGCCGATATAATCAGAGCGTAAGAATATGACAGAAAAGGAAAAAGCTCAACTGCGTCGAAAATGGAGAGGATGGCTTAAAAAAATTGGCAATGACCTCGGCGACCTTTTGACAAGCAACGAGGTTTTTAAAGAACTCGGACGAATAGTTGAAGACAACAAGAATATTCAATCACCTGCCCTTTTACATGATTTGATTTTCACAAATTTTGCTCATAGCGTTGCGATTGGAATAAGACGGCTGAATGACCAAGACAAGAGGAGTATCTCGTTATATAGGTTAATTATGGATATTTCAGAGCACCGTGATGTTATAACCCGGAAATATTACATATCTACTTATCGCAAGTGGATGCGACAGAATGGAATTGCTGACCGTGATTTCGATTTATTTGCTAACAAAAATGATGAGGTATTAAGCGCATATAAGCTCAAACGAGATTGGAGAAAGCTTAAGAACGATAGTGACCGCATCAAAAAGTTCGTGGATAAATGGGTAGCTCACTCCGACCTTAAGCAACGCCGATACAAAATACCCACATTCAAAGATGTAGACAACGTTTTAAATGATATTGACCAACTTTTTTGCAAGTACTATCTGCTTTTGAAAAGAGGTGGTCTTGATACATGTAAACCCATTCTTCAGTTTGATTGGAGAAAACCACTCAGATACGCTTGGTTGCCAACGGAACTCAAGGAGGAAAACCAATGAAGAGGCTGCGATGCTCTCATATCGAGTGAGTCACGAGCCTCGAATGGAAATCACCGATATCATCAGAGCATAATTAGCTCGCAGAATCATGCGATTCTGATACACAATTTCGTTATAAGGTTTTGCTCTCAGTTTTCCGGTATCAGGGCTTTTAACAGTGGTTTGTGCCATTGTTTTTTTTGCGGGTCATAGACGCCAAAGCTGGCGCAGAACTCCCAGTATGAGAAGCTCCAGCCGCGTTCTATGGCTGAATCGACTACGAATTTTGTCCATCGGCCACGCGACTGTATATCCGCCGTATCCACTGCGCCGAACTCGCCAAGGTGAATAGGGCGGTTGCGGGCCTTGCCCCAAGCCGCGGCGATATCGAAGTCTTTGACGACAGCTTGCTTTTCCTCTTCCGTCCCCGTCCACTTTGTGCCTAACCAGTTGTTGGAATCTTTAATCCACGATGCCCCCTGGTGCGTGAACTTCATCGGCAGATAGTAGTGGATGGTAACAATGATATTGCGGTCGTCTTCGGGCAGCTTGAGGTTCTTGAGCTGGCTTATCTGATTCCATCGTACCGGGCCCACAACCAGGGTCCTGTCAGGATTCGACTTGCGAACAACCTTGATAGCATCGGCCAGTATCTCATTCCAGGGCTCGGCCTTGAGCTTGCCGTGCGGCTCGTTCATCAGCTCGAACACAAGGATGTCGGGTTTGTCTTTGTAATGCTCTACGATTTGCTTCCACAGCGCAATGAACCGCTCTTTATGCCCGCCGGGGTCGTCGTCCAGCTCATTGTAGTGATGGATGTTCAGCATTACGGGAAGGTCTCTGGCCAGAGCATTGTCAACCGCCCAGTCAACTCGCTTGAAGAACTCGGCATCGATTGTATAAGGCGGCTCCTCCATCGCATGCGCATTCCAGCGGACAGGCAGCCGCACCGAATCGAAACCGGCATCCTTTATCAATTGAAAATACTCCTCCTGCAGCGTCACTCCCCATTCACCTTCATTCGGCGCCTCGAGGGCGTTGCCGAGATTGACGCCTCTGCCTATGAGCTTGTTCACCTCGAACGGCCCGACTGCCTTGGCCGAGCCGCCCGGCTCGCCGGCAAACGCGCACACCGCCGGCAAAACCACGCTTACAAATGCGATGACAATCTGTAATGGCTTGTCGAACATTTCATTTCCTCCACTAAAACGAGCGTTACTTGCCTTTGACAAACAAAAGCGGGCGATGGGATTCGAACCCAAATTTGCTAATGCAAATTTCCATAGGGGCTCTGCCCCTCTGGCCTCACTCGTCCCAGTCATCTGGGACGAGTTCATGTCACCCCTACGACGTGGAAAAATCCTTTTTCCACACCTTTTGGGGGTTCGATATCCCCACAAATTTGCTCACCAAAGCGGGCGATGGGATTCGAACCCACGACATTCGGCTTGGGAAGCCGACATTCTACCGCTGAATTACGCCCGCAAAAGCGCCTTTTTGCCGAAATATACCATCCCATTGGACGCCCTGTCAATAGCTTTTACAGGCGTCCCTTTTCCCTTTTCACTCAGGCGGTGTTCACTTTACGGAGTCGTCTTGAGGCAGGCCGAGTTTTTTGTACAGGTTTCTTCGTCCTGCTTTGTCGATGTCGAGGATTTCGTGGGCGCATTGGGCGACTTCTTTTGCCTTTTCTCGCGGGACACAGATGACTCCGTCGCCGTCTGCGACGATGACGTCGCCAGGTCTGACAAGTACGCCTCCGCAGACTATGGGGCGGTTGACGGATTCGATTTCGTTTCTGCCCGGCCGAATACCTCGTCCTACGTGGCGGAAGTACAGGGGTACTTTTTCTGTGATGATTTCGTCGGTGTCTCGTGCGGTGTTGTTTGTGACGACTCCGACGCAGCCGGCGAGTTTCCAGCCCATGATGTTGTTTGAGCCGATTGAGCCGACGTCGGCGCCGGGGGCATCGTCGAAGACGAGGATGGTGCCGGGTCGGATTAGTGGGGCGAAGGGTTCGGGGGTGAGGATGTTGTATGTGGCGCTTACCCATTCGTCGAACTGTTTTGTTTCCATCGCGGGTGCGTGGGGCTTATTTGTGGGGACATATCGGGTGGTGACGGCTATGCCGATAATTCGATGGGTGTAGTGGGTGGTGTCTTTCCAGAGGGGGTGTATTTCGGGTGACATAAGACCGACGTTTTTGAGTCCTGCCTTGTCCATTCCGTCTGAGACGTCGGCGACGCGGAGGCCCTTAAAGAGCTTTATTATTTCAGCGTCTTTCTTGGGAGTATAGACTTTTGTGGGGATGAAGTTTTTGCCTTTTCTCAGCTCTTCAACGGCGGGGGTTTTCTGCTGTGACAGAGCGGGTGCCGACAGGACGAGCAGGCAGGTGACGGCCAGGGCGATTATGTTTGTTTTTGATGTTTTCATTTTTTCCTTTCTCCTGCAAAACAGATGTCAAGAATACGGCGTTTACTCCAAGAATTCGATATTGACGGGTTTTTCGGGTATGGCGGAATTATCGCGGGCTAATTCGGCGGCGAGGCGAAATGCCTCTTCGAGTGCGGTCGGGTGTTTTCGGATAGCACCTTTTGCGTCGGTGCTGTTGACGAACAGATTGGCTGCGTAGGAAAAGTCGAGTGTGGCAAGGAAGTATTTCATAGTGAGTCGGACGGAGTCGAACATTTTTTTGCCTTTTGTGGCGCCGACGGCGATGACCATAGCGCGGCGGTGGGGGGGCAACGATTCGGGAAGGGGTTTTTTGAGGACGTATTTTCGTACCCAGAAGCATTGGCAACGGTCGATGAGGATTTTTGCCTGCGAACAGACGGTCATAAAGAAGATGGGTGTTGCGAAGATGAGCAGCTCGGCGTGAAGGATTTTTTCGATGAGCGGCTGATAGTCGTCCTCGATGGTGCAGTCGCCGGTTCTGTAGCAGTCGCCACACTCGGTACAGGGGCCGATATTGAGCTCAGCAAGGCGGACGTATTCGGCTGTTGCGCCGGCTGATTCGGCGCCTGCGAGGGCCCTGCGGCAGAGCAGGTCGGTATTGCCTTTCAGGCGTGGGCTTGTTGAGATGCCGAGTACCTTCATTGCGAGTATCCTTTCGTGTGTTGGATTATGTCGATTGGCAGGGTATCAGTTGTGGGGTGGAAAAGCAACGGTGAATGTGGTAGAAGGGTTGTTTGGAGGCGGGAGTGAGAAGCTGCGGCGGTGGTGTTTTGAGGACCCTCGCAATGAATCCGCCGGCCCGCATAAGGCGTGTAAAAGGCGGACAAGATTGCGGGGCTAAATGCGCGGAATGATAATATGACGGTAGAGTTTATATTGGGCAGAAGCGGCACGGGCAAGACGCGG
>CAYMYK010000211.1:0-5179 GCA_964394625.1 uncultured Pirellulales bacterium
CGATTACGTTGTTCTGCAGGAGTGGTCCAGAGACCCTGTACTCGAGAGGGAGCAGACATTCGAGTATGCAGCAAAGTTCAACAAAGTTATCGTGGACAGCGGCGGCAGGACACTATTGTTTTCGCGATTTGTTCATCGCAATGCGCCGGCAGAGCGACAGGAGCAAGTAATCGAAAGGGATATTGAGCTGGCGAAGGAACTGCCGGCGACATTGGTTCCAATTGGTTCGGCCTGGCGGCAGTCGCTTCGGGAAAGGCCGGGGCTTACGCTTTACAATGCCGACGGGGTCCATCCGGGGATGTACGGCGCTTATCTGAATGCGTGCGTGTTCTACGCGGTTCTCACGGGAGAGTCGCCCGAGGGGTATTGCTGTCCTGCAGTACTGGGCCAAGAGGTGAAAATCGATGAGGGAATTGCCCGATTCCTTGAGCGGATAGCGTGGGAGACGGTCGAGAAATATCGCCCGTTGAGCATGCTGCCGGGCCGTTGATTCGGCGGCATAGCGTATTATCAATACTGATACCGGCGTTCCTGGCGCCCGGCCCATTCAAATTACCGAATTTTCGGCCTGATACCGCAAAAGCTGTGGTTATTTGGTTAAGGAAAAAGTTTGGGGTATGTCGATATAGAGGTCAGTCTTAAGGGGATTGACTGTGGACATATTAGTATCTCCTATCGGGCTGAGCATGTTGGTTCTGGTTATACCCGATTTAGAGGGTATGGGCAGAGCCGTTGTTGTTTTTAGCGACCCGGCACGTAGATGTGTCAGGTTTTGGCGCAGGGGGCGGTTAATGAATCGGATACGCCCTCCGCCCCGGCCTCCATAAGCCGAAAGAGTATTTTGGCTTAGAACAATTATTACGAACCAACGGGCCATAAGCGCAATGCTTATGGCTTTTTTGGTTTTTGAGACGTATTGTTGCTCAGAAGGTTGTGTTGCGGTTGTCAGGCATTAGCCGTGCGTTTCGGGAACCGAGGGGATGGAGGTTTGGGCATTTTCATTTCTTTTCGCATTTAGCGGCCTTGCCAGACCAAGGGCAGCGAGCATATAATGTTTAGGGGCATAAGGGCATAAGATTATGGGCAAGACGTTACTTGAGCGGATAGACGGTCCGGAGGACGTGAGGGGTCTTTCTATCCGTGAGTTAGGGAGTTTGGCGGTCGAGATACGGCAGTTTATTCTTGAATCGGTGAGCAAGAGGGGCGGGCATTTGGCGAGCAATCTCGGGGTTGTGGAGCTGACGCTTGCGCTTCATTACGTGTTCGATTTCAAGACAGACAAGCTGTTGTGGGACGTGGGTCATCAGTGCTATGCGCATAAAATCATAACCGGGAGAAGGGGGTCGTTTGACAAGCTTCGCCAGGGCGGAGGGATAAGCGGGTTTCCGAATGCGGCCGAGAGCGAGTATGACCAGTTTACGGTCGGTCATGCGGGTACAAGCGTGGCGACTGCGGTAGGGATGGCTTTGGGGTACGCCCGGCGGGGGGTTAAAGACAGGATTGTGGCACTGGTGGGAGACGCGAGCATTGTCAACGGGGCGAGCTTCGAGGCGTTGAATAACTTAGGGCTTGTGAAGCGGCAGCTTCTGATAGTGCTGAACGAGAACTCGATGGCGATAGACGCGACGCAGGGTGCGATTGCGAAATACTTTTCCAAGATACGGCTTAGTCAGAGGTACGAGGATTTGCGTCGGACGACGAACGAGATACTTGAGCATACGCCCTTGATAGGCAGGACGGTGGAGGAGGCGATAGCGCGGATTAAGAAGGGCATTCGTATGGTGCTGCCGGCGAGCCAGCTTTTTGAGAGCTTGAACATCCCGTATTTTGGCCCGGTTGACGGCCACGATATCGGCTCGCTTGTGAAGCTGTTCAAGACGCTGGGCAATTTGGACCATCCGGCGATACTGCACTGCTATACGAAGAAGGGCAAGGGTTTCGAGCCGGCGGACAATGAGCCGAGCAGGTTTCACTCTACCGGGCCTTTCAAGATAAATGGCGGCAGTGTCGAGCATAGTCCGGCGAAGGCGGGGCGAACTTTCACTGAGGCGTTTGGTGAGCACTTAGCCGAGTTGGCCGAGCGGGATGAGCGGATTGTGGCGATTACCAGCGCGATGTGCGACGGGACGGGTCTGCACCGGTTTCGTGAAAGGTTTGCGGACAGGTTTTACGATGTGGGCATCGCCGAGAGTGCGGCGGTGGATATAGCGGCGGGGCTTGCCAAAAGCGGGATGAAGCCGGTGGTGTGCATTTATTCGACTTTTTTGCAGCGTAGTTTCGACCAGATATTTCAGGAGGTATCGTTACAGAATCTGCCGGTGGTTTTTTGCATAGACCGGGCCGGCGTCGTTGGCGCCGATGGGCCGACGCATCACGGGTTGATGGACATAGGTTATCTGCGAATGATGCCGAATTTGGTTCTTGTCGGCCCTGCGGATGAGCGGGAGATGGGCCTTGCGCTGGAGTTTGCGCTGGCCCAGGACAGGTGTGTCTGCATCAGGTATCCGAGGGATTTGGTTCCGGTTTTGAAATCGGAGCCGGGCGGCTGTGGGACGGCGTTCGAGTTGGGTAAAAGCGTTGTGGCAAGAGAGGCGAAAGCGGCGAAGGCAGTGATTGTGAGCTACGGTGCTGTATTGAGTGAGGCGCTTGCGGCCGGCGAGGAGCTGTCGAGAGAGGGCATTGAGGTCGAGGTAATCAACGGGCGGTTTGCGGCGCCGGTGGATGGGCGGATAGCGGAGCTGCTTGATGAGGGAAAGAATGTTGTTACAGTAGAAGACCACAGTATTGCGTGCGGTTTTGGCTCGGCGGTGCTGGAGTCGGCGGCGGCGAGGGGTTTGGACGGCGTCAAACTTGCACGTGTGCGTGTTCTTGGGGCGCCTGGGCGGTTTATTGAGCCCGATTCGCGCAGGCGGCAGCTTATGGAGGCAGGGGTGAATGCCGATAAAATAGCGTCGGCGGTGAGGGAGATATTGAACGGCTGAGCATAAGGGCATAAGAGGCGATTTTGTGATGTCTAAGGCGGTTGTGCCCAAGTTAGCGATATTTGGCGACAGCAGGAAGGGGGCTGTTGCGGGGGCGATAGGGGATTTTCTGGACTTTATCAAGGGAAGGGCCGATGTAGCCGTCAGGTGCGGGATAGACGATTGTACATCCGATATGCTAAAGGGCGTCGATTACGCGGTGGTGTTCGGTGGCGACGGCAGCATTATCTCGGCAGCGAGGCAGCTCAGCCGGTCGGAGGTTCCGGTAATAGGTGTGAACCTCGGCAAGTTAGGTTTTTTAGCTGAGTTCAGTGTGGCCGAGCTGAAGGATTTCTTTTCTCACATCAACAGCGGTGAGGTTACCATTGAGCGGCGTATGACGGTTTCGTGTACGGTTAGCTACGAAAGCGGCGAGAAGTTTTCTTCGGTGGCTGTCAACGACGTATTTATCACTGCCGGTGAGCCGTTCAGGATGATAGAGCTGGCGATATCGGTGAACGGTCAGCACATTGGCGGATACGTGGGTGACGGAGTTGTGATAGCGACGCCGACGGGCTCGACCGCGTATAATATGTCGGCGGGCGGGCCGATTCTGTCGCAGCGGATGGAGGCGATGGTTGTAACGGCGATTTGTCCGCATTCGCTGAGTTTTCGGCCTATTGTTATTGATTCGGGCAGCAGGGTAGAGGTATCGGGCGTGCGGGTGAACGAGGGGACGACCGTATCGATAGACGGGCAAATTTCGCTGGGTATGTCTGTAGGCGATGTTGTGAGTATTGAGCGAGGCGAGAATGATTTTTTGGTTGTGAATAATCCGCTTCGGACCAACTGGGATACGCTTGCGACGAAACTGGGCTGGGCGGAGAAGCCGAAATACAAGGATATTTTATGATTTTCGATTGCCGATTGTCGGTTTACAAAACAAAAATGAACTTATCGGGGTATTAGGTATTATGAGAGTCGCGAGTTTATTAGTGATATCGGCGGTGATTTTGGCTGTCGGCTCGGGGACGTGCCGGGCGCTTGAGAATCCGTCGGCAATCAGCCCGATTGGTTCTGGTACGGCTCCTGTGAGCAGCTCCGGGAGCGGTCTGGTGCCGAGCATAAATCCGATTGATACGAGCGGCAACTTAGTGGTGACCGGTCACGTTGCGGGCGGCAGGCACTTCAGGGGGATAGTCCCGTATCAGGGGGCGACGGATTTTATGGCTTCGCCGGGCACTTTGCAGAGTACGAGCGGCTATTTTGATTCGTTCCTGAGGCGTTCGGCGGGTGCGGGGGAGCTGGGTCAGTACAGCGGCCGGACAAGGCCCTATTATTCGCCTATGGGAACGGTAGCAACGACGGTGCCCGGCGGCAAGACGGTGTTCAGGGCGCCGACGGTGGGGCTTGGCGGCATTACGGGGGAGGAGTTTTCGGGTCTGGATTTGCCGCGTGAGCAGCTTTCGTATTACGGGGATAGAGCTGTTTCACAATTAGACAGCAGGCCGATGTCAATGAGTCGCAGTGAGTTAGAGCAGTTGATGCCGAGCACGATAGCTCAGTATCCGCAGGGCGGCGAGCCCCTCAGGGGCGAGCAGGCGGGCAAACAAGCTGTCGAGCGGATTACAACGCCGAGACAGGACCGGTCGGGGTATTTTTCGAGGGATTTTGCGCAGGAGTACCAGAGCCGGCCGAGACAGATTGTGGATTTTAACAGGCCGTACGGTGAGCTATTTCCCGGGATTGGCCAAGGTGAGCCGAATGGGTTTTTGAGGGCCGGTTACCGAAGGCAGCCGAGCCGGTCCGCCGCCGGCGGAGCTGAGCAGCGGCAGGCGGGGCAGGGCGGTATGCTCGGAGAGTTTAGCAATACGCTTGAGGGCGTCTGGGGTATGGATGTTTACGACCGGATGCTTTTGCAGGCGGGAAAGCTGCCCGAGGACATTGCTAAATTGTACGGCACAGGACAGGTCGAAGGAGTTGCGGAGATGCCGGAGACAACAGCGCAGGGAGATGTCAATTTTGGTCTTGTTGGTATTGATGGAGCGCGCGGCGAGACGGAGAAGGCGAGAACGGAAGGTGATTTACGGGTAGGTATGGATGCGGTTAAGGCGTCGGCGCTTCCGAGCGCCCTGGGTGCGAGCGGGTACAGAAGTTTTGCGGCCTATTCGGCAGACAAGTTTAATCAGCACCTCAGGGCGGCGGAGAGCTATATGAAG
>CAYMYK010000212.1:0-5135 GCA_964394625.1 uncultured Pirellulales bacterium
GGTTCTGATGGATGGCGTAGAACTAAACGATGATATGTATTCGACCTTTCAATACGGCCATCACATACCCGTTGATATTATTGACAAGATTGAAATAATGCGAGGCCCCGGTTCTGTCATGTACGGTAACTCCGCCGAACTTGGTGTTATCAATATCAAAACGGTATCACCGGAAAAAGAGAGCGAGGCATTTGTTTCAACAACTTACTCAAGAATGAAAGAAACTTTTGGCAGAGAAGGAGTAACCGGTTTTTACGGCACAAAGAAGGACGACATGTCCCTTTCAGTTGCTTCTTATTATGAGCGTGGCAACTTTACCGACAGAACCTCCGACCACTATGACTACTATGGTGGGAATGCAGTTGACCTGGGCGACGACGGCAACTCAAGAGTCAGGTCGCGATTTCTTAATGCTGGTCTGAATTGGGGAAATTTAAGTGTGAGAGGAATAATCGACCGATATGGATTAAATTCGCCCTGGCCAAGTTATACTATGTATAAGATGAGCTTTGACTCCGATATCATCGAAACAAAATACAAATTGCCGGTCACCGACAACTTATCCGTAACTTCAAGATTTCTCTATAAACATCAAAAACCCTGGAATTACCCCACTGTTTATTATAGTGGCGGTTCTTCCATAATCAAACTAACCTCAGAAAAATACCTCGGTGAAGTCTTTTTCTCTTACGATATGGAAAGCGGACACAATATTGTAGGTGGAGTGGAGTACGATCAGATAAGAGGTAGAGATGACACTCGTTCAGGGTTGCTTGGAGGTGGTCAAAACAAAGTTTCATATTACAATACGGCTTACTATGGAGAGGGCTTTTTCAAAACTCCTTTAGGCAACCTGACTGTTGGCGGCCGATATGTTAATCATAACTATGCCGGCTCCAATTTTGTTCCTCGAGTTGCTTTAACAAAAGCGATGGGCCCTTATCATATAAAGGCTCTGTTCAGTAAAGCATATCGAACGCCTTCTATAATGAATATTGCCTATAACAGCAGTATTAAGCCGGAAGAGACGACCATCTATGAAGTTGAAGCGGGTGCGCAGGTTAATAAAAACTGGCTTTTAACGGCAAATGTTTTCGATGTTGAAGTAGCCGACCCGATCGTCTATTTATATGATGGAAGCAGCACCTATGCTAATTTTGAGAAAACCGGCAGCCAGGGTATTGAAGCTTCATCAATTTACAAAAAAGACAATACTGATATTACCCTCTCTTATTCATACTACAAGGCTAAAGATAATAAGATTACTGATTCCACTGTTCCTAACCATAATAGTATGATGCTCGGTTTTCCTTCTCATAAAGCAAGTTTGTTGGCTAGTTTTAGTCCTTATAAGGATTTATTTATTACTCCAAGCTTAATCTATTCGAGCCCAAGATATGCAGTAACCGACTATGGAAGCGATTATATATACAAAAAACTTGATTCGAAGCTGCTGACGAACCTTTCGCTGCTTTTCAAAGATGCTTTCAGTAAAAAAGGGCTGGGTATATCCTTCTCTATCTACAACCTCTTTGATGAAGAATATGATTTTATTGAACCATATCTTGGATGGTATGGTCCGGTACCTGGGCCTTCACGGTCATTTGTCTTTAAGTTGATGTATCGGTTTTAATGTATGAAAAATGTGGTAAGTACCAAATAATGAAAAATAAAGTTTACATTATAGTGATTTTGATACTGCTTGCGGTATTGTTTGCAGCTCCAGCGATGGCAGCTGATTCTAAACAAAATCGTGAACAACAGATCAAGGCCGCCTTTTTGTACAACTTTATCAGCTTTGTGGATTGGCCAGAAGAAAAAATGCCTGATAATGATGAGCCTATAATCATTGGCATCGTTGGCAATAAAGATTTTATCAAGGCTTTTGACACAGTTAAAGATAAACAGATTAGGGGCAAAAACATTGTCATATCATTTTTTCTCTAAAAACCAAGATAAACTAAGTTTTCAAACAATGGACTTAGTAGAAACGTTTACCTAATTAGGCCAAATAGTCTAACGAACCAACAAACGGTCAAACTTCCACCCTATACCATACCCGCCCCCGCAGTTGCCGCCAAAGGAAATACCTGGAATTAATCCCGCAAATTCATATAATTACAACACAAAAAATTGGATCTTCCTTCATCCCTTAGACCTAAGGCCCAGGGGGACTACTTGGCAGCAAGCTACGGAGGACAGGCGAGTCCTTCGACTTGCTCAGGATAAATATTGCAGAAGCAACGGGAACTTGTTATACAAAAAGGGGAATTAAAGTTGTCCGGCTATATTCGTTTTTTGCGGACGGGTTAGGAAATAGAAGTTATTTTTAAGCAAGGAAGAACAGATATGGGTGACAAGGGAAAAAGAGATAAAGGCAAAAAAGAGAAACAGAAGAAGGCCCAGCTTAGTCCAAAGGAAAAACGGAGATTGAAAAAAGAAAACAAGAATAAATAACTCAAACTGAGCGTTTTGTTAAAATGGAACAGTTTGAGAGTTGATAGTCGTTAGTTTTTAGTATTTAGTCGGTTGAAGCCGACTTTGTCGGCTGACGGCATAACATGCTTTTTAGCAAGTCCGGCGGCCCGCCCCTGGCGGCTTTCAATTTACTATTGTTTTCAAATCTGCGTGGAGCCGTGTCCGATTGAATTGAGATTGCTTCACTGCGTTCGCAATGACGGAGGAGGGTGATTCAATTGATTATCGATTATTGATGATTGATTATTTAGTCGAGATTGCCGCAGTCGCTTTGCCCCTAAGGGGCAAGCTCCTTCGCAATGACGAGGTCGAGGCGGGGGGCGAGAACAGCCAACAACGAACGCGGAAGGTAGAAGGCGGCAGGGGGGGGCAGGGTTTTTCAATTGATGAGCAATTATTGATTATTGATAGAAACAGTGAAGGTTCGCCAAAGGTGGGGGGGGTAAGAGGGGGGAAATCAGGGATTTTTGGAAGTTGGTTGACGGGGGCGCTTGAAGAGGTTACAAGGACAGGCCAAGGAAAAGAAATGTCATCGTCCAATCTTGCGATAGGGCGAGAAGGATAGATACTTCAAGGAGGTATCGGCCAATTGGAATTGCTCATAGTAGCTATCGTGATAGCCCTTTATATGGCGTGGAACGTAGGGGCAAATGACGTAGCGAATTCGATGGCAGATGCGGTTGGTTCGGGTGCTGTGACGATATTCTGGGCGATGATACTTGCGGGGATATTCGAGTTCTGCGGAGCGGTATTTGTCGGGGCGCATGTAACTAATACGGTTCGTAAGGGGATAATCGATTCGCAGGTATTTGCCCAGGAGCCGGTGGTACTGGCTCGTGGTATGGCTTGTGCAATGCTCGCAGCGGCGGTATGGCTGAATATGGCGTCTTTTTTCGGGATGCCGGTATCGACGACTCACTCGATAGTGGGGGCGGTTGTTGGATTCGGGCTTTTGGAGGCGGGTGTAGCACACGTTCACTGGTTCAAGCTAGCACAGATAGTTAGCAGCTGGTTCATATCACCGGTGGCGGGAGGATTATTAGCTTTTTTGATATTCAAGGTTATAAGCCGATTCATATTATCTGTTGAGCAGCCGGAGTCGGCGGCCCGCAAAGGAATCCCGGTGTGTGTTTTTTTCACGGTTGGCGTGGTTGTGCTGGCGACGATATACAAGGGCCTCAAGAACATACATTTAGACCTTAGTGGGGGGGCGGCAATCGGCCTGGCGATAACGGTGGGAACTGTAGGAGCGGTGATATCGTGGGTGTTAATGAGGTATCGACATCGGCTTGACAAGTATAAGAGTATTAAGGACCAGCTCATGTCGGTGGAGAGGAGTTTTATGTTTCTTGTGATAATGACGTCGTGCACACTTGCGTTCGCACATGGCGCGAATGATGTGGCTAATGCGGTGGGACCTTTGGCGGCGGTGGCGGAGATAGTGAGGTACAACCGTGTTCCGGAGACGGTGACGGTTCAGATGTGGGTTTTGCTGTTGGGTGGCGGTGGAATCGTTCTTGGTCTTGTGATGTTCGGTCATCGCGTGATGCGGGTTGTTGCCATGAAGATGACGGACATAACTCCTTCCCGCGGAGTTGCAGCGGACATAGCAACGATGACAACAGTGATAACATGTTCGAAGTTAGGTCTTCCGGTATCGACGACGCACACTTTAGTCGGTGCGATATTGGGAGTGGGTCTTGCCCGTGGAATCACGGCGATAAATCGTAAGGTAGTGGGTCAGATATTCACATCGTGGTTTGTGACGGTTCCGATAGCGGCCGGGCTGGCGGTGTTGTTTTACCTTATCGGCAAATGGTTATTCTGGTAGGAGCGGATAAGGGGGGTGAATTTATAGACATTTAACAAAGTATCTTGACCGGCAGTAACAGAAAGGTTAGAACTACGAACCGATTGACGGATTAAAGCAGAGAGACTTATCGAGAAGTTTACGCCGACAATCAAGAAGCTCGGGGAATATAACTGAAGGAGAAAGAAAATGGGAGTTTTTGACAAGCTGTTTTCGCAATCGCCTTTTGTGGCGCTTCAAGAGCATTCGAGGAAGGTTCACGAGTGTGTGGAGCTTTTGCGGCCTCTTGCCGAGGCGCTGCTGGCGGAGGATTACGACAAGTTAGAAGATTTGCACAATCTGATGAGCAAGACCGAGCACGAGGCGGACCAGATAAAGGACGGGCTTCGCGACAAAATCAACAAGATGTATTTTCTGTCGGTAGGGCGGTCGGAGCTGAGCCGGTTTCTGGCATACGAAGACGATGTGGCGGATGCGGCGGAGGATTTTGCGGTGATACTGCTTCTTCGCAGGACGAGGATGCCGGAAGAGCTGAAGGGCGACTTCACGGCGTTTGTCGAGCAGGTGATAAGCGTGAGCGAGCATCTGATGAGCTTATCGGATAAGCTCTCGCCGCTTGCGGAGGCGGCGTTCACGGGAGAGCAGGCACAGGAGATGCTTGATGCGATAGACAGAATAGGCGAGGAGGAATGGCAGAGCGACCGGTTGGAGAGGAAATTCGCGCGTCACTTTTACAGTATGGAAAAGGAGCTTGACCCGATAACGGTGATGTTTCTGGACAAGTACTGCCAGGCGCTGAGCGCGGTGTCGAATGCGGCGGAAAAGGCGGCGAAGTACCTGCGACTGA
>CAYMYK010000213.1:0-5112 GCA_964394625.1 uncultured Pirellulales bacterium
TGTTTGAGAAAATAAAGAATGGAATAGAGGTGAGTGTGTTGGAAAGAGAGTTCTTATTGAAGGTGGGCGGGCGAGGAGTGAGAAACTATCGTCAGATTGATGAAATAGCGAGAGTTAGATAAACACCGGAAAACCTTGAATTTGGGGGCGGCAGGCCCGCTCCGCTCGGTCCCCTCCCCTGGCCGCTCCAGCCCACTGATTGTGCTGGATCTATGCGTAAATCACGCATAAATAACTCTCGTCGTCCACGAGAGTTGTTTATTTGCATGTCTATCAATTAAACGTTCGTTAAAATAGTACGATTATTACTCTAAAAGGGTTGACTTATTTATAGGATGTGTTATATTTAAGTACAATGAATAGGGTTTTATTGAAAGACAGTGTATTGAACGGCGCAGGGGTGGAGATCCACAGAGCGATCATGTACTTGATTGACCTGAACCAAGAGATCCCAGGTGCAAGCCCTGGCACCCCTGCCGCACCCTCCCCCCTCCCCCTATATGGAGATCCTACCGGGGTGGGGGGTCGACGCACCGCTTCCTCTTATAAGTACTCGAAAGGGGGGGCGGGGGCTGAAACTGACAGAGTATATGTTTTGGGACTCCTACTTTATAGGGGGGTGTACCACCCTATTTTTCTGGTCGGAAATAGTTTGGGACTCCAGTTCCATCAAAGAGGTGGGGCGGTTCCTTACCGTGGTTGTTAGGAATAGAGGAGAGATGATGAAGAAACAGGTTGAAGCCATTTATTCAAGTGACATCACTTGTCCCGAATGTGGAAGGAAAGCAGAGCTTTGTCGGAAGTATACAAATGGGGATCGGTCGTATATCCACTCTCGGCGATTGGTTCAGGGACCTTTTCCCCACTGGGATGTTACCGATTCCTGTTACGTCAAGAAAGCTGACCTGAAAAAGAAAAAGGTACAAGCCAGAGTTTTTGACCAAGGAAAAAGAAGATGAAAGGTTTAGCGTTTCTTGTTCAGGATAGAGTGGACATGAGTCCGTGGTATGAAATAGCGGAGTGGCGATCTTGGATGAAACTGGTGAAAAGCAACTGTGTTGATAGGATTGAGCTTCGTCAGATCTATATCGTTGAGTTTCTTACTACTGGATCTTTTGGTGCGTTTCGTATCCTGCCAAGAAGAAACTTTCGGACAAATGACCTGGAAGCACCTAGTATAAGGTAGAAGGGAAATGAACGTAAACCGGCAGGATGTGAGAGTAGAGAACCTCTCTTATTGGAATCTACAGCAGAGAGATCTGTGGGAGAAGATAACTTCTCAACAGTCGTTTAAGAGAGAGAACATAACAAAGTTTTTCATGTTTGCACATGTATTCAGAGTGTTCTATCTGAAGCATGGGCGGTTTCTGACTCTGAGAGATTTGAGGTAGGAGGGAAAGAGAATTATGGCTTGTGAAAAAAGACAAAGAACCGGATCTTGTGCTCATTTTCAGTGTCCATTTTCTGAGTTTACTACTCATGGGTATGAATGTGTCGAGGTTGTGGACGGATACTGTGAAGTCGGCGACGGTTGTTATCCTGGATGTAACTTTTCGTGGGATGAAGATGACGACGAAAAGACCGAGGCCGCTTGTAAAGCCTTTGATGTAGCGTTTGGAGAGAGTGACGATGAATAAATTGAAAATATCAGAAATACCGAAGTCACAGTGGCAGCGGGTAGTTCGTAAAGCCAAGAAGCGATTCGAACAGTTGAAGGAAACTGATCGAGTCATGGCGGGAAGGTTTGTGAGTCCCCTGTACCTGTATAGTAGGGGAGAGAAGACAGATGACCTGTTCAACGCATTGTCCTTCCTGGTGGGCGAGAAGGTGGAGGAATAATATGACCGCTTTGAGTTGGTTTGCGATTTGGTTTGCTCTGGAAGCAGGGCTGTTCAATCCGCAAATGAATCTTGACAAATCTTATGAGGAACAGCAGTTCTATATCCAGATGCAGACGAGGGTTTATGTGAGGGATGTTTTCTTTGTAGGTGGGCAGATTCAGACAAGGATTGTGCCGAGTGAGGGAGACATGATTCAGTTCTGCCCGTATTCTTCGTTGTATCTGTTTGAGGCCGGGTTGGATTTTGATTGGTTGCAGATTGGATTTCGTCACTGGTGTCAACATCCTTCGTTGGTTTATGGACAAGTGCATCATAGAGACTATGAGGGTGGATTTGAGCAATTGTATGTGAGGTTTGAAGGCAAAGTATCTTTGGTCAAAAGAGAGAGGAGAGGAAGATGAACAGAAAAGGAAATGGGAAAGGATCAAGATTGATTCGGATGGTGAATACGTTTGCTGATCAGAGAGATCAAGTAGGGTTGGTTCAAGCACTTGGGAATGTGGCGGAGGAATTTGACTGTGAGTTGAAGGATGTGGCTGAGGCCATATTTCCTTATATATCGGAGTATGAGCGGTCTGCTCTGTTTGCCATGAGGGATATACTTAAGGGGGCACAGTTCATCTACAAGTGTCGGGTGCGCCGAGGCCTGTCTGCTTCGAGGATGCGGCGGTATGGTTATAAGCAGGCGCGGGCGGCGTAAGATGGAAATGAATGCTAGTTTGCAAGTGAAGCAGTTTGTTGCTCGGGTCAAATCCTCTACTACAGGACAACGGTTCAATGTATTTAAAACCAAAGATCCGAAGTTTTATCTGTTTGATCCGATTGATAGAAATGGGTGCTCCACCTGTTGTCAGTTTCCTGTATTGATAAAGGATTTGAGATCGGACATTAAAAGTGCATTGAGGCATGGGTGGGGGAACAGTGAATGAAAGAGCACTTTATTGCTTGGCAACCTCAATTAAAAGCTGTTTCCCTTTTAAAAGAAATCAATACAATCTTGGCTGAGTATGAAGCCCTCGGGTACAAGCTCACACTCCGGCAGCTTTATTATCAATTGGTTTCAAGAGACATTATTGCTAATAATGTGAAGGAGTATACGACCCTTGGAGATATTGCGAGTCGAGGTCGTTTAGCTGGGTATATTGATTGGAGTATGATTGAAGATCGTGTTCGTATCCCTTCGATCAATACACACTGGGAGCATCCGAGTGAAATCGTGCAGGCGGCGGCAGATTCTTTTTATATGTCAAAATGGAAAGATCAGTCTTACTACATTGAAGTGTGGTGTGAAAAGGATGCTGTCAGCAACATTATAGAACCTGTGTGCCGTAAATGGGATGTGACGTTTATGGCTAATCGGGGATACAGTTCTCAGACTGCGATGTACGACGCCTTTAAGCGATTGGCGGCGGCGGCGAGAGAAGACAAAAAGATCGGAGTTCTTTATCTTGGAGATCATGATCCATCTGGAATCGATATGACCTTTGACATTATGAACCGTTTAGGTAATTTCATCTTCCATGACAAAGAGCGTCGGTTTGAAGGTGTGGTCAGACTCGCTTTAAATATGAATCAGATAGATGAGTATCAACCACCTGAGAATCCTGCGAAAGTGACAGACTCCAGATACAAGAAGTATGCGGAAGTGTATGGTGAAAGTTCGTGGGAATTGGATGCTCTTGAGCCGACGGTTCTGTCTGAACTCGTGGAGAAGGCTATTTTGGAATTTGTGGATCAAGAGAAGTTTGATGCTGTCGTTGAAGAAGAGACAAAGCATCGAGACAAGATTATAGAATTGGTGGAGGGATTAAAATGACCAGAAAAGAGATTGAGGAGAGGGTATGAAGTTAACATAGGTAGAGCAGGCAAAAATAAAAATTATAGAGGCGGAGATTAAGGCGGTAGAGGCTCAGGAGCAGATTTTGAGGCAGAAGAAACGCGAACTTATAAAAGAAGTTTGGGACATCATTGAAAAGGCGGAAGGAAACAAATGAATATTATGAAGGCAAGACGTAGATTTATTAGAAAACGTTTTCGGCGATGTCTAAGAGTGTGGGGTCTTATAGGAACACTTCGTCGATATGTAAAGTGGGATTGAAAAGGCAGAAGAGAAGAGATAAACTCCTTTAAGGAGGATGTATGAATAGAACGATAGCCTATCTAAGAGTAAGCACTGATAAACAAGAACTTGAAAAGAATAAAGCCCAGATCCGGGAGATGGCCGACAAGAAAGACTTCGGAATGCCGGAGTGGGTAGAGGAAACCGCCACTTCCCGTATTAATTGGAAAAGTCGGAAGATAGGCGAGATTATAGATTTTCTTGGGAAAGGCGATCGGATACTTGTTTCAGAGATGTCCCGTCTTGGTCGTTCGATGATGGAGATCATGACGATTTTGAATACCTGTTTAGAAAAGAGTATAGAGGTTCACGCTGTCAAAGGTGAATGGAGTCTTAATGGAACGATCCAGAGCAAAGTGATGGCAATGGCGTTTGCGATTGCAGCAGAGATCGAAAGAGATCTTATTAGTAAGAGAACGAAAGAGGCATTAGAAGTGAAGAAGGCAAAAGGAATGCAGTTGGGGCGTCCGGCTGGAAAGTCGAAGTTGGACCCTTATGAAGAACAGATTAAAGATATGCTTCGTAGTGGAGCGAGTCAGGTATTTATAGCAAAGAAGATAGGATGTACTGAATCGACGCTGAGTGTTTGGCTTAAACGAAAAAATATTCTTGGGATGAAACTTCGGTCTAATGGTTTGAAGCAAAACCCTTTGTAGATACATTTTATAATCACTTCGAACCCCTTGTATGCATGAGGGGTTTTTATTTGCGTCTCGGCGATGTATGGTGCTATTATAAATATAGGAACGATATATAGCATTTGCCCTTTTGTCCACCCGGTGGACACTTTTCAAATGGAGGTCTGGAACCCACATGGCCAGAAAAAAGAAAAAGAATCAATCTAATAATAAACCCACTGATATAGCGACGCTTGAAGCGACCGCAAAGAAACTCCAATCTCTCTTGGTGAGACCCGACATCTACGGTTTTGTAAGTGCCGGTACTGCAAGAGGGGTTCGAGAGAAGATCCTATCGATTGACTATTTGACGATCAGGAACGTCGTGCATAAAGTGCCTTTGATCAACGCAGTTATAAATACTCGTGTTGAGCAGGTAAAGAAGTTCTGCAAGTACACTGTAGATCCAAGCAAGCCCGGATTCACCTTTGTACCTGCCGATCCTACAGCAAAGACGAAGAAAGAAAATGCGAAG
>CAYMYK010000214.1:0-4994 GCA_964394625.1 uncultured Pirellulales bacterium
GGACTGGGATTGCTCGCCTGTCCGGGCGGCTGTGGGGCGGCCTGCGGAGTTGCCGAGACGACGTTTGACTGGCCGCTCTCACCACCGGCGTTTTCGGCGGTGACGTAGTACCAATAGGTAGTCCCATTTGTGACGCTGGTGTCGGTCCACGAGGTGGAAGTCGGCGACGCCTGCCAGTAGTAATTACCGCCCGTTCCGCGATAGACGTTGTAGTTATCTGCCCCGGTCGAGCCGTCCCAGTTGAGGACTACCTGCCCGTCGCCCGGTGTTGCCGACAAATTCGTCGGTGCAGCCGGCGGCGGGGGAGGTCCGCCTCCGGAGACGGTGACATTGCCGATTTCAGCGGTGCAGAGGGTGCCGCCCAAGTGGCTGGTTACAGCCAGGCCGATATAGACGTCTGTAGCCATCGAGACGGTAGCTGAGCCGACCTGGTTCCAGGAGCCGCCGTCGCTCGATTCGTATCCGGTGAGGGTATCGCCGCTTCGCACCAGGCGTACCCAGTATGGGGCTGTAACGCTGCTTCCGGCGGTGTGTGAGCTGGAGCCGTTGGTGGTGGTTCTTCTCTGGAATGCGGTGCCGTTACCTGCGGTGACGACCATCATAGCGTGCTTCGAGCCGCCGGTGAGTGTCTCACGAACCATCACGCCTGCCTTTGCCCAGGAGTTGGTGTTTTCGAGAGAAGCGACGCAGGCTTCAATTTCGCCGTCGCCTGAGAGCGACTGATAGACGTAATGGAACTGGTCGGAAGTTCCCCAGATGTCGGAGCCATCGCCTTCGATGGTGAATGTACCGGCCGAGTAGATTGCGTTACCGGCTGCTGCGGGGCTTCCTACGTCACCGTTCTGCCACGGGCTGGGTAATCCGCCGCCGGCGGATTCTGTTGTAAAGCTCCAGACGTTGCCTGTAGTAGTTCCGACGGCGTTTTTCTCGTCGATGCGCCAGTAGTAGGTCGAATCATTGGCCAAAGTGCCGGGATCGAAAGTAGTGCCGGCCTGATTGCCCTGGAACTCGCCGGAGTCGGGAGTGGAATCCTGGCCGAAATAGACGTCGCGGCTGGTAGCACCTGAGCCGGCGGAGAAGCTTAAATCGACGTTGATACTCTGGCCGGTCGCCCCGTTGGCAGGCGAGGGATTGGACGCCTGTCCGGGCGGGCCGGCGACATCGCCAAGGATGTCGCGGACGGCCTCGAATTTGTAATTTCTGTCGGGGTTGGTGACGTCGTCGGTGAGACCCCAGGAGCCGTAGCGGTTGTAGCCGCTGGTCAGCTCGAGGAACACAAAGAGGTCGCCGCCGGCGGGGAACCAGTTGTCGCGCAGGTCGTGGAGCATAACGTCCTTCATACCCGGTGCACGTTCGGCGGCGATTTTGTTTGCGATGTTAGTGGCGTCTCCACCGCCGGTATCGGAGCCGCCTTCGTACGCGAGCATCCCGCCCGGCAGGTTCCAGTTGTCTGCGACGGCCTTGACGAGCTGCCTTGACTGTACGCTGTCGTCGCTGCCCGCCCACATTTCGTCCAGAATATCCTGCGGCGAGCCGGTTGTACAAGCAGAGCCGCAGTTGCAGTATGGAGCGACGCCGAGTCCCCAGACATACTGGTTCGGCGGGCCGAAGTGGTCGTTGATGTACTGCATCTGCTGGTTGTACTGTCCGTCGGGAGGCCACCATCCGATTTGCCAGCAGTTGACGACTCGGACGCGGTCGTTTATTGCGGAGCCACCCCAGACGTTGGCAAAGAGCTGGCTGACTTGAGCGACACGCTTTGCGTAGTGCTCGATGTAGCTGAGTCCTTCGGCGGCCCCCCACTCGTTGTTGTAAGAGGATTGCCAGAAGCCCCAGTTCCAGACTTCGTTGCACCATTCGACGTAGAGGTTTCGGTTGGAGTTGAGATTATTCTTGAACAGCGTCGCTAACTGTGTGATGTAGTCGTCAGAGGCGTGAATGGGGATGTTAATCCAAGGGTCGATGTTAGCGGTGTTGGACAGCCAGATGACGGATTCCCAGCAGGCGCCGTCGAGCTTTCCTCCCCAGGCGTTTTGTGTGGCGTCGGACCAGAGCTTTCGCTCGGACCATTCGATTTGCTGGGGGTACGAGTAGTTGGTGTTGTTTGAATTGACCCAGCCGAGCGTTCTCCAGGTGCTGAAGCTGGCCGAGTTAAGGCAGTTTAGAAAGGCGTCGGTGAAGATTTGTGTGGTATCGATGGGGTAGCCGGGCCTTATTACCTTGAGGTTTGTTATGCCGGTGTTGGTTGCGCTCGAGGATGTGCGTTTTGTGTCGGTGAACTGGAGAATCACCAGGTTATCCCACGGGCCTGAGGTGTTGACGGTAAGGTTGAAGGTGGTTGTGTTCGAGGGCGAATCGTAGGTCTGGTTTGCGATGGATGCGTCTCCCTCGATAACGGCGAGGGTCGCCTGGCCGTTGAATGAGCAGTGATAGGTACCGGTCATATCGGGAGTGAACTGCTCTGGGTCGTCGATGTTGCCTGCCCAGGCCTCGACGGGTCTGGAATCCCAGAGGACGGTGTAAGCGTCGGATGTGGGCCAGCCGCTGGAATCGGTTGGAGCGGTACCGCCTCCGATGGAGTCAAATGGTCTGAGAGTTTTGGCGGCGTCCACGAAGGGCATATTCCATCCCATAGACAGGCCGATGCCGACTTTTCCTGGGTAGGTTTGTCCGAGGACAACGGAGGTGATTAGCAGGGTCAGGAAAAGGCAAAGATAGTGTTTTTTGGACATTTGAGTAACTCCAAAATTAGTTGTTAGTTTGAAATGAAAACAAAACGAAATTCGCCCCTCCCCGCGTGTTTAGGATTTATATCATAATTATCTCCTTTCTGCGGCGGCACCGGTTTTTATTCGGGCACAGCATGGTGGGCAGCGGTAGCAGCAGCCGAGGCCCACGGGCGATTTTGCCCGCGGGCCCGGCTTTTTCAGCAGTATTCGTTTTTTTCAGAGCTGTCCGGTCATAGGTTGATTAATAGTGACTGTTAATCCACTGCAGGGCGCCTCTCCATTTTGGAGCATTGGAGGCGGGGTCGCCGGTGGCTTTTTTGAGGCCCCAGCAATCGCCGACGAAGCAGTACTGGTTGAAGACACCCTCGCAGTAGGGTTCGATGGCATTCAATGCGTCGATGTAGAGCTGCTCCTGAGCAGGGTCGAGCTGCACGGTGGTGCAGCCGGACGGGTCGCTGTAGTTGTCGGAGCCGCCTTCATAGCAGAGGAGCTTTATGTCCGTGCCAATCAAGCTGTTGTGCGCCCAGAGCATCATATCAGCGATGTTACCAACGCTCGTGCCCCAGTAAGGCGCCGCCGCCCAGGCGTCCACGGTGACGCCGTTGGGATTGATGGTCGAGTTGTTCAGACATGCAAGCTCGCCGATAATCTGATGGTTGTAGTCATAACCGCCCCAGTTGTAACCGACCTGGCAGCCGATGACCTTTACGAGTCGGGGGCTGTCAACGCCGAAGACGTCCTCGAACTGCTCGAACAGGCGCACGGAGGCGTATATTTTGTACTTCCACCACGGCTCGCAATACTCTCCGACGTCCAGGCTACGGATGCCCACCGCTGTCGATTGCTCATCGCAATACGTCGTCTGGTAGAAGCCCCAGTTCCAGCACTCATTGGAGTATTCGACGTGGATCTTCAGGTTGCTGTTGAGGTTGTTGTAGAGCAGAGTTGCAAGCTGGTGTTGATAGTCGGCATCGGCTGCGTGGGGGACGGTTACCCAGATGTCGGCACCGATGCGGTTGCAGAGGTCGATTTGCCATTCATAAGCGACTCCGTAACCGTTGCCCGCCGATGAGCCGTCGGAGTTCAGCAGGGGGACGATATTGCCGCTGTAGTAATGGTTGGCGGTCTTTGGAATCCGCTGGCTCCAGCTTGTAACGGCCGAGCCATTGGTGATTACCCAGTCCATAAACCGCAGGCACGTCATCTTGGATTCCTGGAGCTCGCTGACGAATGTCGGGTTCCAGGGGTTGGAGGTCGTTGACCAATCGACGCCGCTTGCGAAGTAATGGTTCCAGCCGCCCTCGCCCCAGTCGATTCGCCAGAAGTTGGAGCCCACGGTCATCCCGGTAGGAGCGCCGCTGCCTGTCGTGAAGTTCCAGACAGGGCCGGTGGTGGTCCCGTAGGCGTTCTTCTCGTCGATTCGCCAGTAGTAAGCGGTAGTGGCGGCAAGGGCGCCGGGGTCGTATGTGGTGCCTGTCTGGTTGCCCTGGAACTCGCCGGAGTCGGGCGTTGAGTCCTGGCCGAAGTAAACATCGTGGCTGGTTGCCCCTGAACCGGCCGTCCAGCTTAATGCGACAGAAGTGCTGACGCCGGTGGCGCCGTTGGCCGGATTAGGGTTACTTGCCTGGCCGGGAGGCACTGCTGCCGCGGTGGTGAAGTTCCAGACGTTACCGGTTGTCGTACCCTGAGCGTTTATTTCGTCGATGCACCAGTAGTAGGTGGCGCCGTTGGCGAGGGTGCCTGGGTTGTAGGTGGTTGCCGCCTGGTTCTGAATGAAGGGAGGCGAAGCAGGTGTACCGAAATAGACATCATGGGAGGTAGCCCCTGCACCGGGCGTCCAGCTCAGCGTGGCCGTTGTGCTCACGCCAGTTGCGCCGTTGTCCGGGTTTGGATTGGTCGCTTGTCCGGGAGGACCGCCGCCGCCGTACTGGACGATCAGTTCAGGCGGATTCGGGCCCTCTCGTGCGCAGATGCTCCACCAGTTGTCGTGACTGTTGGTTATGCAGAAGGTGATGATATCGTCTCCCGTCGCCTCGGCATCCACATAACTGGTTACGTCGAATTCGTACCAGCCGGCGCCGGTTGCTGAGGCGGAAGCCATCTCAGTGCTGCCCTTGGTCGGCAGCGTGCCGCACTCGTCCCAGGTGTCGCTGGATGCGTCATGGACGTAAATGGTCAGGGCCTGCGAGCTCTCGTAATAGAGGCGCAGGATGGCCGATGTCACCGGGGTCGGAACGCTTGCGAGGTCGAACTTCATCAGGATGT
>CAYMYK010000215.1:0-4967 GCA_964394625.1 uncultured Pirellulales bacterium
GTCTGCCGCGTTGCCCGCAGTTCCCGTGTGGTCAAGCGCCAGCGCTCGCAGTGTCGTCTCGGCATCACCATCGGTGAGGTCAACAGGGGCTGCAAACTCGTAGCGGACCTCCGAGAAGAAATCATAACCAAGCGGCCCAGACGGGTAGAAAATGTCGTTGTTGTCGTAAGTATAGCTCATCGCACCATGGTCGAGTTCTATCCAGGCGCCGCCGCCCATTGTGGAGCAGGGCAGGGTATAGTCCAGGTCATAGGCATTGATTTTCCAGAAGTCGTTCATATCGTCGAAGGTATCGTAGTCGAAGTCGTCCACCACGCGGTAGTCGCCTACCGTAAAGCTCCAGGTATCGCCCGGCCAGATGCACGGGTCGGGCCCTGCCGTATTTACCTCATCCACACGCCAGAAGTATTCCTTGCCAAGCTCCAGACCCGTTGCCGTATAGCTCTGGGGTGTCTGGGGAGTACCGCCTGTGGCGGTGTTGACATCGTTGAAGTTCGTTCCGAAGTACACCACGTGGCCGTCCGTCGAGGCCGCGTAATAACCGCGGTCCCAGGTAAGCTCATAGCTCAAAGGCGCTGCAAGCTCGATGCCGGCTACGCCGCCGTCCTTCGGATTCGGGTTACTGGCCTTGCCGCCGACCGTCCAGAAGTGGTGAACCGGCGCCTTCCACCACCAGTCTCCGTCCGGAGCATTGAGGTCGTTGGCCTCGACAACCGTCCAGACATAATGCGTGTCAAGCTCAAGAGTGCCCGCCGGATGCCCCGTGCTGATATCTAAGAAATTGGCATCCTGGGCGCCGACTATATGCCCGTAGTTCGTCATGACCGGATACTGCAGGTTCCAGCCGTTCATATAAGACTCCATAGCGTCGTAGGCACCGATGAAGACGTGGTGGCCGTTGCCTTTCTGCGAGCCGGGTACTCCGCCGGTGCCGACATAGTCTCCCGGACCCCAGCTTAGTATTACCGTCGGGTCAACACCCGCAGCATACTGTGGCGGATATAATTTGTATGGCTCGCCATTATTCTCCGGTTTGTAAGCCGTTACAGTCGTCTTGCCGGCATTACGCCAGCCGTAGTCAACTATAAGCTCTGCACGCGGGTTACTGACGATGTTTGCATCTTCCATCGAGCCGATGCCGTAGGCCGTCATCCACCCGTTCGCATCATAGGCCAGTATCTCATTCTTGACATTCTTGCCAGGCGTTTTTTGGCCGTTCGTCTCAATGCCTCCGCCTATGATAAGCGTACCTTCGCGAATATCTATATACCCGTTGGAATTTGCACCCCAGTAGATGTACGGGCCGGTCCCGCAAACCGTATGGGCCATTCGTAGAGTGAGCACATCGCATTCAATTGTGCCGCCGTCAAGATGGACATAGCCATCACCGTACTGCGGGCTGGTGCATGTACAGGGGTCACCCGGCGTCATACACGGGCAGTCGTCGCCTCGGGCGACCTCTAAGAAGCCGCTGTGATTTAAGCCGCGCTCATCGACGACATCGGTTCCTTCTATGAGTATGCTGCCGCCGGTCATATTGACGACACCGAGGTCCCTGTAGCCGACCCAGAGTTTTCGCAGTATAAGGTCACCGCCGTAGTTGTTAAGCATTCCCTGGCCCGGGGTCCAGCCGCTGCCCAGGAACATTATTGGCCAACTGCCGTCATCCGGCTCGGGGCGCATCGTCAGGGTCGCGCCGGCCTCGACTGTAAGTCTTGGTATCGGCGTAAAACTCCCGACTATATCTACACCGCTGATGTTCGCATCGGTGCCGGCCTTGACAACAGGGTAGTTCGCCTCTTCGAATCCGGATCCTACGGCGATACTGTCGCCAAGCACCGGGACTCCGTTTGGGCCCCAGTTGTTCGGTGTGCTCCAGTGGTTGTCTGCGCTCTCGTTGTCCCAGATGTAAGCCGTGGCCCAGGCGTTGTTCGCCAGCGCCACGAGAAACAACGCTAAAAATACAATTTTTTTACACATAACAACTCCTCCTCAAAATGCCTATATTTACCACTAATATCAAAACCCACGATTCCTTTTTATTGTACAGGCAGCAATACGCCAAGTGAACGCCGTTTTTTGCGTATAATCCGTCATTTTGTGCGTGCACGTAGTGTTTTGCGGCTGGCCCAGCCCCGCCATCAATATCGCCATCAAAAGCGCGATTATCGATATCACCACCAACAGCTCTATCAGCGTAAAACCCCTCGCGTCTCGCTTTCTACGTATTCCGGCTCTCTCCACGCTTGACAATCCTTAGGTTTTTAAGTTCCAGGTGCGCCCTGTTTTTCCTGGTATCGTTGTTTCGTACAGTCGAACGGCAAAACCAACAATTGTTTCCACCACGATATGATAACAAACCTGCCCTGCAAAAACAACGAAAAAAAAAATTCTTGTATCAGCCGTACAGCGCCTCGCCCTGCGGGGCGTCTCAATCCCTTATAACGTAGCCATAACCCGGCACGCTGACGCCATCCGCCGGCCGTTCGGCCTTGTCGAAGTTGACGATAATCGACAGTCCGTTGGCAAATGTCGTCTGCTCGACCGCCGAATCGTCCGTCCAAAACCGGTGGTCCACCATTTGCCGCCCGCCGACCCTGCCGTGCCAATCATCCACGTGAAGGGTTGATTTGAATTCCGCCTTGCGTTTTTCCCATTCGCACGTACAGTCAATCCCGAAATAGGGCATATATCCCCACAGCATATCCTCCAACCACCAGGGCCAGGGCGTCTGGGGGTAGTTCATCGTTATGCAGAAGTTGTTGTCCCGCAGCCGGGTGCAGAATGCCGCGTCGCCGTACACAATCGGCCACAGTGGAATTGATTCTCCCGGTGTGCGTTGATGCCAGTTCTCCAAAAAATCCGTGTAGGCCATCCCGAAGTCCGAGCCCCCTTCGCTTCCTAATACCACTTTCTGGTCCTTGAAAAACTTCAGAAGCTGTTGTTTGTACTCGATGTCCTGTGAGCGCGTAAGGGTGTTGGCCTTCTCATAAGATTCGTATGCCTGTACAACTGTCGTGGTATCGATGAACATCGCACTCGGCTTCAGATTTTTTATCTGCCGCCAGTTTCGTTTTGCATACGTCACACTGTCGCGCGAGTTGATTATGTATGCCTGGCCGCCCGCCCAGTAGCCGCCCGGCATAAGCTCACCGTTCGCCATCCGAATTATCCCCTTCGGAAAGCTCGCGCAGTGCTCGTAGATGTCCTGGTGATTATCGTGAAGGGCCACAGTGACAGGGCCAGCCATTGAGCAGGCCGCCCGCAGCTCGTCGATACCGCCCAGCGCCGGCTCCGGGGGCCATACGTCCGGATGTGAAAAGTCGTAGCCGCCGTTTATCCAGCCGCGAAGAAGCGCCAGGCCGTGCTTCATCCCCCACTGCTGCGCCTCTTTTATTATCGCCGCCGCCTGCAGATGGCTGATATTGCTGACCGGCCTGGCCCGCAGCATCTTTTCGTCGCAGGGTTTGAGGCGGTCATCGAAGTACCGCCTGCCGACCGCCGGGCACGCCTGGACTATCGAGAAGAACCGGCCGCCCAACAGATTGCCCACCGCAGGGACCTGGGCCGTCTTTTCTTCAATCGATTTGTGCAGCCCGTTTTCGATTGCCCAGGTCCGGAATGCCTTGGCCATACCCACATAGCCGTCCTGTGTGAACCGGTAGCGAATCGTCCGCGGGTATCGCCACCGGCCGAGCGATTTTAGCCAGCCCGGCGAGGCGCTCATCTCGGTATGGCTTACGCCGGCGTCCGCGAACTGCCTCGTAAATACCGCTATCCAGCCCGCATCGCCCTTCAATCCCCCGAACCACCGCATATTCAGATTGGAAAAGAAAGGCCAGAAATACCTGCCCTGCGTCGGCTTGCGAATCCACCTGCTGAGCTTACTGGGAAATACGAGACTGTCCGATTCGATTGCAGGCGGGAATATCAAGCTTGGCAGGCGCTCGTCGATATCGCTTATCACAAACTCGAGCCACTCGCCGTCGAGCCGAACGTCTAAGACGAATGTCCCCATCGCCCTGTTTTGCCGGCCCAGCAGCGCGAACCGGACCGACTCGCCGGTTTTCCTTCCCGAAAATCGCCCCGGGTACTGCTCGCAAATTGACCGGCTCGTCCGCAGCCAGACGTGTCCCTCGTCGATAGGCCCAGTCTCCTGAAGCGCTACGGCGCCCATCCGCCAGCGTGTCTGTGTTTTCTTATCCAGCAGTTCCGCCGACGCGTTGCTGTAGAGCGCAAGCCGGATATACTTATTCTCTAACCGTTTCAGCGTCTTTGCCTCGCCGGCCTGCCCGGCGCAAACCCGCCCCCGATCGGCCCCGTCCGCACAGCCGCCACCCGAGAGAACCCCAAAAGACATTGCCCCGGCTCCCACACCGGCCGCACCTTTCAAAAACGTCCTGCGCTTCACACAAAGCTCCTTTCGTTGCCGGGAATTCACAAACAGGCAAAGATACCAGAGTCCCACCACGAAAACAACGTCCCTCTTGCCCGCCCCCTCGGCCGACGGCCTTTGTGCGGCTGTGCCTTCAGCGGATGCTGTTCGCAGGTATGTAAAAAACCCCCGGGCCGATGTCGTCCGGATACGGCTCGCTGCCGTCGTCCGTCTTGGAAATACGCATCGGCGCCGTCTGCGAGCTTGTGATAGTCTCCACGTGGCCGTCCGTGTAGCCGGCAGTTAGTTTCACCTCGGGAAAATCAAAGCTCGACCAGTACGCCGACGAAATCCACGTCTCTTGTATCATTCCTCCGTGCCTCGGCCGTTCACAGCTTATGTAAGCTGGCCTGCCATACGCCTGGCAGGTTCGCCAGCCGGCGCAGCCCAGGTAACAGCTCACAACCAGCCGGCTTTGTCCCGGTCCTCCGAGCGAGCTTCGCGGCCCTTTGAACAGCCGGCCCCTTTCCAGGCAACCTAAGGCACTCTAACAAAACTCCATAATTCGTCGCCAACAAATTAGGAAACATCC
>CAYMYK010000216.1:0-4954 GCA_964394625.1 uncultured Pirellulales bacterium
TCCCTTGGCAGAGGCCAAATACCGATAAATCTTGCCCGCATCCTTTACCGCAAGTAAATACTTCGCTGCAATGCCCTCGAGCATCGCCCTTGTAACCTCGAAGCCGCCCTGAATCCCCTCAACCGAAACCACCCCCAAATACCTGCTGCATTTATCGACGAAAGCTGCAATATCCTCAGCGCTTGCCGCCTTACCGATAAAATCCGCCACGTCAAGCGTGAAAAAATCGCTCGGCTCAATGAACGGCTCGACAATCTTTAGCCCGATATGGTCCGCATCGACGTAATACGAACCATCCCAGCCCAGCGCCGCAACCGCCGCATCCGCCTCGGCCCGCACGCTTGCCGGCTCCGTCCCCACAATCCCGTGCTCGCGGTTCGACTTATTCCAGACGGGTGTAACCTTTGCGCCTTGCTCGTTGGCCTTGATTACCGCCGCCAATTGTGCCTTGCCCTGGTGAGCAAACCTGTCACCCATCCCGAAAGAGTACTTCTCCAATATCATCATTAAATATACTCCGCCAATTTCTTCTCCAGTGGTTTACGTTCGAACCTCATATAAACAGGCAGGCCGTCCTCGCCAACCGTTACCGGCGCCTCGCCCCGAATCAGGGGCCTGATATATTCCCTGCACGCCTCGGTAATACCGTTGCCCGCCTCGTTAATATACTCCTTTGGAACCTTCTTCTCGCCGTTCGCCACGTCGCTCAGCTCAGCTAAGCCCGTCGTGCACTTATACTCAGCCCCGTCCTCACGAACTAATGTCACCATCTTGCCGTTCACATCGCCCATCGCCGCCTGCACCGCCGCCCGCCCGCACATATACGCCTCATTCACGTCCGTCAGCGATGCGAAGTGCATCGCGTTTCGCTGGTTCGTCCCCAACTTGTTCCATCTCGCCTTGATACCGACCTCCTTTTCGATAACCACCTTAAGCATGTCGGCTACACCGCCGAGCTGAATGTGCCCGAAGCTGTCTTTGCTGAACGCACCCGAATCAGCCGTCACGTAATTACCCTTCTCATCTTTTAGCCCTTCACCGACAACAATAAAGACGCCGCCAAGCTCTTTGTGCACCTGCTTGACATCCCCGACGAGCTTATCAAATGAAAACACCGCCTCCGGCATATACACAAGGTGCGGTGCATCTTTTGGCTCCCTTACTGCAAGTCCCGTCGCCGCAGCAATCCAGCCGGCATTCCGTCCCATTACCTCCAAAATCGTACACGTATCATGCGTGTAAAGCGCTTCGGTATCCCTGCCCGCCTCCATCGCACAGGTCGCCACATACTTCGCAACACTGCCGTATCCCGGGCAGTGGTCCGTGCACGCAAGGTCGTTGTCAATCGTCTTCGGCACGCCTATACAGACAAGCTCATAGCCGCTGTCCGCCGCCAATTTGTTCACCTTGTCCGCCGTATCCATCGAATCGTTGCCGCCCGCGTAGAAAAAATAGTGAATCTCGTGTGCCCTGAATACGTCTACTATCCTCTCGAAGTCCACCCTCGATTCCTCGAGCGATTTCAGCTTGTACCGGCACGAGCCAATCGCAGCCGAGGGTGTCCGCTTCAACGCCTCAATCCTCTCCGCCTTCTCCGCCGATATATCGAACAAATCCTCCTTCAACACACCGAGTATCCCGTTGGTCGCTCCGAACACCCTGTCGATTTTCCCCGACTTCATCGCCTCGGAAATCACCCCGCAAGCGCTCGAGTTAATCACCGCCGTTGGCCCGCCCGACTGTGCCACTATCGCATTACCCTTAACGCCCGCCATAAACGCTCCTCACAAAAACGCAAAACATCGAAATCCCTTCAAGCTACACAAAAAAGCCGTACGCCATCGGCAGAAGGAGCTTTCTTTATATGCATTTTCCCGCCGAAAAGCAAACGAAATACCCCAAACATCCGTTCTTTGTGTCCCCGCACACCGTATCAAGCCCCCCCTGTATAATCCAGCCTCAGAACCATTCCGGAAATCGCGATCTCTCAATCACCGTATTGCAGCCACCGCTGTGCGATGACAGCAAGGTCCAGAAGATTCACCATGTTGTCACCTCCTTCGGGCGCAAGGTCAGCGCTTGGATTCCCCGGCTCCTCCAGCCATTGCGCCGCCAAAACCGTAAAGTCATAGAAGTCAACCCAGCAGTCAGGCTTAAGATCACTTGCTGACGTGATGAGCACCGTTGGAGGATTCACACAGTTGACCGCAAAAGGATTCCTCCCAAGCTCAACGAAAATCAGCCATCCTGTCGACGCCACGCTCCCGTAGGGCCAGTGCTGTGGAAATGTCGGCGGCATCTCGCCCCCGTTCGAGAGGGGCGTCATACCGTCGCTGCCCTTAAATCCTACATCGTCAATGTATATGATGGTCCCTTTACTGTTGCCGACACCAGCCCCAAATGCAAAAGCAACGTGTTCAAGCTCGCTCAGGTCAAGACCGTTGACACCGCTGATTTCGGAAAGCTCGACCGTATACTCCGTCCAGTTAGTGTCAAGGATATACGAGTCGGTCCGGAACTGTGCCTGTCCGCCAGGCCATGTCCAGTTGGCATCTCCAAACAGTACTTGAAGGTTGGCATCGTCGATTTCAGTCTTCGCCCAAAAAGAAAACTCCCCATAGTCGCTTACGTCTATCGCCTCGATGACCCCATTGACCTCAGGGCCAAGGTCCAGACCAAAGCTGGCCCAGCCCAGATCCTGATGCTTGCACATGTCTGTCGCATTGACCAGGCGAAACGACTGCCAGCATGAATGGACATTATTAACGTCGTAACCCGGCCTGTCCGGCTCGTAGTACCAACTGTAAGGTTCGTTAAAACCATTAGCTTCAATTGCTTCCCAGTCCGGCTCACCATCACCGTACACACCCACATTCCCGTAAAGACAGTGAGGATGACCCTCGAAATGGGCCAGTATGATGTCGCAAGGATCAAAATAAGATAGCACATCCGTGCAACTAATCCCCACCGAATACGCAACAGAGCCATCATCCTCCTGGAGACAGCGCAACGAATCCAGCATAGCCTCCTGATATTCCCGATTGTGACAGGCCACGCCGGCAGCCAGAATGTACCCACCTGTACCCTCTGCCCAGAAGCTGTCTGTTGCGCGGTCCCCCAACGTTACTTTTGAAAAGCCAATAAGATTGCAGTCTGCGTAATTCACTTCACGCGCATTCGCGTCGATCCACGTCAGCCCGTCGTGTATGAAGTCCGTTAGATTCGCATCGTTGCTCTCGATGCACAACATGGTCTGGTAACCCAGTAGCGTCCACGTCTGGCTGTCAAGACGCTCCGGAAAATCACTAAGACTGCAATCCATATTGTTGGCGTACCCCGGATAATAATAGCCGCCGTTTGCATCCCACATTTCTTCATGCAGCCATTCTCCAACCTTTACGCCAGCGGCACGATAATCATCTGCCCCAGACTCTGCAACCTCAGACAACGCCATCAAAAACGCCAACGCATCCACATTATGCTCAGTACTTGTCCACTCAAACAGCTTACAGCTTTGCCCGTACCCACCTGTGATTGCGCCGTCTCCACAGCCCCCTTCCATCTGACGGGCCAGAAGGAAAGCTGCGACATCTTCCGCCGCCGACAGGAATCTCTCTTGGCCCGTCGCACCGTATAGTCTCAGCATGGCCAGTCCCATCCATGCATTTGGACCTGCTGCAATCGCTGCGGCTCCCTGGGTACCATCGACGGAATTGTAGCCATCAGCCCAAACGTTATCCGGCCCCTCAATGCACTGGACACGGACCGCGAGCATCCCATCCCCACATCGCACCGCTGCATTTATATCATTGATATCCAGAAACGCTATGATCCCCACAGCCTGGTCATACGTCCACGCCATGTAGTCCCCTGGCATATCGTAGCTCCGCAGCAGACCCGTTACCGGGTTCTGCTGGCCCCGCAGCCATTCACCGGCCTTTTCGACACGCAGGTTGCCGGCCCCCCTCACACTCTGAGATGCCCCCAACATCACCACAACCATGCTTATACCGACCAGACGAAGATAACCTCTCTCGCTCTGTTGTGACGCCTTCATACTTCTCTCCTTTCCACACTTGCGCATTCAACGTTTGCTGCGCCTGTTTGGCATTATGAAAAACGTTGTGCCCGAGGTTTGCTGTAGCGTGCGCTCCGCATGGGTGAAACGGGCGAATCCCAACCTTATTTTATCATGCGTACCCTTGTAGAACCACTTTGTTGATTTGTCAAGAGAATTATTGGGTTCGTAGTTCAGACCGCCCCTCAACTCCCGCATCACAGCAGAAAACGCCCTTATATGACCCTCAACCCGAAAAGTCAAGCAAAATACATCATATCGCCCTTCGCACCTCGCTCCTGCTACGACGACCGCCCGCGCACAACCGCCACCGATGACGACTTACTCAACATCCTAAGCCACTTCATCCATGCCCTCCTGTACGTCTCGGCCGAAAACAAAAAGCCGTCGTTATGTCCGCCCTGAATCTCCACAAATTCCTTTGGCTCACCGGCCTCTTCGTACAGCTCTAAGCCGAACTCGAACGGCACTACCTCATCGCTCCGGCTGTGAATCACCATCACCGGACAACGAACCTTCCTGATATACTCCTTCGTCGGGTAATCGAACCTCGCAAACCACCGAACAGGCATATACGGGTAAAACTTCTTTCCGATATCGACGTACGATGTGAAAGTGCTTTCGATAACCAGTGCTCTCACCTTGACCTTCGTTGCCAAATACGTCGCTATAACCCCGCCAAGAGACCTGCCGAATAGGATTATATCCTTCGGCGATGTCTTTTTCTTCTTCTTGAGCCACCGGTACGCCGCCCGGACGTCCAGATATGTACCCTCCTCGCTCGGCGTCCCCTCGCTGCTGCCGTAGCCGCGATAGTCGAAAATGAAAACGTTCAGCCCCAAGCTGTGAAAAATACTGATACTGTCTAACCGGTGC
>CAYMYK010000217.1:0-271 GCA_964394625.1 uncultured Pirellulales bacterium
ATGTGAACGATACCAGCATCTTGTATGATGACCCCAACGTGTTTGGGGCGGTGTACAAAAGCGCGTGGATGGGAGCAGAATATCCGAGCGTAGCTCAGTGGGTAGAGAAGCATAGCTCTACTATCGAGGCGTTGATGCGGCTTTCAAGAATGGAGAAGTGCAGATTCGCTCTGACTGATCCGCAAGATGAGTATTATGATACTAATCGCTACGGGACGATACGGCGGTGGGGGTACTTGCTGGTGATTGCGGGAAACAAAGACTGGGGCGA
>CAYMYK010000217.1:281-4950 GCA_964394625.1 uncultured Pirellulales bacterium
GGCTGTATTGAGGATGGGGGGACACCTGCATCAGCAGGGAATGAGCATAGATGTGCTTGTAGGTACGGCGTTGAAGGCACTTCCAGTCTGGCAGATGCGGATGGCGGTGATGGCGGGGGCCGGTGAGGAAGAGCTTGGGCGTATCGAGACAGAAATCATCAACGCGGAGACAGATTGGGAGAAGATAGGGCGTGATATGGGTGATTATGAGAAGCTGATGGGGGCAAGCGAACTGAGAAAACACTATGAGATAGATAAGCGAGGGAGAATTCGGCTTAGCCGGGATCCGCAGCGTCAGTGGCGGATGCAAGCGCGGGAGAAACTGGAGGCGAGTGCAAGAGATGAGAAGGAGGGAAAGGGAGAAGAAGATGAGGATGAAGTACACTCGGAGGCCGACGCTCGGATTAATGCGGTGTGGCGAAGGTTTGCGTACCCGTCGTGGTGGGTGCGGAAGTTAATCAAGGCGACGACGATTGTGCGGTGGTTGTACCTTCCGAGGGATCCGGAAAAGGCATTGCGGCTGTTCCGTGAGGGTTTCGAGGAATGTGTGGATACAAGTGATGAAGCGGTTCGCAAATGGAGGGAGGGCCGAGGAGTGTGGCGGAACTGGGTAGACCGGCGGAGAGCCGTTGTGGCGATGGCAGGAGTATCAGAGCGACTCTACTATCGGATGCGAAAGATTCATCTATGGCTTGCATCGGATCAGGCAGGCACACTGTTGATTGTGGGACTGAGGCGGTATAAGACGGAAGAAGGCCGGTGGCCTGAGAATCTCGAGGACATTAGTGCACTTGTTGACCCAGAGATACTGACGGATGTGTTTACGGAAAGTGCGTTTGTGTATGAACTGACAGAGGACGGTTTTCGGCTTTACAGCAAAGGTAAGAACGGCATCGATGACGGCGGCAAGCGGGAGAAGAACGTGGGGACATATTACGATCCGAATTTAATTGACGAAGGTTGTGATGACCGGATGATATGGCCGAGGCAGAAGAGCGGTTGCAGTGAGAAAACAGAAGAGCCGGATGGAGAGTAAGGACATGGAGACGGAGCTGAGCGGGCGAATCTGATGGACGAGGAAACAAAGATGAGCGAGAAGAAGATAAGTCGCAAGAACGAGGGCAAAAAGAAGCAAGCTCTGCAAATTGCTGGGGGTATTCTGCGTTGGGGATGGGCGATTCTGCTCGCGGTGCTGCTGGCTGCATCTGTTGTATTTTCGGCGCCGTGGAAGGTTATTGGGCTGGTGGTTGTCTTTTTATTAGCAGCTACCACCCTGCCGGGGCGTTTTAGGAAGTGGTTTTGGGCGGGTGTTGGAGTTGTCGCAATAGTCCTGATTGTGTGGGTATTTTTGCCGGAGGATAGAGAGGGCTGGCGGCCGTTTACGTTTGACAAAGAAGCGTCGGCACTTCAGGAAAAGTATGTGGCGCCGGATGCGGAGAACGCAGCGTTGATTTACGAGAAGCTGGTTGACGTGCCAATCATCGACGAAAAGACGCCGGAATTTTTCATAAGCACAACTCCCTCGTCCAAAACAGAGCCATGGACGACAAAGGAGCACCCGGAAATGGCAAAGTGGCTGCAAGCAAAGCAGTTGCTTGTCGAAAAGGTCGTCGAGGCCACAAAGCTGCAAAGGTGTGCATTGGCAATACCCCGCGACCCGACGAAACTCGGAGACACAATGAAGCTAATGCGGCAGTGGACATTTCTGCTTATCTCGGCTGGGAATAACGCGGTCGCGGAGGGCAAGACGGGTGAGGCGATTGAAAAATACGTAGCTGCGCTTCAAATGGGCCGGCATCTGTGTCAGCAACCAACTATGATTTATATCCTGCTCGGTCAGGCGATTGAGGCGCTGGCTCTGATACAGATTAACAAGACGATTATCGAAGGTGAAGTGGATTCGAGCTATCTGGATACGGTGGACGAAACAATTGGGCAAATGAAGCCGGACTGGAGGGACACTTTTGAAGGCGTCCTGGAGACTGATAAGCTGCAGGTAAAGAATATGCTTGCGGGGATGACGTATCAAACCAATGAGGCAGGGCAGGTTCGGCGGTCAGTCGATACGTGGGCGTCGAAGCGGGAACAGATGAGAAAGGCGCTGGAGAGCGGGCAGGTCAAGGATAAAAAGACATTGGAATATATGCGGCGGGCGGCGTATCCGGGGTACTGGAAAAGAAAAGCGAGGAAGGCGGTGGTGATTGTTAAGTGGTTCGCCTTTCCATCAAGGCCCGAGCAGATGGCGGCGATTATCGATGCGGCATACGAACGATACACAGAGTTAGCGGACCCCAACTTCAGTTACGAGAGGCAGCCGCGTTCGAGATTGTCGATAACACAGGGAGCTAACTGGAGACGGTTCGAGTTTAACTTGCGGTATATGGTGAGAATTGTGACGGAGCAGAGTGAGAATAGCTATTATACATTCCGGGACATATTCCGGCGGGCGGAAAGCATAAAGAGGGGGACGCGGGTGGTTGTTGCGCTTATGCGATACAAAAATGCGAACGGAAAATGGCCTGATAATTTAGGTCAGGCGGCAGAGTTCGGCCCGGAAGATGTATTTGTCGATGGCTACGGCGGGCCGTTTGTCTATAAGAGCGGGGAGAACAGCTTTGTATTGTACAGCAAAGACAAAAACGGTATTGATGACGGCGGCGAACGTAATGAGCAGACAGGCCTCGACGACTGGGTAATCTGGCGGGGCAGGTGAATTAAAAAAGGAAAGGATGAATGACACAGGACAAGAGAACTGAGATAGTGGAACTGAAAGGCAATGTGGCAAGCGAGGTAATGCTGGAGGGTTGGTTGTATAACAAGCGGGGGAGCGGGAAGGTGCAGTTTTTGATATTGCGGGACGGGACGGGGCTTTGCCAGTGCGTTGTCGAGGCGGGCAAGATTCCGGATGAGACGTTCGAGCAATTGAGGCATTTGGGACAGGAATCGAGTATCCGTGTACGTGGGGTAGTCAAAGCAGATGAGAGGAGTGTGGGCGGGTATGAATTGGCGGTGACGGGGGCGGAGGTGATAGGCGGCGCGAGTGATTATCCGATAACGCCGAAGTCGCACGGGATTGATTTTCTGCTCAGGCATCGTCATTTGCATCTGCGGTCGCAGGGGCAGTGGTGCATGGGCAGGGTTCGGCATACGGTGATTGATGCGATTCGGCGGTTCTTTAACGACAACGGTTTTACACTGATTGATACGCCGATACTGATGGCCACGGCGGGCGAGGAGGAGCAGACGCTCTTCGAGGTGGATTATTTCGGAAGCCCGCTCTATTTAGCCCAGACGGGTCAATTGTATTTAGAAAGCGCGGCGATGAGCTTCGGGAAGGTTTATTGCTTCGGGCCTACGTTTCGTGCGGAGAAAAGCAAGACCCGCCGGCACCTGACGGAGTTCTGGATGGTCGAGCCGGAGGTTGCGTTTATCGATATGGACGGGCTGCTCGAATTAGCGGAAAATTTCGTTTCTTATATCGTCGAGCGGGTGCTGAGCGATAACAGAAATGAATTGGAGCAACTCGGGGCGGATATCTCAGCGCTGGAAAACATCAAGCCGCCCTTCTATCGGCTAACATATACCGAAGCAGTCGAAATTCTGAAAGGGGACAAAACAAAAGAGTTTATGGCGAAGCAGCTTGAGCAGTTCAAAGCAGAGAAGGGTAAAATAGAAAAGAGGATTGAGGAATTAGAGACCGAGCAAAAAGGTTCGATTAAGCAATGGAAGCGAGACAAGAACGCGGCGGAATTGATTGAGCTGCGGGGCGAGCTGGATGAGGTAAACGTCAAGATTGAAAATAACCCTAAGCACGCGCAATTAGCAGCCGAGTTTCGGTGGGGAAAGGACTTAGGCGGGTCTGATGAGACGATTATATCGCTGATGCACGATAAACCCATTTTCGTAACGCATTATCCCAAAGCAGCCAAGGCCTTCTATATGAAGACGGACAGGAGTAATGATAAGGTTGTGGAGAATTTCGATTTGTTGGCGCCGGCCGGGTTCGGCGAAATAATAGGCGGGTCGGTACGCGAGGATGATTACAATTTGCTTGTGAAACGGATTGAAGAACAGGGGTTGAAGAAAGAGAACTACGACTGGTACCTCGATTTGCGAAAATACGGCTCGGTCCCACACGGTGGGTTCGGCCTTGGCGTCGAGCGGACGGTGGCCTGGATAACAAGCGAACGGCATATACGGCAGTGTATAGCTTTTCCCCGGCTGATGGATAAGGTGTATATTTAGCCACACCCCTGCCCAATGTTTGTAGGGGGCAGGAAAGGCACAGAGAGCCACAGAGGAAAATACTGGATCCTAAACGCTATACACTATAATTCAATGGCCGGGACGCAACCCGCCACGAAAAGGCGGGTAGAGTTTTGTATTGAAATCGATTGAATAGGAAGGTATCGTACAATAAATGGGAAAACGCAAAACATCGGTGCGGGCATACGCAGACACGTCGGTGTTCGGCGGCGTGTTTGATGAGGAATTTGAAAAACCAAGCAAGAAATTCTTTGTCGCCGCCAGGGCAGGTGATATCAAGCTGCTGACATCGGAGCTGGTTCGGCAGGAAATCCAGGCGGCGCCTCACAAGGTTCAGACATTTTTTGAAGAAATGCTGTCGCTCGCGGAGGTCGTTGGTGTAAGCGAAGCAGTTCTGGATTTG
>CAYMYK010000218.1:0-4930 GCA_964394625.1 uncultured Pirellulales bacterium
GGATGTTTCCTAATTTGTTGGCGACGAATTATGGAGTTTTGTTAGAGTGCCTTAATAAAAGCATCTACCGTACCCTTTGCCATTTTCCGTGGAAATTGCTGCGGTGAGTCAAAAAGCTTTTTCTCATACACAGCCTGTTTGCCGGCAGGCGATGCGTCAAATCCGACAACGATAATCCGGTCTGTCTTTTGTGCTTTGACAACCGCCGCATAGGCTCCAAGAGCCGAAGGGTCGTTCACAGCAAAGATTCCCACTATGTCAGGGTGGGCCTGAAGGATATCAGTTGCCACGGCGTAGCCGTCATTCCTGTTTCCTTTACCGCTCAGTTCAGTAACGATTCGCAGCTTGCCGGCGTGCTCCTTAAGATAGTCCCTGAAGCCCTCAACCCTCAAACGCGCTGAACTGATTTCCGGATAACCTATTATGACGATATTGCCGTTGTCCCCTGTCGCCTTCATCATGCTCTCACCGGCAAGCTGACCACCCTGGTAGTTGTCGCTTCCAATGTGCGAGACAATCACTTTATTAGCTTCCTCATCTTCTACCTGAACATCGTAAGTGAAGATTGGAACTCCGGCCTGATGGGCTCTCTTCACACCTTCAGTCACAGACTTTGAATCGACGGGATTAAGAAAGATGGCGTCATAACCCTGTGCAGCGAAATCGGACAATTGATTGTTCTGTTTTGCCGGGTCCATTTCTCCACTTAGGGGGACTACTTCATACCCGTACTTGGCAGCCTCTTCTTCCATTATGTTGGCAATCAGCTTGAAAAAAGGGTTTGTGAGGTCCATACAAGTGACGCCTATCTTACCCTTAGATTCCTCCTGTTTACGTGTGCAGGATGAGTGGACCGCTAATAATGCCAAGGCAATGATTAGACACACAATAGTTGATGCTCGTTTCATGATCTGTTCTCCTATGTCTTAATGCCGGCCTTTTTTCTTCTAAATCTGGATAACCCACCGCCGGTCCGCATCTTATCCAACAATACCGCGGCTACTATTACAGAACCCAACACTACCTGCTGGGTGTAGCTTTCGATGCCCAGCAGGTTCATGCCGTTTTGGATTACCGAGATGATAAAGGCGCCTATCAATGTTCCCAGTATCCTGCCGGAGCCGCCGGACAGGCTGGTACCCCCAACCACAACTGCGGCTATAACATATAACTCATACATCACACCCATATTCGGCGTGCCGGTATTGAGTTGCGAGGCCTGGATACAACCGCCCAACCCGGCAGCAAGGGAACTGATGATATACACGAAGACCAGCACGTAGTTAACAGGCACCCCCGAAAGACGGGCAGCTTCTTTATTGCCCCCCACAGCGTAAATATAACGTCCCATTGGAGTATGCGACATGAAAATGTGTGCCGCCAGATATAGCAGCATCAGAAGAATTACAGTATTAGGCATTCCCAGCGACCTGCCTTGGCCAAGCCAGGGCAGTGCCTGAGGCACCTGGTAAATTGAAAAGCCGCCGGTTATCATGAATGCCAATCCCCTTGCAATCATCATCACACCAAGCGTGGTGATAAACGGCGCCACCTTGAACCTGGCGACGATGAAACCGCCAAGACATCCCACAAGCCCACAGGAGAGTATCCCTGCCAAAAAACCAATGGGAACGACCCACCAGGCCGCTTCGAGCCCGCCCATTTTTTTCATGACCAATGTACCGATTACCGCGGATAACGCAGTCAGGCTTCCAACTGACAGGTCAATGCCTGCTGTTATGATAACCATTGTCATGCCGACGGCGATTACGGCTATAACAACGATCCGGTCAACAATGGCCAGGAGGTTCGAACGCTTGAGAAAATCAGGCCACAGATAAGTCTTTGGCGTCAATATCTCACAGTCAGAGAATTCGGGGTACCTCTCAGGAATCAGGTCAAGAAGACGCCATTCTGTTACGTCCCCGCTGGCTACAATGGCCGCGAGTTCGGTGCTGACGGTTCGTATGTTTTCGAGCGCAAGACGCATATCCTTAGGGACACCAATTACCACTCTGCAGTTCTCGAATCCTGCTTCTTTTAGTTTCCGTCCGAGCTCCTCAGCAAAGCTCGCAGAAGCTGTGTTTGTCGCGCCGACAAGAAGAATGAGTTGCGATTTTTCGAATTGCCTGTCGATCTTATCAGCCAACTGCAGCGCAGCGGTACCGCCCGCATAGGACTGCTCCTTCAACGTCAGCAGACTGAAAAGAATGCACAACCCTATCAAAACCAGTATCATGCCATAATTACTTAGCAGTTTCTTTAACACGCTTAAGCACCGTCCTTTTCAGGCTATTGCCATAGACATTATGTCTTCCTGTGTGGCGTTTGCCACGTCTGTGATCTCGCCCGTGATTCGACCTTTATGCATCACAATAATGCGATCGCTCATCCCCAGTATCTCGGGAAGTTCACTGCTGATCATGACGATTGCCTTACCGTCAGAAGCTAATCGGTTCATCATAAGATAAATTTCATACTTAGCTCCGACATCTATTCCTCTCGTGGGTTCGTCAAAGATGATGATGTCGGCATTGGATGCCAGCCACTTGGCAAGAACGACTTTCTGCTGATTGCCACCTGACAGATTCAGCACGAGCTGATCATGTCCGGAGATTCTCATTCTCAGGCTCTCGACGTATTTGCTGAACTCTCTGCGTTCTTTTGCCTGATTAAGAAAGAGGCCACGCCTGAATCGGCCGAGATTGGGTAACCCAAAGTTCTCGCAGACCGAATGGTTCAGTACCAGGCCTTGCCTCTTGCGGTCCTCGGTTAACAGACAGACACGGTTACGGATCGCATCTCTCGGATTATGTATATTCGTTTCAACACCGTCAACAGCGATATACCCACTGTCAGCTTCATCGGCCCCGAAGATAATTCGCATCGTTTCGGTACGGCCGGCTCCTACCAGGCCGGCAAAACCAACAACTTCTCCGGCCCGCACACGGAAACTCACATCACGCACAATATCTCCGCGGTTGAGTCTCTCCACCCGTAGCCGCTCGGTGCCGAGCTCGACCGTGCGCTTAGGGAATTCTGACTCAAGCGGCCGCCCGACCATCATCTCGATCAGTTTGTCAAGTGTAACATCCTTGATGTCCTGAGTCCCTATGTGCTCACCGTCGCGAAGCACCATGACCCGGTCAGCCACTTCAAATATCTCTTCAAGACGATGGCTGATATAAATAATGCCAATCTGTTGTGATCTCAGGTCTCTTATGACGGCGAACAAACGTTCCACTTCCCGGGTAGTCAACGCTGCGGTGGGTTCGTCCATAACGATGATCCTGGCATCAATGGCTAACGCTTTTGCGATCTCAACACTCTGCTGTTGTGCCACTGTCAGCTCGCTGCAGCGAGAGTCAGGTTCTACGTCAATTCCAAGCTCCTTGAATAACTCCACAGACTGTCGGTATTCCTCGTTGGCGTCGATAAAACATCGTCGAACTTTTTCACGCCCGAGAAAAATGTTTTCACGCACAGTAAGTTCAGGCACCAGATTGAATTCCTGGTATATGACCGACACCCCGGCATGACGCGCCGACGTGGGAGAGTGTATCTGTGGGTCACGCCCCTCGATAAGGATATCGCCGGAGTCCGGGAGATGTGCGCCAGCCAATATCTTAATTAACGTACTTTTCCCCGCACCGTTTTCGCCAACTAATGCCAGCACCTGTCCTTGGTGAAGTGTCATGTCAATGTTCTTGAGAGCATGAACACCGGGGAAGGATTTATCGATGCCGTTCATCTGCAGCAAGGTTACTGGTTTTTCAGAGGCCAATGCTGTCTGTGCCATATTCGCCTGTAGTGTCGATCCTAATGCGTTTTGACGATGCGTCGAAGATATCACTTGGCCGCATACCGTCAAGTCTTTATACACGATACACGGTTATTCGTTCTGTCTCGCTGAGGCCCCAACGCTTATTCACGTTGCTGCCACGCTCCAAAACCCCCATGCCGATACCTATTGAGGCTTTATTGATGAAACTTCGACGAGATAAACTTCCTTCAGTCTTCACAGGAGTTCCTTACATTTTGAAGAAGAGTCCTTACACTTATGTTTTGGTCGTTCCTGGGACTCCCGCGAACGTCAAGGCGCCGCTACTTTCAAAAACTCGGCGATCTGGTCTGGACCTGTCAGAACAGTGAACTCCAGGTCATAGCTTCTGCTCTCTCCGGCGCCGAGATATATGAGCTTTCCCTCTTCCCTGGCTTTGTTCTGACCTGTTGGTGGATTTGTGCCGGGCTCAAGGCCGGTCACATACTCCCCTATGCCCCAATGCTGCCAGTTGCTGAGTACGGGCAATTGTTCCTTCTTGTACCGCGCCCTAAAACCCGGCAGGCCTAACGAGCTTGACTTCATCGCCGAAAAAACCTATGACCCCGCCAAAACCTACAAAAAATAACGCCCCCTGTGTGCCCGGCCCGGCCGGCAATTCTACCGAACCCGACCGGCTCAGAAATTCTACAGGAATGCTTGCATCATTGGGCCCATTTAGATATTCTGATGCGAAATAAGTTGAGCGGCGCAGTTGAGCAGAGCTTGTTCAACAAGTCCCGGCGAAGAATATGCTATAGGAAAAGGCAAGTTATGATTTTCAGGGTTTTTCTGGGCGTGCTGATTGGAGGGTCAATCGGTGCTGTCCTGGGTTATTTCGGCAAGTGTTCCTCCGGTGTCTGCCCACTGACGGCAAACCCCTACCGCGGCGCAATCTACGGCGCGGTGATGGGTGCTTTACTGGCCTCGTCGTTCTCGCTGAAACCGGGAGAAAAATCGGAAAAGTCGAACATCGCCGGCAAATCGTATTTGAACGCAAAGGTACTTAATGAAAATGGGAGTGGTCTCGTGGAATCGCTGACGAAGGATGGTTTTTTACAAAAAGTTTTTAACTACGAGCAAAATAAAGAATGGAAGTTTGAAGGCAAC
>CAYMYK010000219.1:0-4888 GCA_964394625.1 uncultured Pirellulales bacterium
ATTTTACACCATTTTTCGCCCCTACAACCCGCATATCTTACCCATCTTAACCCCCAATCCGCATTTTAAGCCCAAAAACAGCATCGCCCTCTGAAATTTTCCGCATTTCGCCCGCTACTATTAGTTTTTCTTATAATCCACCGGGCTAAAATCCGCCCACGGCAGGGCGGATTTCTCTTGATAACGCTATCTGAAATCGCTATAATAGATGGTGTTGGGGGTGTTACAGTATGATAAAGAGAGTCTTCTGCAGAGTTTTGAGAACCGTACCACTTGGAGAAGGTAGTGAGTTTAACGGACGCCCTGCTCCGGCAGGCACTTCATACTTCACGCAGATACATACCGGATCTTCAAATCACGGCAGGGCTGTGGTGACATATAAGGCCCGGCCCGACGGGCTGCACCTTATCTTCGACAGCATCAAGGCGGGCCAGGTTCTGGATTGCCGTTTATGACTGCAACCGCTGCCGGGCGCGGTCAAATGAGATTTCTCAGGTGGTCTTTCAGGATGTGCCGGCAGAGTGACAGGGCGACGGCGGAAATCATAACGGCTGCGAAGACGCCGGCTGAAGCCCCGTTTACGGCGACGGCTACTGCGGTCCCTGCCGCCGGCGGGTGCTCGATGTCGAGAGCGACCATAATGAAAAAGGTCAGCCCCACTGCGATGGAGCACTCTACGTACTGAGGCAGGGCGGGGAAATGAAAAATCAGTCCGCAGATTAGAGCAGCTAAGTGGCTGCCGATGACGACTTTCGACTGGGCGGAAGCAGTGGTCGGAAGTGCGAATACGATGAAGGCGGTCGCTCCCATAGCGGAGATGACGACTATTCTTTCCTTGCCTAATACCAAAAAGAGCGTAAACAGGGCGGCGGCGGCGAGTGAGCTCTGGATGGCATAATACATCCAGAGCTTGCGAAACTTGACTATTATCTCATTTGGTTTTTCCATAGGTGTCCACCCGGGTGCAAATTTACAGCAGGTGGTGCGGTTTTGAAACAAAAAAAGACGGCGAGGTCAGTTAACTGGGTTGGGGAAGCCCTGTTTACATTTCCTCGCCGGTTTCACAAAATCCGTTGATGTATTGCGCCAGCCGTCCGTAGCCGACTCTGAGACACGGCAATTTGTCACCCTGCTATATGCCGAACTTCAAGATATTCTCTGCCGCCTGTTGCAGCTTCTGTGGGTCGTCAATCTGTCCCGACAAGAGGAGCCGGCGCGCCCTTTGCACGGCCCCGGTGTCCGATTCGGGCTCTTTGAGCGCCTTTTCGATAAGGCAGGCATAGTCAATCTGGATGGAGTCGTCGGCGTCGTTGTTTTTCGGCGGTTTCGCCGAAGCCGGCGGTCTCGATGAGGCGCTGTCAAAGAGATTCTGAATTTGGTTGTTGTTTATCTTGTCTATCATTGCATTGCCGTCGCCAACTGTTTTCCGTCAAAATTGTTTTCGTAGAGTTCGGCAAAAACTTAAAGAAGTTTTTGTGAAACGTCAAATTTTTTCTAAAGCCGGTTTTGTTTTCGGATGAATAAGCGTATTTCCACGGATACAGGCCTCAGCGTTTTCCCGATTCCAGTGTTTCAGCGGTTTCGTATGCGACGAACTTCACGAAATTTATGGAGCTGAGCAGCGTTATCTGCTCCGAAAGGGGCGCGAAACCGGACCTCATCTGCCGTTCAAAGTAGTTTTTGATTCGCTTCTCGGTGCTTTTATCAGCCGTGTCCCAGACCTGTTCGAGGCCCCACAACAACTGCCCGTCGTTCAGGTCTATGAGTTTCAGCCGCAGGCCGACAGTCATATGCGGATAGGGCTGATATGTGGTGAGCGTGCCAATCAAAATGGCGTCGTATCCCAGGGCACTGCGTGTCGCCAGCAACTGGTCGAGATTGTAGGCCGAGTCCGGGCGAATCTGAAGATTCCGCCACCGCGGGTCGCTTCTGCGAATCAGTGAAAGCCCGAACAGGTGTTTCTTTTGAATTGCCTCGAAGAGCGTTTGGGTAACGTCTGTACTGATTTGCGGATAGGGCGATTCGTTGCGAAGCTCAACGAGGGCGACGGTGCCTACCGAAGAGAGGTCCTTTGCGGGGTTGACGTAATAGTAGTCGGCGGCCGAGTTGCCGCCCGGGCGAATAACGGCGCAGCCGAGCCAGAAGAGCATCGGCAATACGGCGAACAGGGCAGTGTACAGCCGCCTCGGCAGTAACCGGCCGATTTTCCCGGCCGAGACGATATATGGCTTTGCTTTTCTCATAATTTCTATCCGATTCGGTAAAGCCCGTAATTGTTTTGGGTTTCGGCTCAGCCCGCCGTCGCGTCTGTGTTCACAGACTGAGTTGTTTCTGTCTGCAGCTCAGCGCCGAGCAGAGTTAGTATCCTGAGTAGGGCCTCGAGCTGTGCCTTTTCGGCGTCTCTCATCTCGCCGCGAAAACCGAGGACGTTGTTCTTCCAGTTGTTGATCTCGACGCGCATCTCGACGAGAAACTGATTGGCCTGGGTCAATTCTTTTTGCGCTTGCTGCAGGTCGGTTTGTGTTTTTTCGAGGTCTTCCCTGAGCTGCCGGTTGGTGTTTTCGAGCTCCGTCTTTCGCTGTTTGAAAGTTGCGTTTTCTTCCGAGAGTTCGGCGAATTTTTTCGACAGCTCGATGGCCGATTCCACGGCGGTCGGTCCCTGGGGCGTTGACTGCTGAAATCTTTTTGCGGTCACGGCGGCCGGCTGCTGCCGTGGCGGTTCGGCCGGTACGACCAGCGCCAGTTTGCCCGGTGAGCCGGAGCAGCCGCTAAAAGCGGACATTAAAAGCGGGCAAAGAGCCAGCATCAATAATACTTTATTGGTTTTCATAACATTTGCCTCCAGTTATCACGTTTGGTTCCGGATTGGTTTTTCGGGCGTCGGCGTTTCGCCTGCTTCGCCTGGATTGTCCGCAGGATTATCGCCGGCGTATTTGCATTTGACCTGTGTCTTTTGGCCGCACGAGCAGGTAAGCTCAATCACTGCGAATTCGCGATTATTCTCAACCAGGCGAACCTCCGGCGTGACCTGCACGTTGTTTTGACCGCCCGCCTCTGTCGCGGGGCCCTGGTTCAGATTCAAATGAAACCGCCCCTGGACCCTGACGTCGGCTTGCCTTAGAATGCGTGCGGTTGTCTCTGTCATTTCCGCGTCCTTCTTCCTGTTTGCTTATCCGGTTTGTCTGCCATTTTTGCCGTCATTTGCCGCCTCTTGTTTTTCAGGCACAATAATCGATAAAGTGCTCGCTGTCTTCGCTCGGCACGGGCCTGTCGCCGGGGTTATGTTGCTCGCTCGGCGTTTCGGGCCGTTGCTCGTTATGTTTTTTCTGACCGTTTTGCTCCTGTCGCTTCTTTCTTTTATCCCCTTGTTTCACCGGTTTCAACGCACCGATGTTCTGAAGGGCATCGACGGGCTTTATTATGTTAGAGTCATTTTTCATCATCATCCCATTGCCTCAATTTTACGGAGAGATTGAACAGGGCGCTTGCGTGAAGCTGGCTGACCCGCGGCTCGGTAATGTTGAACAGCCCGGCAATCTGTTTCATTGTCAGGTGCTGCTGGTAGTAGAGCACAATAATCCGGCGTTGCCTTTCTTTGAGCTGCGCGATTGCCTTTGCGAGTTTTTGTACGAGCTCGGCGTGCTCGAGGTGCTTGTCGGGCCCGGCGGTGTCGGGAGCGGCTAAGATGTTTCCGAGAGCGGGGCCCGGTTCGCTGCGAGTGTCCATAGAGATAAAATGCTTCGCTCGGGCGCTGTCAAAGGTTTGATAGAGCTTCTCGATAGTTACACCCAGCTTCTCTGCCAGCTCGACATCGTCAGGCGCAGAGCCGGTCTGCCTGGCGATTTCCATGCTTGCCCTGCTCGCCTGCTGGATTTGCCTGTGTACGTTCGGGGGGATAAACGACCAGCCCCGCAGCTCGTCGATAATGGCGCCTTTTATTCTGATGTAGGCGTATGTCTTGAATTCGGCCTGGTGACGGGGGTTGTAATCTCGTGCCGCCTTGACCAGCCCCACTGTTCCGGCGGAGACGAGGTCCTCGTAGGAAAGCGGCGGTCTCAGATAGGATGCGACCCTGTGAGCTATTTTGTGAACCATCGGCAGAAACTGTTCTATCTGCTTGTCGCAGAGCGGCCTGGTCTGGCCGGAATACGCCCGCTTTGCCGCACTTTCGAGGTGCGTCTGGCTCGGCTCGAAGTCCTCTGAGCGGGTTTTCGAGATGTTTTCAGTTTCCGGGGGCACGGTTCCGTCCCTTCAGGCGGTTCATTCTGTCGGCAATCATAGCGTTGGTCAAAACGGCGTTTATACCTTTCACGGCCAGTGAGGCGGCGACGTACGCAAATAATGCCCCGATGAAGGCCCGCCTGCAACACGTAAACGGCGTCTGGCCGCTTAACCAGCAGGCGAAACTGAGCACAAAAAAGCACATAACCGAGACACTCACCGCTATCGAACGTACGTGTAAGAGCATTCTTAAATCTTCCTTCTAGCCAAACAAGTTTCTCATAGGCCTTTCTTTTTTATGTCACTGCGGCAGCGAGCTGCGGCTCATTCGCCTGGGCGGCAGCAGTTTGACCGATAGATATGGTTTCAGTTGATTCGACGTCGGTGCCGAGCACAATCTCGTCATAGGCAACCACCTTCAGTGTCGGCACAGTGCGACAGAGCATCTCTGCAAGAGGAGCACGTATTCTCGAATCGCACAGCAGCACAGCGTTGTCTTTGCCCCCATCCATCGCCCTTTTCCAGGCCTGGGCGGTTCTTCTGCTTATCTCCATCGTCAGCTCGGTCGGCAGAGCCAGAGAGATGGTCTCGGCCTCCTGCTTCAGGGTCGAGAGCAGCTGATGTTCGAGAGCCGGCTCGAACGTCATCGCCGATACCCTCCCGGAGT
>CAYMYK010000220.1:0-4872 GCA_964394625.1 uncultured Pirellulales bacterium
CCTGTCGATAAAACAGGCCCTCAATAACATTTCAAAAAAAATCGGCGTCGCCAAACAAACCGACAGCATATCGGAAAGAATCCGAATAATGAAGCAACTGCCGATACAGTGGTCGATAATCAAAAGTGTTGCGTTCGTAACTTATGGCAGTCGAATATGCCCGCTGTACCGCGGCTACCCCGTTCCGGTCAAATTCTCACAAGACGGGATGGCGCAAATGGTCAGCCGGTCAGTGGACTGGCTTTACAACAATATGAGCGAGGACGGTACCTTTCTATACTACTATGACGGCGTCGCAGACAGCATCATAGACCACGCCCACCCGAACCGGACCGAGCAAAACAACTACTACAACATCCTGCGTCACTGCGGCGGCGTAATCGCACTGCTCAGGGCGTACGAGCTGACGGCAGATGATAAGTATATCCCGGCTGCGCAAAAGGTCCTGAACTTCCTGCTCAAAAACGTCAGGGAGCACAGCTACAAGAACAGAAAGGCATATTACGTATTCTACAACGCAAAGGCCAAACTTGGCGGCACGGGCGTCGCACTTATTGCACTGCTTCAATACCGGCAAATCACCGGCGATACAAAATTCGACGATTATATTTTTGGAATGGCCGACCACCTGCTCTCGCGAATAACAGACGACGGCGAGATGCTCGGCTATTACATACACCCGCAGTACAACGACGGCAAGCCCATCATTTCTCCCACGCCGAAGCAGAAGCGTCTGCTTTTTAGTTTCTATTATCCCGGCGAGGTGTTGATGGCCCTTGCTATGTTCGAGCGGCAGATGAACTTGACAGACCGGCTCAGAGAGGAAGTCACGGAGGCCTCTGAGCGAGCTCTCGATTTTTTAGTGAAAATCAGGCCGGTCAAATACGCCGATATGTTCAGGCCGCTGCCCAGCGATAGCTGGCTGATGCAGGCCATAGAGCAGTGGGCCTCCAACGAAGAATTTCAGAAAAAAGAGTATCTCGACTTTGTTTTTAACGACGCCAGAGAGATGATTTCGCATACCTATAACGAGCAGAACAGCCCCTACTACGATTATCCAGGGATGTTCTATTACAATTACGGCGACCACGCATACCCGGACGGCTCTCGGGCGGAAGGACTTATCGCCGCATATTATCTGGCTCAGAGAATGGGCAAAAGCGAGTTGGCCGCGTACATACTGAAAAATTGCAAGACGGTAGCCGAATCGCTTATGTACACTTACAACAGTCCCGAGTCAACTTATATGCACAGGTACCCGGAAAAATCTATCAGCTCATTCAGATTCAAGCTCACGCGTCAGTGGATGCGGGTCGATACCGTCCAGCACGCGGCCTGCTTCTACGTACGCCTGCTGTTTGCGATGGAGAAGGAGCAATGATGGGATGCAATAGAACACTGGCGGTCAACCTGCTGCTTTGCTGTTTTGTTATCGTTAATGCGACAAGCTGCGTATGTTCGGCTGCGAGCGGCGAGCGAGCCTCAGAGAAGTATACACTGTTCGCAAGCGGTGATACTATGATTGGGCGCTGGGTGCACTACCACGTTTACAGAAACGGGCCGGAGTGGATGCTGATTGACGTAAAGGAACTGGTTGCGGGCGCAGACATTGCAATGGCAAATCTGGAGTGTGTGGTTGCAACGAGGGGAGCATTCTTCGACAAAGGCGAGAACAGACCCTATCTGTATCGTACGCGTCCAGAGATGCTGGACATACTGACGGAGGTGGGTTTTGACCTTGTGGTAACATCGAATAATCATGCCATGGACTATGGGCCGGATGCACTGATGGAGCAAATCGAACTGCTCGAAGCGGTCGGCATTGCTCAGGTGGGCAGCGGACGCAATTTGCGGGAGGCATCAAGCCCAACATACATCAAGGTCGGTGATATCATCGTTGCGTTCATAGGCATCGAAGATTACTTTGACAAATGCGCCGCCACGACGTCTCGGCCTGGGGTACATCATGCCAGGGGCAGTAGAGCCATTTTAGAGGATGTTAAAGCGCCCATCTCGGCGGCGAGGCAGAACGCTGACCTCGTCGTCTTTACACCTCACTGGGGCAAGAACTGGACGGAAAAGCCTACCGGCGAGATGGGCGAGCTGGCTCACAATATTATCGAGCTTGGTGTTGACGCGATTCTGGGACATTCTTCACACCACGTGCACGGTGTAGAAGTGTATAGAGACAGGCCGATTATTTACGATATGGGCACTTTCTTCTTCGATACGGTCGGCAACGGAAGGATGCGGTTTGGCGCCGGTTTTGTGCTGGAGTTCAATCGTGACGGCTTCACGAAGGTCTCGATTCATCCACTGAAGCTGCACGCGAGCCGAACGGTCAGAGCCAAGGGAGATGACCTGAAGCATATACTGGACCTGGTGGTAAGGATGACTGCCGAAACAGACCCGGACCTGAAGCTCGTAAGGCAAGGGGACATCTTGACATTGAAAATAAATCCTCCACCCCGAAGGAAGAAAAGAAACAAAGTGCCGTCCCGACTGTACTATCCGAGAATAACAAGGCGATTGGCGCAGAGTTTCCGGGAGAAGAAGACGAACGTGGTTTTTGATGAAGCACCTGAATGGACTGCCGGATTTGATCCGATTGAGCTGACGCATGGTGTTACGGTGACGGGGGCCAAAACGGCTGAGGCGGTTCGGCCTCGCTGTGCATTCATAGCCGAGGTTGCCCTGAGAGTATCAGGTCCTCTTGACGGTCGGTGGGTCGCAGCCATCAAGGGCGTCGGACGGACGGGCAAAGACACATTTGTTTGGGACCATCCAGTGGCTGATGGTGGATGGCTGGCGAATCTGTGGCAGAAAGACCAGATAGTGGTTGACCGGACATTGGTCAGGCCTCCGAGAATGCCCGAAGGGCTATACGAACTGTACTGGCGACTTGTCAACCGCGACGATGGTTCTGTGCTGCGAGCTTTGGATACTGAGAGCACGGACGAGGACGGGTATGTTCGAATAGGTGAGATTCTCATAACCACCGAAGGGATACCGGACGGCCCGGCGGGACTGTCATGGAACGGGGTCCTGTCCGACAGGTAGAGAACAGAATAGCAGGCGCAGTCATCGAATAAGCAAACGCTCTGAACAGGGTTAGCTTTAAGGGATTTTCACTATGGCTTCGATACTAAAACGCTGGGTGCCGCTTTCGGTCATGCTGGCAGGTCTTACTTTTATCAACCGTGAACTGATGGAAAAATGCTTCATCGGAACGGCATATTATCTGATGGGTCTGCTTGTGCTGACCTGGGTAGTGGTTTTGTGCAATTTTCTCAGACACCATGGTGCCGAAACTGTGTCACTATTGCACGAATCAAGAGTTGGGCTGGTCGTTGCGCTAATTCTGGTGGTGGTGATATTCGTTTCTGTGCCGCCGAAACTTCGGGTTCTGTATGACGAGGTGAATCTGCTGGATGTTTCGCGGTCAATGACATATGAGAAGAAACCTGTAATCCTCAATGAGGGCGCGGTGTATTATGATGTCATGCACCCAATCTACAGTTATGTTGACAAGCGCCCTCTTCTGTGTCCATACTTGACGAGTTTGCTGCACACGCTCTTTGGCTACCGCCTTGCGAACGTGTATATACTGAATTTCGTTGCACTACTGGTACTGCTATGGCTGGTCTATATCGCCCTGCGACAATCAATCGGGAACCTGGCGTCTATAGCGTGCCTTGTTCTGATCGTAAGTCATCCGATTGTGACTCTGACGGCCACCTCCGGCATATTCGACCTGTTTGCCGCATCGTTTCTGGCGATATGTCTTGTGAGCACTTGGGGCCTTATCAAGAATCCGTCTGTCTACTCTTTTCATCTGTTATGGGTGAGCTTGCTGATGATGAGCAATATCAGATACGAGTCGCTTCTCTACGCAGGTATCGTGATTGTGATGATATGTGCATTTCGACGTGTCAAACGGGAATACTTTGCCAACCTGTGGCCGTGTGCAATAACGGCCTTGCTGTTGTTGCCGCTGTTCTGGCAGAGACTGCTCAAGAATGTGGATCCTCAATTGCCGGGGGGTGAGAACATGTTCTCGTTCAGCCACTTTGTCAACAACAATCTGCTCTTTCTCAAAGGGTTGTTGCGGTTTGATTTCCATTTGCCTTATGCGACCGTAGTGCTATGGGCGGGATTGCTGTGCCTTGCTTGGTTCGCATACCGCATATTTAGGTCATCCGAATTTCAGAAGAACAGGGACTTTCGGCATTGGCTTATGACAAGCTTTGCGGTGCTGACGGCGGCGTGGATAGTTGTGACCGGGTACTACTGGTCAGGTTTCGACAATATCGTCTCCTGCCGGTTCTACATACCTTTCTGCATTGTGCTTTCGATTGTCGTTGCTGTATGCCTTGGCGCTACAGCTACCGTCAGGAGAAGACCTGTTATTCTGTTGCTGGGCTCACTGGTGGTCTTCTCACTTTATCATCCGGTCGCTATCGAAAACCGCATGTTGAAGGAAAGGAGAGGTTTCATCAGAAACTACACAATGGTTTCGAACTATTTGAAGGACGTCACTGACAAGAATGTGTTGCTCATCGGCACACATCCGAGGCAGTATATTGTCCATGGATTCGGCGCGATTCGCGTGGTACGGGCCAATCGGGAGAAAGGCATTCATCTGCACCGTTACAGACACAAGCTGTACAAGGACATCTACGTAGTGCAGGAGGTAGACTTCAAGACAAACAGGCCAATCAAGGGACAGCAACTGGCTGACGAATACAAATTACAGCCGGTATACGAACAGCAGAACAGAAGCGGCCGCTTTCTTCTCATATCAAAGGTAGTCAACAAAAGGTGATACGTCGTTTTGGAACTGCCGGGGTATGTGCGAAAAAAAGGGTCTTG
>CAYMYK010000221.1:0-4785 GCA_964394625.1 uncultured Pirellulales bacterium
ATTGGGATTTATTCGCCTTTGGAGGTGACGGGATATGAGGACTAAGACATTTGATTGTGTGAAAATGAAGCGGCAGGGAGGTGCACGAGTCTTAAGAAATCTGCGAGACAAAACCATAGAGGAGCAGTTGCAATACTGGCAGAGGGCGACCGAAGATTTGAGAACGCACCAGCGAAGAATGCGGGCAAAAAAATAGAATCCTTATGGCCGAGTTGAACGATAGCCATCTTAAACGCTACCTTGAAGCCCGACAAAATATTCTGAGCGGTAATGATTGGCTCAGTGAATATCTATCACTTATGCACGACAAACCCGTGTTCGTGACGCATTATCCGAAGGCGGCGAAGGCGTTCTATATGAAGACGGACAGGAGTAATAATAAGGTGGTGGAGAATTTCGATTTGTTGGCGCAGGGGGGCTTCGGCCTTGGCGTCGAGCGGACGGTGGCGTGGATAACAAGCGAACGGCATATACGGCAGTGTATAGCTTTTCCCCGGCTGATGGATAAGGTGTATATTTAGCCTTTCGTTCCACCACGGCGGATATGCGGTGTTGGTATATCGTACTTTGGCTTGTCGGATGATGGGTAAGCAAACATAAATAGGAAATCGTAATTGGAGGTAATAGCAAGATGGAAGAACGAAGAACAGAGAAAAAGGATGAATATCAAAAAGTATTGTGGATATTCTTATTCCTTGTTGCGCTTATGATATGTCCGGGTTATGCACAAGACAAGCCGGAAGGCGATAAATTAAGAAACATCCTGATTGTCACGGCCCATCCCGACGATTTGGAAATCGGCATGGGCGGGACGGCTTACCTGCTCAAAGATAAATACCATCTTCATATTGCAATCGCCTCCAGAGGAGAACGGGGGCTTAGCAAAGAGCCCGATGCGAACACTGCCGCACTTCGCACGAAACATGCCGAACTATCGGCGGAAATACTCAAAGCAAAAGTTCATTTCTTAGGGAAAATCGACGGGGAAATCTACGCCGATAAAGACGCTGTTGATAAAGTCGTACAACTTCTAAAAGAGCTTGACCCCGCTATTGTCTTTTTGCTTTGGCCAATCGATAAGCCCGACCATGCCGCCGCATCGACTATGGCGCTGATGGCATTAGCCAAAACAGGAATGATGCACGACAGGGAAATATATTTTTTCGAAGTGGGACGCGGGGGCACTACCAATCAATTTGACCCGGATGTATATGTAGATATTACGCCGGTTTGGCAGGGGAAAGTGGAATTGGTTCGTATTCATGAACTTCGCGAGGGTGGCCGGTTAGTAAAAATGGCTGAAACCTGTGCTAAAAACCACGGACCCATAAACCGCTGTAAATATGCTGAAGCATTCAAGCCCCTATATCCGTTCACCAACAACAGGTGGAATAAAAGGATAAGATGCACATTAATGGACTTGTAATGAGCCGGTGGATAAGGAACAGTTGAAAAAGCTTGGTTCGGATGCCCGGTTTATACCGGGGATACACAATTACTGCGACCGGTGGTGTGAGCGGTGTGCGTTTACGTCGCGATGTATGAACTATGCGCTGAGCGAGGAGGAGTTCGAAGAAAGTGAGACGCGCGATATCAATAACGAAGCGTTCTGGCAGAAGCTGCACGAGATATTTCAGACGACACTTGAGATGGCAAAAGAGACGGCGGAAGAGATGGGAATAGACCTGAACTCGGTTGACGCCGAAGCCAAGGACAGAATCGAGCTTCGGGATGTTGCCGAAAAACATCCTGTTTGCAGAAGCGCAAAGCGATATGCCGAGAATGTTAAGAACTGGTTCGAGGCGTCCGGTTCGGCTTTTGAAGCGGCGGGTATGGACATGGAAAGCCGGGCGCAGATGGAAATCGCGGGGGATAATCCTGAAGAAGACCTGGGCAAGCTTCAGGATGCAGTTTCGGCTATTCAGTGGTATCAGCACTTTATCTATGTTAAGCTGCTGCGAGCGGTTCGAGGATTGCTTGAGTTTGAAAAGCGGTTGTGTGAGTATGTGGCCGGCGATGCCGAGGGCTCAGCAAAGGTTGCACTGGTTGCTATAGACCGGTCGATTGCGGCATGGGGAGAATTGCTTGTACTTATGCCGGAACAAGAGGATGGAATTCTGAATCTTCTTGTGCAGTTGGAAAAGCTGCGAAGAGCAACTGAGCAAACAGTTCCGGGCGCCAGGGCTTTCGTGCGACCCGGATTAGATGAATAAATGGTAAATTTTAATCATGGGAGACAAGTTATGAATGGCAGATTGTGGTTGATTGGATTGGTAGTGGTAGTTTGCTTAGCGGCGGTTGCGGCTGGGGCTGCCGATGACGGGAAGCTGCGGATAATAGTGTTCGGGGGGCATCCGGACGACTGCGAGATAGACGCCGGCGGCGTTGCAGTAATGTGGGCGAAGGCGGGCCATCATGTGAAGTTCGTCTCGACGACGAACGGGGACGTTGGTCACGCGACGCAGGCGGGCGGGCCTTTGGCGAAGCGGCGGACGGCGGAGGTTAAAAAGGCGGACGAAATGATGGGGGTGACAAGCCGGGTGCTGGATAATCACGACGGGGAGCTGATGCCGACCTTAGAGAATCGAAAGATTATTGTACGGCTTATCCGGGACTGGAAGGCGGATATCGTGATAGCGCATCGGCCCTGGGATTATCATCCGGACCATCGGTACACGGGGGTTCTGGTGCAGGACGCTGCGTTTATGGTAATCGTGCCACATCTGTGTCCGGACGTTCCCGCGCTGAATCGCAATCCGATTTTCCTGTACTCGGCGGACGGTTTTCAGAAGCCGAATCCGTTCGAGCCGGATATCGTGGTGGCGACAGATGAAACCGAAGATTTGAAGACGGAGGCGCTGTGGCAGTTGGAGTCGCAGATTGAGTCGCTCTGGGCAACGGGGAATTTCGAGAGGGTTGTGCCTGTTCCGAAGGATGGCCCGGAGCGCGAGAAGCGGCGCAAACAGGTGAAAGAACGTTTTGCGCGCAGAGATGAACGGACAGCCGACAAATACCGTGAGATGCTGATTGAACTCTACGGCGAGGAAAAGGGCAAAAAGATAAAGTATGCCGAGGCGTTCGAGGTCTGCGAATATGGCAGGCAGCCGTCGAAAGAGGAGCTCAAAAAGCTGTTCGGCATCGCTCGATAAAGCGTGTCCGGCCCGACTTTAGTTGTGCTTGAGGGATGGTCTTGACAAGGCCCTGCGTGTTATGCAGGGCCTTTTTGTTGTATAATCGCGTCGATGGAATCCTGGACGATACAGAAGCTGCTGAACTGGGTGACGGGGTACTTTACAGAGAAGGGGATAGATTCGCCGCGGTTGAGCGCCGAGCTGTTACTGAGTTTCGTTCTGGGTTTGAAACGGATAGAGCTTTACACGCAGTTCGATAAGATTGTTGAGCAGGATAAGCTTGCCGAGCTTCACGGGCTGGTCAAGCGGGCGGGAGAGCACGAGCCGATTGCCTACCTGACGGGCAGGGCGGAATTCTATTCGCTGCAGTTCGAGCTGACGCGGGACTGCCTGATACCGAGGCCTGAGACGGAGGTTTTAGTTGAGCAGGCGATTGAGTTTTTGCGGCAGCGCGGGGGTAAGCAATTTGTGTGTGACCTGTGCACGGGGTGCGGGTGTATTGCGGTCGCGATTGCGAATAACTTCGAGAAAGTGCGGATGGTGGCAACGGATATTTCGGAGGCGGCGCTGAAGGTTGCAGCGAAGAACGTCGCGAAGCATGGGCTTGGCGAACAGGTTGAGTTATTGTGCGGTGACTTGTTCGAGCCGTTAGTGCCGTATCTGAATTCGGAGAAGTTCGATTTAATCGTGTGCAATCCGCCTTATGTGAGCGAGGCGGAATATGAAGGGCTGGCGAAGAATGTGAAGGATTACGAGCCGAAGCTGGCGCTGTTGGCCGGGGCGGACGGACTGGACGTTTACCGCAGGGTAATTCCGTCGGCGCCGGAGTTCCTCAAAGAAGACGGCGGGTTAATACTTGAGATAGGGGCAACCCAGGCGCAAAATGTGTGTGAGCTGCTTAACAAAGGCGGGATTTTCAGCGAAATTAGCGTCGAGAAAGATGCTCTGAAAAACGACCGCGTTGTAACTGCAAAGGCGGCGAAAGCTCTTTAGCCCTTAGCCGGCGACGTCTCGCATTTCCTTAGCAAAAGCGGGGACATTTCATCGGCGAAGAATTATCGGTAGCGAATGACGGATTTGATATTGTAGCCGGCGAGCTTGGCCGCTCCGCCAAGCCGGGTCAGCTCAATAAGAAACGCGACACCGACGATTTGGCCGCCGATTTTCTCGATGAGCTTACAGGCGGCGGCCATCGTGCCGCCGGTGGCAAGCAGGTCGTCAACCATAAGAACCTCACCACCTTCGCCGAGAGCATCGGCGTGAACCTCAAGCGTATCGGTTCCGTATTCAAGCTCGTAGGTGATGCTCTCGGTCCTGTAAGGCAGCTTGCCCTTCTTGCGTATTGGTATGAAGCCGGCGTTGAGCTTTACCGCGACGGCTGAGCCGAAGATAAAGCCCCTGGCCTCAACGGCGGCGACGTAGTCGATGGCTCGGCCTTCAAGGCCGCTGCACAGCGAATCGACCGCAAGCCGCAGCGCAGCGGCGTCGGCCAACAGAGGGGTTATGTCGCGAAAAAGGATGCCCTTTTTCGGCCAGTCGGGTATGTCGCGAATGTAATCTGGCAGTTTCATTTTGGCAGTTACCGCAACAGGAACTTTTGTAACCGTTCACGGGGTACAAACCTCTTTTTTGTGTCATTGCGAGGAGTTTACGA
>CAYMYK010000222.1:0-4091 GCA_964394625.1 uncultured Pirellulales bacterium
CGCGGCTCGAAGCCAATCCTGAGTCTCCCATCGCGCACTCGAACACCGTCTGTCTCCTTCACGACAGCCCGGGCAAATCCACCGCCTTGACCGAAAGGGTCAATACCAAAAAGCTCATCTCTCTCGCCAATCTTCACATCGAAAGCTCGCATACCCGGCTTGTAAACTCCCTCGAAGGTCTCTGCAAAATGAAGCCGGATGTTGTACACGCCGTTGGGCGCCTCGAACTCATATCCTTCAAGTTGATAACGCTCGCTTCTGTACACCCCGGGCGACCGGGTCCCCTGTACAACCAGCGCCTTCTCTCTCGTAACCGTCTGTCCACCGATAGCCCCCCACTTCCCACCGTCGGCCAGCAGCTCATCCGCCCGCCATACAGCGCCGTTTTTATCCCTATACTCACTCTTACTGCCGCAGTTCACACGATACACCAGCTCCTGATTCTTCAAGGCCGTGCTCCGGCAGCCACTGCAAAGCCACATGCAGACCAGAACCAGGTAAAAAATCTCTCTTTTCATGACTACTCCCTGTAAAATAATCATTCAACGTATCCCCGCAGCTCAACTTCATCCCCTAATGCGCCATCCACCCACCATCGACCGCAACCGTAGAGCCCGTAACAAAACTCGCATCCCGGCTGGCTAAATATACCACCGGCGCCCGTATCTCGCGAAGCTCGCCCCAGCGATTCATCGGAACATTGCTCAAAAGCTCCGCCGTCGCCTTCGCATCGGCCATCACAGGCCTGTTGATTTCCGTCCCAAAAGGACCCGGACAAACACAGTTCACCGTCACCCCCGTCTGCGCAAGCTCGACCGCCAGCGTCCGCGTAAGCTGTAGCACCGCTCCCTTCGACGAACAGTAACTGACTCGCCCCTTCAAAGTAACCACACTCAACGCCGAACCAATGTTTATAATCCGTCCGTAACCCGCCTTCACCATTATCCCCGTCACCGCCCTGCAGCAGTAAAATACCCCCGTCACATTCACCTTCTGAATCAGCTCCCAGTCCTCATCGCGTATCTGCTCAATCGGCGCCCTCACATTTACTCCCGCACTGTTGACAAGAATATCGACCTTGCCGAACCGCTCCATCGCACGCCCAACAAATTGCTCGACACTGCTGCGCTGCGTAACATCCACGGCTTGCCCAACCACTTTTCGACCGGTCGCCTCAGCTATCTCGCCGGCAACCTTACATATCTGCTCTTCGTTCCTGCTGCCAATAACGCAATCCGCACCCTGCTCGGCCAGAGCGGTCGTTATCTCTCTGCCTAAACCCCGCGATGCACCCGTTATAAGCGCCACGTCGCCATCCAAATTGAATAAGCTGCTCACGCCAAAAACTCCCTTAAAATCACCGCGTCCTGTTCAAAAGCGCCGTCGCAAGCCGCCGCAGCACATCGCCCCTTTCGCCAAACGGCTCAATCGCCGCGACCGCCTCTTCAGCCAGTCTCTGTGCCACCTCTTTCGATTTTGCCATTCCCACTACTACAGGGTACGTCGCCTTGCCCTGCTCTGCATCCTTACCAGTCGTCTTGCCAAGCTGCTCGCTCGTGCCGCAAACGTCGAGTATATCGTCCGCTATCTGAAAACCCAGACCAATCTTCAAGCCGTACTTGCGCAGACGCTCCAGTTGCTCCTCCTCGCCGCCGCCGCACATCCCCCCCATCACAGCGGCGCAGCGAAACATCTTCGCCGTCTTATTGATATGAATATGTTCGAGCTGCTCCTCGCTCACCTCCCCGTTGGCCGCTTTCAAATCAACCATCTGCCCCGCTACCATTCCCGCGGGCCCCGCCGCCTCTGCAAGCTCCGCAATCAACCGCACCGCAACCGCCGCATCATTGACTTCCTTGGCCAGTATCTCGAACGCCAGCGTCAAAAGAGCGTCCCCTGCCAGTATCGCAGTCGCCTCATCGAACTTCTTATGGCACGTCGCCCTGCCCCTACGCATATCGTCATCGTCCATCGCCGGCAAATCATCGTGAATCAGCGAATACGTGTGCACCATCTCAATCGCAGCCGCCGCAATCTCCGCATCGCGATTCGCCCTGCCGCCAACAACCTCACAGCACCACAAAACAATAGCCGCTCGAACTCGCTTGCCGGGCGCCTCCAGCGCGTAACGTACCGACTCTCGCAAATCAGGCCCTACCCACCGCCCATCAGCCACAATGCCTGCGAGAACATCGTTGACAACGCCGACCTTGCTCTCTAACTCAGCCGCAAACTCACTATTTAACCCCAGCGACATAAATAACTCAAACTGACCGAAAATACATACAGAAAAGCCGTAACTTGCGACTAATCAACAAGTTAATCAAAGATAAAATATCTTAAAACAGTTATCAGCCGCAAGTCCGCAGTCCTAAGGACTCCTTACGGAGGACGCCTCACGGCGGCTGATTCCGAAATTTTACACTTTGCATTTTGATTTTTTAGTTCTCAAACTGGCCAATCGGTCGGTTTGAGTAAATAACCCTAAACCCCAAAAAATTGCGTTATCGTACTAAGAACCGTATTATACAGAATTTAAGTGGCATGGCCATCCTGGCCATGAAATTCTCCCCCCTTACTCTAATCGCTTGTGGGACAGGCGAAATATATAGCCTCGGCCTTTGGCCGAGGGCACATCCGAAAACGCTGGCGCCTTCATAACGACTTTGTCATTCCGTGCTTCGCCGTAAGGCGTCCCCCGGCGGAGACACGGAATCCAGTTTTGTTTCGCCCCCTCAACCCTACCTTTCAAACCCTTCACACCTTTCAAACTTTTCTAACCCTAACCCAATCCCCATTCGAAAATCGAAAGTCGGAAGCCCCGTGCGTCCTGCATCCACCCCAACCGCTGCCCCCTGCCCCAGTTTCCCAGTATTCCTACTCGTTGATAAGGTCCAGTAACTGATTTGCCATATTCTTGTCTAAAGTCTTTAATAGCTCATATTCTTTTAGAGCTAAGTTTTTGTCACCAAGTAAGTAATAGAGCATCCCAATATTATAATATTCTACTGCAACATCTGGCTTCTCGGGTAAAAGCTTCTGTATATCTAAAGTCTTCTTTTTCTCTTCTATGAAATTAGGTTTGATACTTATGACACGCTTGTAGGATTCGATAGCATCGTTATAGCGACCAAGTGCAGTATAGTTATTCCCTAAGATAAAATAAGTCCATGCAAAATCAGGCTTGAGCTTAATGGCTCGCTTGCAGGAATCAATCGATTCTTTGTATAGACCAAGGAAATAGAAACTCTCTCCAAGATTATGGTAAGCCACTGCGGAATCAGGCGTGAGCTTGATGGCATGCTTGCAGGCACTGATCGCTTCTCGGTATCGACCAAGCAAATTGTAGCCCCCTGCCATATTCAGGTATGCCGGTGCGAAATCAGGATCGAGCTTTACGGCTTTTTCATAGGCTTCTAATGCCTCCTTGAAATAGCCACTCATAGTATATGCGACCCCTAGAGTAATCTGAATTTGTGCCGAATCAGGCTTGATACAGATGGCTTTTTTCAGGGCATCAATCGCTTCCTCAGGCTGGCCAAGTAAAATGTGGGAACCTCCCAGGAGATGATAAATACCTTCGATACTTTCGAAATCAGGTTTGATTCTGATAATTTCTTTGCACACTTCTACTAACTTATCCTGGCGATTCAACCTTTGATATATGATCATTAGGCCAGAGTAAGCGTCGAAAGAATCAGGATCGATTTGTATAGCGTGCTGATATGCTTCTATCGCCTCCTCGTTCAGTCCGAATTTACCGTAAGTTGCTCCCAACCTATTGTAGGCCTCTGCATCATTAGGTCTTGAACTGACAGTCTGCTTTAAGGATTCTATTGTCTTCTTCTTCTCACGGACTTCCTTAAGTTGAACATGGGCAGGTCCAAGACTAGGATTTAGCTCTAATGCCCGATTCAAGGATTCTGTGGCCTCCTCTAACCTGCCGAGTTCGTTATATGCTCCACCAAGATTGGCATGAGCCTCGGCAAAGTCAGGATTTAGGTTTATAGCTTGCTTATAAGATTCTATCGCCTCTTTATAACGGCCAACACCAAAATAGCTTAGCCCAAGGTTATAGTGAGCCATTGCAA
>CAYMYK010000222.1:4101-4765 GCA_964394625.1 uncultured Pirellulales bacterium
GGCTTTAGGTCGAGGGCTTTTTTCTGAGCTTCTATCGCTTCTTCAAACCTGCCAACTTGGCCGTAGATCTTCCCGAGATTGATATAAGGCTCAAAAAGATCAGGGTCTGAGCTTATGGCCTGCTTATAAGATTCTACTGCTTTGGATAAATGGCCACGGCGTTCATGGGAAACTCCAATGTAAAAGTGAGCCTCCGCATCTTCAGGCTTAATGTTTACAGCCTGCTCAAAAGACTCTATAGCCTCTGTATAGCGTAAAACACTAAAATACATTAGCCCAAGGTTATAGTGAGCCATTGCAAAGTCAGGCTTTAGGTCGAGGGCTTTTTTATGAGCTTCTATCGCTTCTTCTATGCGACCGAGGTTAAAATAGACTACACCACGGTCATTGTGAGCCACTGCGTTATTCGGTTCGATACTGATGCTCTTATTCAAGGCTCTTAATCCTTCTTCGTGACGGCCAATCTCACTATAGGCTCGCCCAAGACCAGAATGAGCCTTTGCTAATCTGGGATTGATGCTGAGTGCTTTATTGAAAGCCTCTATGGATTCGTTAATTCGGCCAAGGTTGCCATAGGCTCTTCCCAGATTGAGGTGGGCCTCTGCAAAATCGGGGCTTATTTTGATACATTCTTTAAGAACTTTTACGGCTTCTTCATAATCAC
>CAYMYK010000223.1:0-4751 GCA_964394625.1 uncultured Pirellulales bacterium
CCAGTCAACGCCTGTGAATGCGTTAAGGAAGTTATCCGTGAACGTCTGTGTGGTGTCGGCCGGATAGCCGGGCCGGATGATTCTCAGATTAGTAACACCGCTTGACCAGGGGCTTGCAGGTGTTCGCTTCGTGTCCTCGAATCGCAGCAGAAAGAGCTGGCCCGGCGCAGTGGCGGGTAATACGAGGTCGAAGGTGGTGGTATTTGTGCCTGTGTTGTAGGACTTGTTCTGAACGGCTGCCGTCCCCCAGACGATATAAACCGAGCCCTGGCCCGTGAACGAGCATTTGTATGTCCCGCTGCGGTCGATACGATATTCCTCGGGGTCGTCGATGTAAGGCGGATTTTCCCACTCGGCGACGAGCCGTAAGTCAAAAAACATCTCGAAATCGACTTCGGGCCAGCCGTTGGCATCGAGGTCGGATGCGGTCAGAGCGCCGCCGCCGGCCCTGCTGTAGCTGCTGAGCTCTCTGGCCCAATCCACGAACTGCGGGCCTGTGTTGATGCCGACTTTCCCGGGGTACGCGGGGTCAAAACCGCTCGTCTCAAAACTCCAGACGTTGCCCTGCTTTGTGCCCTGTGTGTTGTGCTCGTCGATTCGCCAGTAGTATGTGGTCTTTCGCTGCATTCTGGATGGCTTGTAAGTGTTCACCATCTGGTTTTTGACGAACGGCGGCGGTGAAACGGTGCCGAAATAAACGTCGTGGCTTGTTGCGCCAAAGCCGGCCGTCCAGGAGAGTTCTCCCTCGATACTGACGCGTTTTTCGCCGTCGGCGGGCTTGGGACTCAGTGCGATACCCGAGTTAGTGCTGAACGACCAGACCGGGCCCTTCCAAGGACTGTCCGGGTGGGTAGTACTGATTTCATCGATTCGCCAATAGTAAGTCACGTCAAGCGGCAGGGAAGTAAGTGGGTACATAGTCGGACTCTGCCTGCCTTTATAGATACCGTTCGGGTCGGGGCTGGCAGGGGTCAGATTGTTCACCTCGCTGAAGTTAGTGCCGAAATAAACATCGTGGCCGTTGGTGTCGTCGGCGTACGTGCCGGCCAGCCAGCTCAGGTTGACATCGACTGTCGGATTTACAAGCTCACCGACGATTGCACCGTCGGCGGGGCCTGGTACGCTTGCGCCCGTTCCGGTTGTCGCAAAGCTCCAGACGTCCCCGGTTACGGTGCCGGATGAGTTGTTGACCTCGTCAATTCGCCAGTAGTATGTTGGGCCCAGCACAAGTGTACCCGGCGAGAAACTGTTGGGGTCCCGTCTTTCCTGATAGACGCCCTTTGGAATAGCAACGGTTGCAGTTGTCACATCGCTGGAGTTGGTCCCGAAAAAAATATCATGCCCGCCATTCGGACTGTAAGCAACTTTTGTCCCCGCTGTCCAGGTAAGCGTCACGTTTACGTCGGCGCCGACCGAGCCGTCGGGCGGGTATGGATTGGACGCCTTCGGGCCTATGGTCGTGATACTCCAGACGCTGCTTTCCCAGGGACTGGCGCCGTTGCTGTCGTTTACCTCGATTATTTTCCAGTAGTATGTCTGGCCCTGAGAAAGGTCGAAGCCGGCGCCGAAAACAGGGTCCGAAAATGACCAGTTGTTGGCCTCGGCTCGGAAGTGGCCGTAGGCAAAGCCGAGAGAGTAGCTGAGCGTCCCCGCCTCGACCCAGCTTTTTGTCGGGTGAAATATGACGTGATGGCCGTTGCCGTACTGGCCCGGTACATAATCCGCCACCGACTCTCCCGGCGTCCAGCTCTGGACGACATCCACAGCAACGCCGGTTCTCCCATCCGCCGGACTGGGCTCTGTCGCCTCGGGCACGGCAAAACTTCTGCTCGCTGTCAGTAATACAACAAACACAAGACCAACTGAGTAAACTCTATTTGTCCGCATCATGCTCCTCCTGAATAAAAGAAACTTTCTTGTTACACGGGCGTGAGTCAATTTCGGTACTATTCCTGTGTAAATCAGAAACCGCCTGCCATACAGCATCCGCAGCTTCATTCTTTATTATAGCCGATGGGGCGTTTATTTACTACCCTCAAGGGTATAAAATCAACAGTTAGACGCAACCCGGCTGAGGGCTAAGGTGTATTTTGCCGCCGAATGCCGCATAAATCACAAAAAAAAGGCAAAATCGTAACAAAACGGTAACGTCAGGTGAGTATAATCATCAGGTAAGTGCTGATTTTTATGCCTTAGGCAAGGTTTTTGAAGATGGCGAGCCCCCTGTGGGGCGAACCGGCAAGGCAGATGTCTTTGGGAAAAAGTTTCTAATAAACGCCGCCCTGAGGCGTTTATAAATGTATGTGGACGAAGGCAAAGGACGGGATTTTACGGCTGATTAAGCGATTTTGAAAGGTGTTGCAGTGAAAAAATCAGGAAAAATCATAATCTGGGTAGTCGTCGCGGCAGTGCTAATCTTCGCAATAGCATCTGTTATCAAGAAAAGAGCCGCCCGGCGGGACAAAGGGCAAACGGTACGCATCGAACTGGTAAAGCGTGGTGATTTGACTGAGATTATCAGTGCCCCGGGCGAAATTGAGCCGAAACGGAAAGTCGAGATAAGCGCAAAGGTTTCGGCCCGAATAGTGGCTCTGCCGTACGATGAAGGTGATGTGGTGACCAAAGGCAAACCGGATGCGAACCCGCCGGTGCCGACATCGGTTCTTGTTCGGCTTGACTCGAAAGACCTTGAAAGTCAGCTTTTGTCGGCACAGGCAGGCCGGGCGGCGCAGGCGGCGCAGAGACAGGTCGAAAAGGCGCGCATAGAAAGTCAGAAGGCGACCATCGATGGACTGTCGGCGACACTGAAACAGGCCGCCGAAGACCTGAAACGAAAGCAGGGACTTATCGATTCAAAGGATATCAGCCAGTCCGCCTATGACCAGGTCAAGTACAAAGTCGATGAGCTGCGGGCACAATACGAGGCGGCGAAGCACACGCTGGAGTCGGCTGAGCTGAACCTTTTGGTGCTTCAGCACAATCTGGAGGCGGCTGATGCGCGGATTGAGCAGGCAAAGGAGACGCTTAGCTATGCGATAATAACTTCGCCCATCGACGGAGTGGTAACACGCATCAACGCCGAGGAAGGCGAGATGGTGATGACCGGGACAATGAACAATCCCGGGACCGTGATTATGGAGGTGGCGGACCTCTCGCAGATGCTTGTCGTGGCACAGGTGGACGAGGCGGACGTGGGTGAGTTGAAGGCCGACCAGCGCGTGAAGGCATACGTGCAGGCCTTCAGCGATATTGTCTTTACCGGAACGGTCGATACCATTGCCCTTACGCATCGACTCAGCGAAAACAGAACAAAGTATTTTCGCACGGAGATACTGCTCGACAACGACCCGAATGTCGCAAAGCTCTATTCGGGCCTGACCACGGATGTGGATATCGAGACGCAAAAGCATCTGGATGTGCTTAAGGTGCCGAGCCAGGCAGTACTGGCCCGGCCTGTGGATGAGCTCCCCCTCGAGATACGTGAAAATTGCCCCCAGCTTGATACAAACAAGACATACGCGACCGTGGTTTATCGTTACAATGACGGCAAGGCGCTGGCGACACCCGTCAAAACCGGGCCAAGCGATTTGACCGACACAATAATAACCGCAGGACTTAGCGAGAAAGACAAGGTAATAGTTGGGCCTTACAAGGTGCTGGATGGCCTAAAGCACGACCAGAAGCTGCGGGATGAGCGTGAAGTTGAAGCCGAAAAGGAAAAGAAAAAGGCCAAAGACAAAGAAAACAAACCCGACAAGGCCGACGTTAATGATGCCGGCCGGGATGTGAACGAAGCAGAAAAATGACCGAGCACAGCGCCAAAACGGTAATTCGGCTTAGAGATGTCAAACGCATCTACAAGGTGGGCGTCGAGCAAATCCACGCCCTCGACGGAGTCAATCTCGACGTATGTGAGAACGAATTCGTAGCCGTGATGGGACACTCCGGCTCGGGCAAAAGCACCCTGATGAACGTCCTGGGCTGTCTGGACCGCGCAACCGGCGGATACTATGAACTGGACGGCCGGGACACAACGAAGATGGGCGAGACGGCTCTGGCGCGTGTCCGAAATGAAAGAATTGGATTCGTTTTTCAATCCTTCGAATTGCTTGGCCAACTGAACGCCCTTAAGAACGTGGAGATACCGCTGATTTATTCGCGCAACGGCTGGTTTTCACGTCGAAAGCGGGCTCGCAAAGCGCTCGAACGCGTTGGGCTTGGCGACAGGATAAAACATAAACCGAATCAGCTTTCAGGCGGCGAAAAGCAGCGCGTGGCTATTGCGCGGGCTCTTGTGTGTAATCCGAGCATACTGCTGGCCGACGAGCCAACCGGTAATCTTGACAGCAAGACGAGTGAAAACATACTTGAGCTGTTCGACGCTCTTCACCGCCAGGGCCAGACGATTGTGATGGTGACACACGAGCACGATGTGGCACAGCACGCCAGGCGTATCATTCGAATGGAGGATGGGCGTATCTACAGCGACCTTGGAACGGAACAAGACGCCGGGCAGCGGGCAGCTCACGAAAAGCGGAAACAGGAGGGCCGGCTATGAAGGCACTGCTTCTGGCGCCTCTGATGTTTTGTCGGCTCGTGTACCAGAGCGTATATCTTGCTGTCGGCCAGATTTGGGCGAACAAGACACGGTCAATCCTGACGACAATCGGAATCGTAATCGGGGTTGCCTCGGTGGTGGCGGTCATCGCGGCTTTGACGGGCTTGAAGGCGAAAATCCTCAGCCAGGTCGA
>CAYMYK010000224.1:0-4746 GCA_964394625.1 uncultured Pirellulales bacterium
TGAAGGAAAAATCCTCACACCTGAGTGGAAGCTTAGCATTTGGATTACGAAAGGAAACGCCATTTTGTTTTTATTTGCCGCCATTTTTCACAATGTTTTTGTGGCGGAGAGGCTCGCCGGTATGTAAAATAAGGATTGGAAGACATTGGCAGTTGACAGGACGAGGACAAATCATGTACTCAACTTGACCGGGTTTTAAACTGTCATGCTGAGCAAAGCGAAGCATCTGGCCATAGAGCAAGATTTTACCACATTGTTGGTATGAGATTCTTCGCTGCGCTCAGAATGACAGGTTGCGTATGTCCTTGTCAAAGCTACACTTGTATAAAAGTCAGTCAAGTTGAGCATGTAGTATTCGGGATTGCTTTGGAATCCAATGTTTTGATATAGCCAGAGAAGGATATGTCGAGGATACCGAAGGTCATACTTGAGATTGAGACTTCACGGCAGTACGGGCGTGGGCTTCTTCTTGGGATTGCGAAGTATGTCCGGGTTCACGGGCCCTGGTCCTTTTGCAGGGAGCAGGGTGGTTCAGAGCGGGCATTGGCGACGCTAAGGAAGTGGGGGGCGGATGGGATAATCGTTCGTTCCAGCGAGAAGATAGAGGAGATAGTCAAGACGGGGGCGGCGGTGATATTAGCAGTTCACCGCCGCAGTACGGAACGAGTTTTGGAGGCGGCGAACATTGTCTGCGACAACGTCTCGATAGGAAGACTTGCAGCGGAACATCTTCTTGGTCGAGGATTTGAGCGGTTTGGGTATTGCGGATTTTCGGATATATGGTGGTCTTGTCGGCGGTACGAGAGCTTTGCCAGGCGGATTGAGGAGGCAGGGTTCAAGAGTGGTCTTTACGAGCGGGAGATGTTGCAGTCGTCTTTGAACCAGCCGGAGCAGCAGAAAGCCATAGCCGAGTGGCTGAGGTCGCTTGCCAGGCCGGTGGGGATTATGGCCTGTAACGACGACAGGGGGCAACAGATAGCGGAGGCGTGTAAGATAGCAGGGCTGCGGGTGCCGGAGGATGTGTCAATAATCGGAGTGGATGACGACCTGCTGGTATGTGAGCTAACGGAGCCGCCGTTATCGAGTGTTGCGTTGGACACAGAGGCGGCGGGTTACGAGGCGGCTGAACTGTTGGACAAGCTTATGCGCGGCGAAAAGGTAAGGAGTGAGAGAATAGTTGTTCGTCCGAGGCGAGTGGTGATGCGGCAGTCAACGGATGTGCTTGCTATAGGGGACAAGGATGTGCTGGCGGCGGTTCGTTATATCCGTGAGAACTCGGATAAGATAATACAGGTGAGTGACGTTGTAGAGCATGTTGGAATCTCTCGGAGCCGGCTGTATCAGAAGTTTCAGGAGTTACTGGGTCATTCGGTTCTGAGTGAGATACGGCGGGCACGTGTAGAGAGGATAACAAAGCGTCTTATCGAGACGGACGAGTCGGTAAAAGAGATTGCGCACGAGCTTGGTTTTTCGACAACGGACCATATATCGCGTTATTTCCGCCGAGAGAAGGGGATGAGCCCTGTAGCATACCGCAAGTCGTACAGCCGGGCGTGAGAGGGGCAGATAAAGGTATTGGCCGGGAATATTCATATTTTGCAATTGAATTCCAGGTTTGAATATAGTACAAGTGAGGATGCTTTTGTGCGCCGGGAGCGGTTATGGAGTCGGGTGCGTACCGGTGTGCGGGTTGCGGTTTTTGGCAAGTGAGTTGAGATATACCCTTTGAGATCAGTATAGTATGACACGAAAGGCGAAGAAAAAGGCGTTGTACGAGGTGATTGGGAGGGGGGGGTATAAGCCGGGTTACAGCAGGGGCCTGGAGCGATTGCACCCGAAAAGGGATGGTTCAGGAGAGCCGGCAGTGCAGGCGGATGATACGGGGCAGGGCAGAAGGGCGGTGTACTGGGCAAAAAAGCGTCGTGTGGTGCAGTTTAATTACGGCAGGATTGAATTTTCGGTGCCTTATCCGCTTGGCGTGGTTGTATTGCTTGCAGTTGTGGTTTTGCTGTTGGTGAGCTTTCAAATCGGGCGAAGGGCAGGCGTCCGGCAGGCAGGCGGGATTGGCATAGAGCCGGCAGGGGGGTAGTCTTCGGCAGGGGGGGCCGCCGGCGAGGCGCCGCAGGTGCAGGGAGAAGCCGGGCCGGCTGTAAAGGGCGTCGAGGCGGCAGCCCAGCCGGGCGGAAGGAACAGGATAGTGATACAGATGTATCAGGTGCGGGGGCATCTGGAGCCGGTGAAGGCGTACTTTGACGGGATGGGCGTGCAGACTGAGATATTGAAAAAGGACAACTGGTATTATTTGGCGACGAAAAACAGGTACGAGAACCCTGAGCGCCAAGGTACGGACGGTTATACGGCGAAAGAGAAGATAATCGAGCTTGGGTCGGGCTATAAGGCGCCGGCGGGCTATGAGACTTTTGCGCCGAACTTTTTCAGCGATGCGTTTGGTATGAGATTTGACGAATGATTTTTAGGAGAAATTTTTAATGAGCATTGACCGTTCATTGAGAGTAAGAGGTGCACTGACGAGGCACCGCAATGTCCTATCGCGAGCGGAGCGAATCGAGCGATTGAAGGATGAGGAGCAGTGGTCGGATGGTGATTCGGTTCTGGGGCTTGTAAAAGTGGCACATCGCAAGAGTCATGTTGGCCGAAAGGAGGCGGCGCCGGAAGGGGCTGAAGCTGCGGCCGGCGGGACGGAGGCAGAGACGGAGGAGACGAAGGGCAAAGAACAGTAGCAGGACGGCTTTTTTTTAGACACAGATGAACACTGATTGACACTGTTTTTTTTAGATTCTGGATTCGGCGTCCCGCCACACGAATGGCGGGTAAATTGCGCGGGAATGACAAAGGAAGCGGGAAGAACAAAAGGAGGTGGAAGGACAGGACAACCCCCGGTAAAACCGGGGGCTAAATATGGGGGGAACCTTCGGGGGAAACCCAGGGTAAACCTGGGGACAAGTAGTTTTGTTATTGGAGATTTGCGCTTCGGTTGAGATGAAAGATTACCTTGCGGACAGGACGAGGTTGATAGACGCCAGCGGGATACGCAAGGTCTTTGCGCTTGCGGAGCGGTTGGATGACCCGGTGAATTTTTCGATAGGCCAGCCGGACTTCGATGTGCCGGATGAGCTGAAGGAAAAGGCGATAGAGGCGATTCGGTCGGGGCGGAACAAGTATTCGCAGACGGCGGGGCTTGACGAGCTGAAAGAGGCGGTAGCAGGGCGGGTGAAGGCGAAGTTCGGGTGGGACGAGACGCCTGTTTTAGTGACCAGCGGCGTCAGCGGCGGGATTCTTTTAGCGTTTATGTCGCTGATTAACCCGGGTGACGAGGTGGTTATACCGGACCCTTACTTTGTGATTTACAAGCACGTTGTGAATTTATTGGGTGGCAGGTGCGTGTTTGTGGATACGTATCCGGATTTTGGTCTGCCGGTAGAGAGAATAGCGGATGCGATAACGCCCAGGACGAAGCTGATTGTTGTGAACTCGCCCTGTAACCCGACGGGGGTTGTTTATTCTCGACGGCAGATTGAGGGGCTGGCAAAGGTGGCGGCCCAGCGAGATGTAATTGTGCTGAGCGATGAGATATATGAGAAGTTCTGCTACGAGGGCGAATGTCCGTCGATAGGGCGGTATTACGACAGGACGCTCGTGCTCGGGGGCTTTAGCAAGAGTTTTGCGATGACGGGCTGGCGACTGGGGTATGCGGCGGCGAGCGGGCCGCTGGCCGGGCTGATTGAGCAGATGACGAAGATTCAGCAGTACACGTTTGTGTGTGCGCCGACGCCGTTTCAACAGGCGGCGATAGCGGCGATGGATTTTGATATGAGCGAGTATGTGCGGATGTATCGGAAGAAGCGGGATTTGATTTGTGAGGGTCTTTCGGGGAAGTTCGAGTTTGTTCGGCCCGGCGGTGCGTTTTATGCGTTTGTAAAGGCGCCTGGCGGGGGGGCGACGGAGTTTGTCGAGAAGGCGATTGCGAACAACGTTCTGGTAATACCGGGTAATGTGTTCAGCGAGAGGGACACGCATTTTCGGATAAGTTATGCGACGAGCGACGAGAAAATTGCGAGGGGCGTTGAGATACTGAACGGCTTGTGTAAATAAAGCTGTGATTGAGTTGCGGGGAGGGAAAAGTTAAAACTCAAAGGCCAAGCCGTCAGTTCGTCAAACGGAGTGGCGGGTAAACGGCGGATAAAAAGGGAGAAGTAAGAAGTAAGAAAGTAGAATTGAGAGAGCAGGGGGATTATTTCGTCCGATAAATTACAAGTGTATAGTCAAGGGTAAGTTACATTGCGAGAAACATCTGGGGGGGGCTGTAAGCAATGTCTATATAAGCACTTATGTCATCCAAGGCGGTGTGTGGAATAAGTTAATAGATTTTGGATTTATGTAAGTTCATTCTCTATCTATTCAGGTCGATAAACGGAGTTATAGAAATTGTGTTTTTTTCGGTGGTAAGACTATTACCGAATAAATTGTATAAAAACAATAAAAAACCTGTGGGGACAGTAATTTATATCTTGAAGGGATAAAAATTATGTTTGGTGAAAAAGAAATTTTGGTATGGAAGTTTCGGCTTGCCGTGACAATAATGATTTTGCTTAGCGTTTGCATGCAAACATTTGCCGAACAGTATGACCCAAATAAAGAAGAAGATTTGCTTGAAATGTCACTCGAAGAGTGAACTTGTCCCATCCACAGTTGGAGGTTGAAAAAAGCGATGGCTACTCCGGCCTG
>CAYMYK010000225.1:0-4717 GCA_964394625.1 uncultured Pirellulales bacterium
CTGCGTATCAATTCTGCAGAGATATAGTGCCTAACAGGGGTGACCTGACTTTCGAGAATGTTGTAAATAATATTCACAATCCTGTGAACGTGAACCACAGATTTTATAATAGCGTGGCAAATGACTTTGTCAAGGCGATTGAACGTATTAGACAAGTCTATCAAAGTAATGCTGGGGCAATCTGGGCTAATAACCCTATCTGCGCGTCCGTTGTAGGTCGCTTTTTAGAGTTCAATGGTGTTGGCTTAAAGATAGCCAATATGGCGACTAATATACTTTTGCGCGACTTCAAAATCCCAATGCAGAATAAAACCACGATTGATATGCCTGTCGACGGGAATGTACTTCGTGTCTTCAAGAAATTGGGTTTGGTGCCAGCAGCTACTTTAAAAAGAGAAATTGTAACATATATGGCGAAAGCATTGTATCCAGATTACCCTGCAGTATTTGACAAGGGTGCTTGGGAGATTGGAAAGAATTGGTGTCATGCCAACAGAAGGCCAGAATGTACCCAATGCTACATGAAAGATTGTTGTCCAAGTAAGATATAAGAGTAAATTTGCTGGGAAAAGTGTAGGCACGTTTTATGCCGGCGAATTTGACACCAGAGTATTTCAAGGCGGAGCGCTGGTACCGCGAGGCGGCGAGCACCGATGAGAAGATACTCGCGCTGGAGCGGATGCTTGCGGTAATGCCGAAGCACAAGGGCACCGACCATCTGAAGGCGGACCTGAGGCGCAAGCTCAGTCAGCTTAAAGAATCGGCCGGCAAGAAAAAGGCCGGCCGGCAGACGGATATCTTTCACGTTCCGAAAAGCGGTTCCGGGCAGGTGGCCCTTCTGGGGACGCCGAACAGCGGCAAAAGCGCAATCGTGGCGGCGCTGACGAATGCGAAGGCGAACGTGGCGGTATTTCCATTTTCAACGGGCGCGCCTGTTCCCGGGATGATGGCGTTCGAGGACGTCCAGATTGAGATAGTTGATATGCCGCCAATCACGGCCGGTTTTGTTTCGCCGGGCCAGGTGGGGACATATCGCAACTGCGATGTAATCGGCATCGTCATCGACCTTTCGGCTGAGCCGACCGGGCAGATGAAGGTCCTTCTGGATTTCCTGGACTCGCGCAGCTTGCTGATAGACGAGCAGACCCCCGCTTACGACGCCAACGGCAATGCCTTAGGCAGGCGGGCGTTTTGTATCTGCACGAAGGTGGATATTGCTTCGGAGGGGGCGTTTGAGAAGTTCAGGGATAAGTTAGGGAAACGTTTTGAGGCGGTGAAGGTCTCGGCCGAGACGGGTGAGGGGATGGAGGAATTAGCGGAGGCGCTTTTTAAGCAGCTCGGAATCATCCGGGTTTATGCGAAGCCGCCCGGTAAGAAGGCGGATATGGATGATCCTTTTACGCTTCCGGCCGGCTCGACGGTTATGGATATGGCGGAGGCCATTCACCGTGAGCTTGCGGAGAAGCTGCGGTTCGCGAGGATTTGGGGGACGGGGGTTTATGACGGGCAGAATGCGCAGCGGACGCACGTTCTAAACGATAAGGACATCATCGAGCTGCACTTCGGGTGAGGTCAGCGGCGCAAAGGCGAGTTAGATCCGGTACTCTATCAAAGAGTGGTGCAGGCGGACTGTTCGTCGTCTTACCGTCGTGTGTTTTCCTTCTCCTTAATGTCTGCGTGTTTAATCCTGGGAAAAGGTGTGGTTAATCTGTCTTCGATCCATTTCTTATCGATTGTTATGCCCCACTGGTCGTGCTGCACGGGGAATCCCGGATCGTGAGCGAGTGCTTTGTTATACCAGGAGATTGCCTCTTGCCTGTTGTTCAGCAGATCATTGATATGGCCGATCCAGGTCATCGATGCAAAGCAGACAATGAAATCAGGGTCTGTTGCTTTCTTGAAGGAGTACAGAGATTCTTCGTAGTGTCCACTGTCAAATAATACCAAACCCAGCTTGAACCACGGGTCGGCCCCCTGGTAATCGGCGTCTCTGGCTTTTCGAAAGCATTCCAGGGCTCTTTCCGGTGCGCCCTGCAAAGGCAGCTCGTTTATTGCGCGGGCGATTCGGTCAACAGAAGCCTCGTAACTCGCGATGATTTGCTTGTCCTGCTCATCGAGAACAAATTCTGTCGAGCGGTAGCCTGAATCAATCCAGGCATCCATTATTGCAAACACATCGTACTTCTTGTATGAGTGGACCTCGCCTTCGATTACTTTGAATGTTGCCTTGTTAAATCCCTGCTCCAGCAGGTCTTTGTATGTTCTCTCGGCCAAGACCATGGGCATGGCGCCGTCGTTCTGGCCGATGCATATCAGGACCGGCGTATTGGATTTGAGCAGATCGGGCACAGGGTCGTAAACGCCGAACTCAATGATGCATCGGTATGATTCATACGGCGCGAAATGCTCAAAAGGGTAGCCGTTCTTCTTCCAGACGTTTTCAAACGTGTCTTCGTCGATCGTCGGCAGTTCAGCGTGTATCTTTTTGAACAACTGGAATTCGTTCTTGATCTGCTCATCGCTCATTCCCGACACTCTTCGCATATAGTCAACGTAATACCAATCCTGCCACGGTTGCTTCTCAAAGTCAAAGGCGTTAGAGCCGGAGCCCAGCAGCACACAGGCGGCCGGCCGCTTTTTCAAAAGCGGCAGCGTCTTTGTTGCGATTATGCTGGCATTGCTGTGTCCGGCCAGAATCAGGTCACTCTCATCGGCGAGCAGTTGTCTTTTCATCATTTCCTCGATAAGAGAACGAATATCGCGCGCGAAGTCGTCGAGACAGGGACGAGGGATGTTGCACGGATAGACGAAATTTCTCTTTGCTATTGTTGCGACGGCGTAGCCCTTTGCCGGCATGGTCTTCAGGAATCGTACGTAGAGGCCATACGGCCCGGCTACGCTGACGCAGTTGACATCCCAACTCGGGCCCATATTGCCCTTCTCGTCGCACGGCGGGCCCATTATGAACACGAACAGTTTCTTGGGCGTGCCGGCAGCTTTGATAACCTGCGCGGGCAGCTCCAATCCGTCGTAGGTTTTCACGGTGAACTCAATTACGGTCGGGGAAGGTTGGCTGCTTTCGGCCACGGCCGGAATTTGAGAACACCAGATGAGAGTTGAGACAAAGAACAATGTCACTACTCGGGCTTTGGGTAAAACATGACTCTTCATTTTGCAACTCCTAAAAAAGATTTCGATTTTCCAATTGTTTTCATCTTGTACGGCAATAGTGTCGCATGCTCACTTTATCCCCGTGAACGGCGAGACCAGTTTGTCTTCGATCCATTTCTTGTCGATTGTTATGCCCCACTGGTCGTGGTGCACGGGGTGTCCCGGATCGTGAGCGAGGGCTTTCTTATACCAGGAGATTGCCTCTTGTCTATGGTTGAGAATATCATTTATATGGCCGATCCAGGTCATCGATACAAAACAGATCACAAAATCGGGGTCTGTCGTTTTTTTGAACGAGTACAGAGATTCTTCGTAGTGGCCGCCGTCAAATAACACTAAACCCAGCTTGAACCACGGGTCGTACCCCCTGTAATCGGCGTCTTTGGCTTTTCGAAAGCACTCCAGGGCCTTTTCCGGTGCGCCCTGCCAGGGCAGCTCGTTTATTGCGCGGCCGATCCGGTCGACAGAAGCCTCCCGGTTCGCGATTATTTGCTTGTCTTGTTCATCGAGCACAAATTCTGTCGAGCGGTATCCTGAATCAATCCAGGCATCAATGATAGCAAAAACGTCGTATTTCTTGTATTGGTGGACCTCGCCTTCGATGACTGTGAAGTGGGCTTTTTTATACCCATTTTTCACCAACTGGTCATACGTTCTTCCGGCCAATACCATCGGCATGGCGGTGTCGTTTTGGCCGATGCATATCAAGAGGGGGATATTAGCAGTCAGCAGGCTTGGAACTGGATCGTAGAACTGACATTCTCTATCGATGTGGAACGACTCCCACGGGGCAAAGCCAAAGCCATAAGGGTTGCTCTTCTTATACTCGCCCTCAAATGATTTTTCGTCGATCTCTAGAAGAGTAGTCATGATTTTGCCCATCTGTTCGAACTCGGTTCGTATCTGCTCGTCAGACCAACCTTTTATTCTTCGCAGGACATCGGTTTGATACCAGTCCTGCCAAGACTGCGTCTTGAAGTTGAAGGCCCCTGAACCCGAGCCGAGAAGAATGCATGCGGCCGGTTGTTCTTTTAGCAGGGCCAGCACTTTTGTTGCAACGATACTGCCTTCGCTGTAACCGACAATAACAAGGTCATCGGCGGTTCGAAGCAATTCTCTGCTTTTCAATTCAAGTATGAGAGAGCGCACGTCAAGGGCCAAATCACTCAAATTCGGACGGGGAATCCTTTGGGAGTCAACGAAACTTCTCTTTGCCATAGTGGCAACTCGGTAGCCCTTCGAAGACATTACATCCATGAATCTGGAGTAGAAGTCCTGCTTCTCGGGTATTATATTGCCGCTGGCGTCCCAGCCAGCCCATTGGTTACCCCTGTGGTCGTATGGTGTGGAACCGCTGATGAACAGCAGTAGCTTGCCTGCAGAGATCGAGGGCTTACGAACTTGTGCGGGTAGCTCCAAGCCGTCGCAGGTTTTCACGGTGAACTCGATTGCCGGCGTGCAGGGCTGGTCGCTTTCGGCGACGGTCTGGATTTGAGAACAGGCAATGATGATTGAGACGATGAGCCACTTGAAGACCTTCTTTTGA